>CAZYIP010000023.1:0-27847 GCA_964646895.1 uncultured Salinisphaerales bacterium | reverse complement strand
CGGCGAGAGCTTTTTGCCGGCGATGAGGCGACGCGCCTCGGTGGCATCGAGATCGCAGGGTTCTGTCATTGCGAAATGCTCCGTTCGGGCGGGTTTTCACCCAGATCCCAGAATAGTCCGGCCATTAGTCGCAGACCTTCCTGTACCACCGGAACGAGGATGTGCTCGTTCGGCGCATGCTGCGAGCATGACGGATACGAGTGCGGCACCCATACCGTTGGCAGGCCCAGCACCTGCGAGAAGATATCGTTGGGCAGCGAACCGCCGAGGTTGGGGAGAATGGCGGGCTTCTTGCCCGTGCTGCGCGCCAGTGAATCAGCGGCCCAGCGCACCCACGGGTTGTCCGGGCTGGTACGCGTGGCCACGAAGAAACCGCGCTCGGCGCGCTTGATCTCGACCACCGAAAAGCCGCGGTCGTCCAGGTGGGTGCGCAGCGCCGGCAGCAGGCGGTCCGGGTCCACGCCAACCACGTAGCGAATCTGGCAGTGGGCAGTAGCCCGGCCCGGAATGGCATTCACGGGATGGTCGGGATTACCGGTTTTGAACGCCAGCACCTCGAATGCGGTCCAGCCATAGACTTTCTCCGCCGCGCTCAGGCCCGGTTCGCCCCAGTCATCGTCGATGCGGGGCCCGCCGTCCACCGATTCGATACTCAGATCGCTCAGCAAGGCCCGAACCGGCTCCGGAATTTCCTTCGGAAGCCAGTCGGTCACCAGAATCTTTCCGCTCGCCGTGGTAATGCTCGCGAGGGCGTGGGCGAGCACGATCCCCGGATTGGCGAGCAGGCCGCCCCAGTTGCCCGAGTGATGAGCACCGTCGCGCATGTCGACCGTCAGGTCGAAGTTCAGCGCGCCGCGCGAGCCAAGAAACAGCGTCGGCCGTTCGGGACCGATGCGCGGACCGTCCGACGCGATGAACACGTCCGCACTCAGCAGCTCCCGGTTATCCTGGCACAGCTCGCGCAACCCCAGCGAGCCGATTTCCTCACCCGTTTCGATCAACAGCTTGCAGTTGAAGCCCAGGCGCCCGCGCGCGGCGATCACCGCCTCCAGCGCAGCAATATTGATGGTGTGCTGACCTTTATTGTCGGCCGTACCGCGCCCGTACAGGCGATTTCCGTCCTGCGTCAGACGCCATGGCGACAGATCGCTGCGCCACTGCGCTTCCTGGCCGCGGATAACGTCACCGTGTCCGTAGGACAGCACAGTGGGCAGGGCCGAGTCTTCGATACGCTCCGCGTAGAGGAAGCCACCGGCGTCCGGGTAACGGTTGTCGAGCAGCCGGCAGACAAATCCGAGTTTTTCGAGCGTCGGCGACAGCTCCGCGGCGAGATAACGATGCAGCTCTCCGGCACGCTCCGGGTTCTGGCTTTCCGTCGCGATCCCCACCCGGCGCGCGAGATCCTGCTCGAAGCGACCGCTCTCGAAATAGGCATCGGCCGCGCTGATTGCTGCATCTCTGCTCATGCTTTCGAACTCATGCGGTTTCAATGAGCCGCGCCACCAGGGCCGCGCGTTCCGGCATGCTGGCAACGTCGATATGCTCGTGCGTCGCATGGGCTCCGCCGCCAACGGCACCCATCCCGTCCAGCACCGGCAAATCCAGGGCGGCACAGGTACAACCGTCGCTGGCACCGCCGACGCTGGTTTCGCGCAGATCGAAGCCCAGTTCGGCGGCCAGTTTCTGCGCCCGTTCAAACAGCGCGACGATGCGGGCCGACCGCTCCATCGGCGGCCATACCATGCCGCCCTCGACCTGAACGCGTGCCTCTTCGCGATGCGGTTTCAGGCTCTTGATCAGCTGGGTCATGCGCTCTGCTTCGGCCAGCGTGGCCACGCGCAGATCGATATCCGCATGCGCCTCGGCTGCTACGACATTGAAACGGGTGCCCCCGCGGATCGTGCCGACATTCACGGTTGTGCCCGTTTCCCGATCGCCGGATGCATGCAACTGCAGAATCAGGCGGGCAAGTTCATCGATCGCACTGATCCCGCCGTAAGGATCCAGGCCGGCGTGGCTGGCGCGCCCGGTGACGCTGATCTGAAAACGGCCGACCCCCTTGCGCCGGGTTTTTGCCGCACCGTCCGCGCTCGGCTCCAGCACCACCACGGTACCGGCCTTGGGGGCTTCACGCCGGATGAGGGCGTTGGAACTCGGGCTGCCGATCTCTTCATCGGAATTGCCCAGAAACATGACCGGCCGCCTGACTCCCGTAACCGCCTGCACCGCCTTGACTGCCCAGATGCCATGGACCAGCCCGCACTTCATGTCGAATATGCCCGGCCCCGTCGCTTTGCCGTCGCGCACTGCAAACGGCATGTCGGCCAATGTGCCCGCCGGCCATACCGTATCGAAATGCCCGAGCAGGAGGATCGGTGCGCCTTGCAGGCCGTCGCCCCAGCGCGCGAGTACGTGATTGCCGTTGTCCGGGCTTTTGACGATGCTCGTGGTCGCGGCTTCGGTTCGTTGTTTTATGAAGTCGCAAAGGAATTGCGCGAAATCGTCAAGCCGCCCCTTGTCTGTGGACGGAGTTTCACGTTCCACGAATTCCCTGACGTCGTCCAGCATCTGCTCATGATGCTGGCGCAGGAAGTCCAGTAAAGGGTGCATCCGCGACTCCCGTTGCGTCGGGTTTTGTTAGAGGGATCGGTTAGCTATCCGAAGTGTCCTTTTTATCATATATTGCGCGCGCGAACCATGACACGGGACTGACAGATACTACCCGCGCCCCACCCCGCCGACGCTTTGCATCACGGCGGTTCAGGGATCGAACGCAACCGATCGCTGTCGGATTGATCCCGGCCGTGCCGATGTCAGCCGGCCGACCGGTTTCCATGTAGCATGGGAGCAGGGAATTTTCGCCTTCCCGAACACCTCGGAGAGTTCATCAATGGTTACGCTCGGGCACGCCGACCGGGTGGCCGGCAGCGGCTACCGGCAGGGCATCGTCATCATGATGTGCGGCGTCCTGTTGCTGCCGGTCATGGACGGAATCGCCAAGTATCTCGCCACGGAGCAGGGCATGGCCCCGGGTCAGGTCACGTTCTATCGCTTCTTTCTGCAGATTGTGGTGACCGCACCGGTTATCGTTCTGGCTCGCGGTGTCGCGGCACTGCAACCACAGCGGTGGTGGCTCAACCTTTTGCGTGGCGCGATCCTGGGCGGCGCCAGTCTGTGTTTTTTCACCGCGGTCAAGTTCATGCCGCTGGCCGACTCGATTGCGATTTTCTTCGTCGAGCCGTTTATCCTGACGGGGCTTTCGGCGCTGGTGCTGCACGAAAAGGTGCGTTGGCCCCGATGGCTGGCGATCGTCATCGGGTTCCTGGGGGCCATTATCGTCATCAATCCGAGTTTCAGCCGCTTCGGTGCGGTGGCGCTGCTGCCGCTGGGGGCGGCCACGCTGTTCGCGAGCTATCTGCTCATGAACCGGGCGCTCGGAACACGCGATTCACCGCTGATCATGCAGTACGTCGCCGGTATCGGCGGCAGCGTACTGCTGGGCGCGACGCTCGTCGGCGGTGGGGCGCTCGGAGCCGTCGAGTTCATGCCATCACTGCCCGCTTCCGCGATGGCCTGGGTGCTGGTACTGGTCCTCGGCGGTATCGCCGCCTACGGGCACCTGCTCATCGTGTGGGCGTTTCAGAAGGCGCCCGCATCGGTACTCGCATCGTTCCAGTATCTCGAAATCGTATCGGCGGTGATTATCGGCTATGTTTTTTTTGCCGAGTTTCCAAGTCCTTCCAAACTGTTCGGAACCGCAATCATCATCGCGTCCGGCCTGTTCATTTTCTGGCGCGAACGACAGACGTAGGGCGCGCGGGCCAACGCCGTACTGACAGCGGCGCAGGCGGGCGATGACGGCGCCTGCACGCCAGGTCTTTTCATGGTTGTTTTATCCCGAATCGATCGTGGGAGCATGCCGTTTTCTCGTCCAATTACAAAAACACCGGGGAAGTTCCGGGCCAGCCACGCAGTTGTCATTGACCCACGGTAAGAAGGGTGTTTATGCTTGGCTTACCCGAATGCATCAGCAGGGGCAACCCGCGCTCGCCACATCCGGGTGCCGCGACGAGCGCCCTGGCAAATATGTATTCGCTGGCGCGACCGCGGCAGCACGAGGCAGTCCCACCACTTGATCGGAGGGTCCGAACATGGCCAAGGTATCTATTCATCCGGCGGTCGATAACGGCATCAACCAAAACGCCCAGCCCGGATTTTCAGGCGGCACCCTGGTTTGCAACTGCAGCAGCGATCCCGTCGAAGTCACCGTCAACAGCGATTACCTGCACAATCACCTGTGCGGTTGCACGAAATGCTGGAAGCCCGGAGGCGCGGCGTTTTCCATGCTGGCCGTTGCTCCCAGGGATCAGGTCAACACGACGAGCCACGGCGAAAAGCTGAAGGTCGTCGACCCCAACGCGGTCATCAAGCGCTACGCATGCAGGGATTGCGGTGCACACATGTACGGCATAATCGATAACCCGGGGCATGTATTCCACGGGCTGGCGTTCATTCATCCCGAACTCTCGCGGCAGTCCGGCTGGGGTGCCCCGACGTTTGCGGCCTTCGTATCCTCCGCGATCGAAGGCGGCGTGGCGCCCGACGATATGGAATGGGTGCGCGGCCGGCTGCGGGAGCTTGGCCTGGAACCCTACGACTGCCTGTCACCGCCGCTGATGGACATGATCGCCACCCACGCGGCAAAAGCATCGGGCGCGCTCAACGCCTGATCGACTCCGAGTGTCGCGTCGCGGGAGGCGACGCGACATCGGCCTGCCCCGATGAAGCCGACCGCTTACGTCACCCACCCCATACCGGCGAAGATCAGGCGTTATCTGGAGCAACACTGCGACTGCCGCGTGCGGGAGACGCCCGGCCCCATTGCACGCAGCGAGCTTCTCGCCGGCGTGGCCGATGCCGAAGGCCTTCTCAACGCTGGCGAACGCGTCGATACGGAGTTGCTCGCTGCTGCACCCCACCTGCGCGTTGTCTGCAACGCCACCGCCGGTTACGACAATCTCGACATCGAAGCCTTGCGCCGACGCGGGGTGACCGCCACGCATACGCCCGGCGTGCTCGACGAGAGTGTCGCCGACCTGATGCTGGCGCTCATGCTGGCGGCCGCGCGGCGTGTGCCGGAGCTGGATGCTTATGTCAAAGCCGGTCACTGGACCTACATTGGCGACGAAGCCCTGTTCGGCGTCGATATGTACCATGCCACGCTGGGTATCATCGGCATGGGCCGTATTGGTGCGGCAGTCGCGCGGCGCGCGCGCCTCGGCTTCGGGATGCGCGTGCTTTACCACAACCGCGGGCGGCGCCCGGAAATCGAGAATGCGCTTGGTTGCGAATACGTCGATTTCAACTGCCTGCTCGACCGCTCCGATTTCGTCCTGCTGCTGGCACCGCTGACGCCACAGACGAGAGGACTGATGGGTGCGGCGGAGTTTCAGCGCATGAAGACTTCCGCAATCTTCATCAACGGCGCGCGCGGTGGTCTCGTCGATGAGGCGGCGCTGGCTCAGGCGCTGACGAATGGCGTCATTCGCGCCGCCGGTCTGGACGTCTACGCGCAAGAGCCCCTGCCGGCGACGAGTCCGCTGGCCCACCTGCCGCAAGCGGTAACCCTGCCACACATCGGCTCTGCCACCAGGCGCACGCGTTTCGCGATGATCGATCTGGCTGCAAGGAACCTGATCGCCGTGCTAACCGGCAAACAGGCGCTGACACCCATCCCGGAATTGGCGCAAACCCGCATGACCACTTCCCGCCAGCAATCGGCGCCGTAGAATCAAATGGTGCGAAACATCGCCATTTCGAGGTGGAGTCCGTGTTCAGCTGAGGGGCAGAGAAGCGTGGATTCCGGCCGCAGGCAGACCGGGTGATTAGGCCGTGTTAACAATTATTCGCACGTGCGAAGTGACCAGAAAAGGCGCAGAACAAGGCGCGAGGAGCGCCATTGGTTCATTACCAATAAGCGACGAGCAACGCAGTGCTGCGCCTTTTCTGGTCGCTTCCCTCCGGGTTGCGCCGAGAAGCCACCCCGGCGGTGTTGCGCGGCTTGACCAGGCAATGAGCCTGGCGCTGCGCCGCGCGCCTTGCCGGATGCGGCTTCTCGGCGACAACGCACGCGTGAATAATTGTTAACACGGCCTAACAGTCACCATGACGCGCTGTCCATCATTGCGCGCGGGAACGCGCGGCGGTGAACACGGGCCGGCTGGAGGCGTTCAGCGACGGGGTCATCGCGGTCGCCATCACCATCATGGTATTGCAGTTGCAAATGCCGGAGGGGACCAGTCTGGCGGCATTGAAGCCGTTGATTCCCGCGTTCCTGAATTACGTGCTCAGCTTCGTCTATATCGGCATTTACTGGAGCAATCATCACCATCTGCTGCAGGCGGCCGAGCGCGTGAACGGCCCAACGCTGTGGGCGAATCTGCACCTCCTGTTCTGGCTGACCCTGATCCCCTTCACCACCGCCTGGATGAGCAACAACCATGCCGCAGCCGTTCCCACCGCGGCCTACGGCATCGTATTGCTGATGGCCGCCATCGCCTATTTCATCCTCACCCGCGCCTTCATAGCCTTGCACGGACGGAACTCGACACTTGCACGCGCGCTCGGCCACGACCGCAAGAACATCATATCCGCGCTGCTTTATGCGGCGGCCATTCCGCTCGCATTCGCCTATACCGGGATCGCCGACGCACTGTACGTCGTGGTGGCCATTCTGTGGCTTGTTCCCGACAGCCGTATCGAGAAGAACCTGCGCCAGTAGGGTGCATAACAGCAGGCGCGCGAATGCTGCGATACGCTCAGCCCGGGTGCCATTGTGCACGCCCGCGCACGCGGCGGATTATGCGGCGTCCTACGCGCAAGGTAATCGCCGCCATCAATGCCACGGCAGCCGCTGCGAGCCAGGCCACACGGTAGGATGTCGCCTCGACCAGCAAGCCGAACAGCAACGGCC
Organism: uncultured Salinisphaerales bacterium; assembly: GCA_964646895.1. GTDB lineage: Bacteria > Pseudomonadota > Gammaproteobacteria > Nevskiales > CAZYIP01 > CAZYIP01. Next base: position 20,874 of record CAZYIP010000023.1, on the reverse strand, counting down.
CGACCGCTGCGCCCAGCGACAACCCCGTCTGCAGCACGCCGGTCGCCGATGCCGCCGCCGTCCGATTGTCCCGCACAACCGCGAAGTGCAGCAGTCCGGGCCAGGTCCAGCCGGCTCCATAGGCGAGAAACGCGCCGCCGATAAACAGGGGCATCACTCCACTGCCCAGCAACAGGAAACCGGCCGCCCCGCCAACCAGCAGATTGGCGGCCAGGATGTACGGGCTGCGGTCGGGAAAGCGGTCCATGATGGCACCGAGCCCGATGCGGACCAGCAGACCCAGCAGTGCCGCCCCGGCGAACAGCAGGCCCGCCCTGCCTGGCGCCATGCTGAAATGCACGGCAGAGTCCACCAGAAACACACCCAGAGAGGTCGCGGTTGCCGCGGCGAGGCCTGCGCCGATCGTCAGTACCACCAGTCCATTGCGGGGAGTGCCGCGATCCGCCGGTGGCGCGCCATCGGCAGACTGCAGACGGGACGCCGGATCTCGCAACCGGGCCCAGACGGCAACGCCGACCGCCGCCAGCGCACCGGCCACAAACGCCCAGCGCCAGCCCACGACCAACGCGATACCCGGCACGGTGAGGCCGCCTATCAGCGAGGCCGCTGGAATCGACGATTGTTTGATCCCGAATGCCAGGCCCAGGCGGTGCGAGCCGACACTTTGCGAAATGCTCAAATTGGCGGCGGGCTGCGCCATGGAGTTTGCCACGCCACCCACAACCAGGGCGGCAACGAGCGCCGCGACGGAATGCGCCTCGCTCGCCGCGCCCAACGATATTGCGGCGAACATCGCCGACAACGCCATGGAACGCCCCGCGCCGAGACGCTGCACCAGCAGACCCAGCGGACGGGCGAGCAAGCCCGCAACCGCAAACAGCGTTGCCGCCGCCAGCCCGATATCGGCTGGTCCGATATCCAGATCGTTGCCAATCTGTACCGCCAATGCGCCCAGGAGAAAGGCCGGCAGCACTCCCATCGTGGTCACGGAGACGGCCTGCAGAACCGTGATCGAAGCACGACTTGGCGGTACACCTGTCACGAGACGGGATCCTTATCACTGGTCGAGCGCATGCGATTGTCAGGAGCATCGACGCAAGCGCTGTGACACCCTTCGCGACCGGATATCGGAAATCGCAGGTCAGGCAGCCATTGACCCCATGAATTTCGACACCATCGAGGCCACGTTCGGCGGCATATGAAACGAGACGCGGACGCGGCACGCACAGGGCGGTGGAGATCAGGAGTCCGCGGGCGGATAACGTAGCTACAAAACTTCGTTCAGTGCGACAAGTGCCGCGTCGATGTCCGCGCTTTCGATACCCGAATGAGTCACCATCCGGCAGGTACGCTCATCGACCTTCTTGATCCGGACGCCGCGCTCCGACAAAGCCTGGATGACACGATCGACTTCCCGTCCCGCAGCCGCAACATTCATGCGCACGATATTGGTCGACGGGGCATTCAACTCCACCAGCCGCTCGTCGATGCGTGCCAGACCATCGCGAAGCCTGCGGGCGTTGTCGTGATCGATCTGGATTCTCGGCAACATTTTTTCCAATGCAACGACACCTGCCGCCGCCATGTATCCGACCTGGCGCATTCCACCGCCAATACGTTGCCTGATCATTCGCGCCCGTTCTATAAACCCGGCACTCCCGAGCAGAACGGAACCAATTGGCGCACTGAGTGCTTTCGTCAAGCAAAACTGCAGGCAATCCGCCGAGCGGCCGAACTGCCGCAGTTCCGTATCGAACGCCACTGCGGCATTGAAGATTCTGGCGCCATCCAGGTAGACGGTCACACCATGTCGTCGCGCGATATCGGCCATCTCGTCCTGATAGTCCGGCGGAAGCGGAATCCCCCGATTCAGGTCAAACGTATTTTCCAGGCACAGCACGCGTGTACGGGAAAACTGAAGCCCGGCCGGCCGGATCGCACTCTCCACATCCGCCGGAGCAAACCTTCCTTCGACCGCACCCAGGGGCCGCGCCTGCACACCGGACAACGCCGCGAGCCCACCACATTCAAGGCCGTAAATGTGCGATTGTTCGCCAACAACAACTTCGTCGCCGGGGACGGTTAACGCCATTATCGCAATCTGATTGGCCATCGTGCCGGACGCAACAAAAAGCCCTGCCTCCTTGCCGAACAGCTCCGCGCTCATCTCTTCCAGCCGCCGAACCGTCGGATCTTCGCCCAGCACATCATCACCAACCACCGCCGCCTCGATCGCGCCGAACATCTCGGGCGTCAACGGGCTTGCGGTGTCGCTGCGATAGTCAAGAATTTTCATCATGGTCAGCCTTTGTTCAGGCGTCCTTCGAGCCGGCGGGAAAGCACCGACATCGGGTAACACAAGCAGAAGTAAACTGCAGCCGCAAACAAATAGAGTTCCAGTGACTGATACGTGCGCGCGATCGATTCCTGGGCCGCGCGGGTCAGCTCGAATGCTCCAATTATTGCCGCCAGCGAGGTGTCCTTGGTAAGCATCGTGCAAAGCCCGATATAGGATGGCAGCATGCGCCGAATCGCCTGCGGCACAATGACATGGCGCATCACCTGCAAATCGGACAATCCGGTCGCGACGCCGGCCTCCGTTTGCCCTCGCGGTATTGACTGAATACCGCCCCGCACCACCTCGGCGGTGTTGGCCACCATCCACAGCGTCATTCCCACAATCGCCGCGGCAACCGATGGAATGTGCAGCCCGAGAGCCGGCAACGCGAAAAAAACGAAAAACAGCATCAGGAGCAGCGGGACCGCACGCACGACCTCCACCACCCAACCGGTCGTCTTTCGGATCACACGGGATGGAACAAACCGCAGAAGCCCGACGCCGAATCCCACCACGGTGCCTGTCACAATGACGGACGCCGCGATTATCACCGTGAACAGCGCTCCGCGCATCAGGTACGGAAACCATTCCGCCAGCACTTGAATATTGATATTCATGATTGGCGCAGGGAAAGTCGCGCGTCAACGAAGTTGATTACGCGTGTCAGGACAAGAACTATCAGAACGTACAGCACCACTGCCGTTCCGTATGCCTCGAAGCTGCGGAAATCCGTGAACGCAATCTGGTTCGCCTGGAACATCAAATCCGCCAGGCCGATCGTCGACACCAGCGACGAGTTCTTGACCAGCGATACCAGATTGTTACCGAGCGCCGGAAACGAGATACGCAGGGCCTGCGGAATGACCACATAAACCGCCTCCTGGAAAGGAGACAGGCCCGTGGCGCGCGCCGCCTCCTGCTGACCCCGGGGTACGGCTTCCAGGCCCGCGCGGAATATCTCTACGTTGTACGCGGCGGTGTACAGCGTCAGTGCCACGATACCGCATGTGAGCGGACTCAGGCTCACTCCGAGCTGCGGCAATCCGAAATAAAAGATGAAAAGCTGGATCAGCAGCGGCGTATTGCGAAATATTTCGACATACGTGCGTACGAGGAACCTGACGACCGGATTTCGGATCTGGGACAGTACTGCAAAGACCATCCCGCCCAGTATCGCAAGCACCATCGCTGCAGCGGAAATAACAATCGTCAGGACTGCCCCTTTCAGCAAAAGGGGCAGTCCCTGAATAACGACAGACCAGGAAAAGATCATGGTTCAGACCGTGAACCGGTCTGTTACTCTGGCTTCAGCAGGCGATCCTTGTACTGTCCGAACCACTTGTCCCAGAGCTTGTCAAACGTGCCGTCCTTCTTGATGTTCTCGAGTTGCTGATTCACGAACTCGAGGAACTCGGTATCACCCTTTCGTACCGCAATCGCGAACGGGACCGGCTTGAAAGCATCTCCTACAACCTTCAGGGTCGGATCCTTTTCCGCGACCGCCAGAATCGGCAGATCGTCATGCACATATGCATCGGCTCGTCCGGTCTTGAGCGCAAGCACGCACTCGGACAGTTTCCCGTACTCGACGAGTTTTGCCGTTGGGGCCAGTTCCTTGACCTCATTCACCTGAATCGCGCCCTGAATGACGGCTACCGTTTTTCCTGCAAGATCTTTCACACCGGTGATCGAGCTATTCCTGGGCACAAGAACAAGGCTGCCAGAAAGGAAATACGGCTCGGAAAAATCTACGACTTTCGCTCTCTCGGGGGTTACCGACATCGTTGCCGTAATAATGTCGATCTTCTTGCTTTGAAGATACGGGACGCGATTGCCGGATGTGACCGACACAAACTTGACCTTGTTCGGATCGCCCAACAAGGCCTTGGCCAGCTCGTGAGCGATATCCACATCGAAACCGAGATGTGTGCCGTCCTTGTCGACGAACCCGAATGGCTCATATTGTGCCTTGACACCAGCAATCAGCTCTCCTCTTGCCTTGATGTCATCCAGCGTCGTGGCGGCGGACACGACCGAAACCCCAACCATCATGAATGCAAACAGCGAAAACAAATATCCGATTAGCCTTTTTGCGTGCCTCGGTGTTGAAATTGAGTGCATGTTACCTCCTCCATTTGAATCAAAAATGCGATCGGCAACCTCGTGGAGAGTTGCCTGAGACCGAATACCCGACAGTAACTAATGCTTTCTGTTCAATCCCGCAAGAGAAGCTGTGTTTCAACCTGAAATCCGGCAGCGCAGGGGTTACGCAGCCTCGCTCAGCTTACCTTTCCGGGAAGGCTTGTCAAGCACGGATACGAAAGGACGCGCCTGATGGCCATGCGAAGCTAGTGTTTCAGTATCTTGCCCAGGAATGCCCGGGTTCGCTCCTGTTCCGGACGCGCGAAAAAGACTTCCGGCGTCGCCTCCTCGACGATCCTTCCCTCATCCATGAAAATAACCCTGTCCGCCACCCGCCTTGCAAACCCCATTTCGTGCGTCACGACCAGCATCGTCATCCCTTCCCTGGCCAGGGCGGTCATCACGTCCAAAACCTCGTTGATCATCTCGGGATCGAGCGCGGAGGTGGGCTCGTCGAAGAGAATCGCTTTCGGGTGCATGGCAAGCGCCCGGGCGATCGCAACTCGCTGTTGTTGGCCCCCGGACAACTGCGACGGATACTTGTCGGCGTGGGTCGGCATGCCGACTTTATCCAGGAGATCTCGCGCATTGCGTTCTGCGTCGCGCGCGCTTTCTCCACGTACTTTCATGGGAGCAAGGGTAATGTTCCGCAGTGCGGTCATGTGCGGGTAAAGATTGAACTGCTGGAAAACCATCCCGACTTCCGCGCTGATCCTGCTGCGGTTAGCGACCGGTTTGGTCACATCCGCCCCGTTCACCAGAAGCGCGCCTTCCTGTACAGTTTCAAGTTTGTTTACGCAACGAATCAGCGTGCTCTTTCCGGATCCGCTGGGCCCGCAGATCACCAACACTTCACCCGTGTTGGCCTGCAGGTTTATATCCTTGAGAACATGGAAGTTTCCGAACCACTTGTTGACTTTTTTAAATTCGATCATGATTCCGTCCGAGGTCAACGACAACTGCGTATTCTTCAGCGAAAAAACAATCCTGAGTGAGTCAGGCTCCTGAATCGGAATCCGGTCCGGCAGGCATTGGAAACCAGGGCATGCCTGGTGCCATCCATTCCGTTGGTACCGTATCATACCGTGATCGCTTTCATTGTTGTGTATTTCGCTACCCGGGTCTCGTGCACGTCTTCGGACTACCACCAGCGCGGCAATGGAGAACCCGCCATGCCGCGATATCCGCCGATCGAACCGCGCGAACCGGTTTGAGAAGCAGGGATCGCGGAGCCTGTCAGTCGGATGGCGCCTGGGCTTTCTCGATGGACATGCCCAGCAGGCGGTAGGACAGCGTCTTGCCGTGACCGTCCAGGTTGAGGGCGCCGTTGACGCCCCCCTCCAGCACGCCATCGATCACGAAGTTCATGCCATGCAGTTGCGGCAGCAGGTAGCGCCTTACGCGGGTCACGCCACGGTGCCTGAACAGGTCGAACACGCGGCCCTCGGTGACCTGGGCGACGAGTATCACGTAATCGCCGGGCTCAAAGGCAAACAGCGACAGATTGAGCCGATCCCCCTTGTCGCCGGCCCGGGAATGGGCGATATCGTGAAGCCGGATCGTTTCCGGCGGGTGCGCATCCGTTTCAGGGGACATGGGTATCGATCCTTGGCTGAATGCAATCCCGCGGTACCAGGAAAGACGACGTCTTGATCCGGCTCCGGTGGTGCCTCCGGACGCCCCCGCCGCCGGCCGGCCCGCAGCAATACAGCGCGAGCACCTCCTGCGTGGCACGCTCGACCCACGCGCGCTCGGCATGCTCCACGGCCAGCCGCAAGCGCACATCTTCCGGCGGTGCACCGGCGCTGCCGGCATCACTCAACGAACCGGCGTCGTCGTCGAAGACGCTGACGCAACCGATCACATCCAGACGGCGCCGAACCGAATCCGGCACCCGCATGTCCAGTCGCCCCCGCACGATGTCCGCGGCCAGCCTGGCACGATTCAGCGCGCCCGGGCCGGCGTAGGATATCTCGCCCTCCCCGAGCCAGCCACCTTCGTAGCTCACCGTGACCTTGAGTTTTTCGGGCGCCGGAAGCCCCCGGATGCCGCCGACCTCCACACGGTCTGCACCGATCTGACGCACCGTCGCGCGGGACAGATCGACGATCACGTCGGGGGTCACGTAACGCGCGGGATCATGCACCTCGTACAGCAGTTGCTCCTTGACGGTCTGCTCCGTGACCTGGCCGCCCGTGCCCGGCGGCTTGGTAATGACGATGCGGCCGTCGCTTTCGACTTCCGCCAGCGGATAACCCAGCGTTGCCGGGGAGAACACGTTCTTGCGCCCCGGGTCGGCGAAGTAGCCGCCGGTGATCTGCGTACCGCATTCGACCAGATGGCCCGCCATCATCCCTGCCGCGAGACGATGCCAATCGTCCCACGCCCAGTCGAAGTATTCGGCCACGGGTGCGAGCACGAGCGCCGCATCAGCCACTCGGCCGCCGACAACCACGCGGGCACCCGAACGAAGTGCGCGGGCCATCGGCTGCGCGCCGAGATAGACATTGGCCGCAATCAGATCGGCGGCTTCGGGCAAGGGCGCCGTCTCGGCTTCCCAGGGCTCCAGATCCATCTCGTACAAACGCGACCGGATGTCATCACCGGTGATTACCGCGATCGACGTATCAGGATAACCGGCGCGCGTCGCAAGCTCCGCGACCAGGCGGCCCGCTCCAGCCGGATTGGCCGCGCCGAAGTTTCCCAGTACAGGAATATCGTGCTCGATGCAGGCGCCCAGCACAGGCGCGAGAAAATCGCCCAGCAATGGTTCATAGCCGGCGGCCGGATCGTTGCGGCGAGCCAACTGGGCCTCGGCAAGCGTGCGTTCTCCCAGCGTCTCGAAGATCAATGCGGAGGGCGCGCTCCGCCGGATCAATTCCTCGACCACCGGAATCGCCGCATCGGTGCGATCGCCGGAAAAACCGGCCCCGGCACCCACCATGAAGGTCATCGACTTCTTTCCTCGCGAACCGGTAGTGCGCCGCTGAAGGCGGCGCTGTTGGAATCGTCGTCCGGCCCGCGACGCCTTTTGGCGCGCAGGCGTCCGATCGCCAGAATCGTGGCCAGCAGCACGAGCGCGGCCACATTCGACGGCCACCCGGGAATCACGGCCAGGACGACCAGGAGGATCATCGCGGCAGCATCCAGCGCACGATGACCCAGCAACCGGGTCCCGCCGAGCAGGGACGCGAACCCGATGACGAAGAGCATTCCCTGGAGCGCGGCGAGGGCGATGGCATCCCAGCCGCCGATACCGGCCAGCGCGGGATAGACCAGCAGGAGAAATGGAATCAGATAGACGGTCGCTGCGAGCCGCATGGAGTAGCCGGCGACAGGCAGCCAATTGGTCGACGCAATGCCGGATGCCACGAACACCGCCACACAAACCGGAGGAGTGATCACCGAAAGCGTGGCGAAGTAGAACACAAACAGATGCGCAATCAGCGGCTGCACGCCAATCTTCGTCAACGCCGGCGCAAGCACCGCCGCAACCAGCACGTAGGCGGCGGTAGTGGGGATACCCATGCCCAGCACCAGGCACACACAGGCGACGATCAGCGCCACCAGCAGAATCGAGCTGCCGGTCAGGCTGACGATGAGACCGGTGAGGGTCACGCCGATGCCGGTCAGGTTGATCATGGAAACCAGAATCTGCGCCCCCGCGAGCAGCACGCCGATGATGACCATGGCCTTGCCGGTGTCGGCCAGTCCGTCCACCAGCTTGCGCACGATCTCGCGCGACTCCACGCCCGCCTTGATCGCGAACACCAGATAGCTGATGCACAGGAGGGCGACGCCGTAGAAGGCGGATGTCTGGATCGAGTGTCCGCTCAGCACACCGTAGAACAGACCGCCCAGCGCGGCGACGATGGGTGCCAGCCTTTCCAGTCGGAGTACGCTGCTCCACGCCGGCATCTCGTCGTCCGGCACCAGGCGCAGACCGCGGCGGATGGCAACCAGGTGCACCGTAAGAAAGACGGCAAAGTAAAACAGGATCGCCGGCAGCAGCGCGGCCGCGGCAATGCGCACGTAGCTGATACCCAGTATCTCGGCCATGATGAAAGCCGCCGACCCCAGGATCGGCGGCGCGATCTGGCCGCCGGTCGAGGCCACCGCCTCGACCGCACCGGCGAACGCCCGCGGATAGCGCAGGCGGATCATCATCGGAATGGTGAAATTGCCGGTGGTGGCGACGTTGGCAACGGAACTGCCGCTGATCATGCCGAACAGGCCGGACGCTACCGTGGCCACCTTGGCCGCCCCGCCCGGACTGCGGCCGCTGACCCGCATCGACAGATCGATGAAGGTCTGCCCGCCGCCGGTGTGCAGCAAGAGGCTGCCGAAAAGGACGAACGCGGCGATCGTGGTCGCCGCGATCCCCAGCAGCAGGCCCCATATCCCCAGATCCCCCAGGAACAGCGTTTCGGTGACGAATGCCGGGCCGAAGCCACGATGCGCCAACGCGCCCGGCAGCGCGCTGCCGAAGAAGGCGTACGCCGGCCCCAGCAGAACCAGGATCGGAAAGATGATGCCGATGGCGCGACGGGAGATCTCCAGGATGGCGATACACAGCCCCGCCGTCATCACCATGTCCACCGGCGTTGCCCACGGCAGCTCGGTCAGGATGCTTTCATAGTTCAGCACGACGAAGCCGCACGCGACCACCGACGCCAGCCCCAGCACCAGGTCCACTGCAAGCCCCAGCGGGCGCCAGCGCGATCCGGCGGCCAGCGGGTAGATGGCCAATCCCAGCAGGAGCACCAGCATCAGGAAGATCGCCCGCTGACGCAGGCTGGGAAACGGCCCGGCCGCCGAGGTGTAGAGGATGAAGCCGCCGAGGCCGACGGCCAGCACCGTGGTCAGTCGCTTGCGCATGGGCCGCTTCCAGCGAGCCTATTTCACCGGCCGCAAGGCCTCGGGAATGTCGTACCCCTGCTCGCGGAAGTAGCGAGCCGCGCCCGCATGCAGTGGCACAGTTCCGTACTTGAGCGTCATCTCCGCCAGGTTGGCGCCCTTGATGGGGGCGAACGCATTGGCCTGTGCCTCGGTGTGTTCCATCACCGCCTTCACGATCTTGTACACCGTGTCCTCGTCCAGACCGGGCCGCGCGTGGACCGCAACCCCGAACGCCCAGGTCGTGTACGCCGGGATTCCCTCGCCGGCGCCCGCGGGCACGTCGACGACGGAGACGTCAGGCATCTTTTCACGCAGGGTCTGCGCCTGATCCTGGGTCAGGGAGAGCACCCGGATCGGCGTGAACGTCGCGACATCCAGCGAGGAACCGTCCAGCTTGTAGCCCGCCCCCGATTTCACGTACCCCATGACCCGTCCGTCCTTGATCGCGCTGACGATGTCCGAGGTCGAGCCGCGTACGTAATCCGGCTCGATACCCAGCGCCGCCATCACCGCTTCCGTTGTCTTCTCGGTGGCCGAGCCGGTGATGCCGGGGTTGAGGCGCTGCCCTTCGAGTCCGGCCACGGCGGTGACGCCGGAGTCCTTGCGCACGACCACATTCTGGGGTGCGATCGAATAGACCCAGAGCAGACGCGTGTCCACCGGCCGCTGCTTGAACTCGCCGGTGCCCGCATACGCGTGGTATCCGACATTTGTCGTAACCAGCCCGAGATCGATCTGCTTGCGCAACAGACGCCGCAGGTTATCGACCGTGGCGCCCGTCGCGACCACCGAGGACTGCACGCCCTCCGCTGCCTCGTTGATGATCTGGTTGACCGCGACGAAATAGCTGTAATGGCTCGACGAGGTGGATGTGGAACCGATCAGAATATTTTTGTCGGCCGCGACCGCGCTGCCGGCAAATGCCAGCACCGCCAGTGCCGCCACGACGCGAACAATCGACTTTCGCATATCTCCTCCTTCAGCGTCTTCATTTGATTTTGATGGCGCTCGTCGGCGCCGAAGAGCATTGACAAGTTTCCGGGTTCATTCTAGTTTTGTCCAATAAAATTAGATTAACTATTATTTTATTTTATAAATGAATGTAAGCATCAAGCAGCTGCGTGCATTTCTCGCGGTCGCGCAGTCCCATAGCTTCGCCGAGGCCAGCGGACGAATCCACCTGTCGCAACCTGCGCTGAGCATTACCATCCGCAAGCTGGAGCAGACGGTGGGCGGCCCCCTGTTTGCGCGCTCCACGCGCCGAGTCGTCCTGACGCCGGAAGGCGAAAGCTTTTATCCGGTGGCAACGCGCTTGCTGAACGACTGGACCGACGCATTCGAGGATTTGAACGAACGCTTCCTCAAGAACCGGGGGAAGGTGACGCTGGCCGCGCTGCCGACTCTCGCCGCCGGCGTTTTACCGCCGGTGATTGCGGATTTCCGCGCACGCTATCCGCAAATCAGCCTGAGCATCCACGACGTGCTGGCCGAACAGATCACCCAGCTCATCCAGGAAGGGCGTGCCGACATCGGATTCTCGGTGCCTCCGGCCGCAAGCGACGACCTCCTGTTCGAGCCGGCATTCGAGGACCAATTCGTCGCCGTATGCCCGCTGGGCCATCCGCTGCTCTCCCACGATACCGTCAACTGGGCGGATCTGGCCGCCTATCCCTTCATAGGCATCAGCCGCTTGTCCAGTTCGCGGCAACACATCGACCGCGTTATGGCACAAGTCGGGGAAAAGCTGGACGTGCTGTGTGACGTCAGCCAGATCGCGACCGTCGGCCGGATGGTCGCCGCCGGTATCGGCATCAGCGTTCTGCCGGCGCTGAGCTTCCGGCAGATCAGTGCGGAAGGCATCGACCACCGCCCACTGCAGCAGCCGAGCGTCACCCGCGGCCTCGGCATCATCACCCGCCGTCGCCACCCGCTATCCGCCGCCGCAACGGCGATGCTGTCGCTGGTCAGGGAGTCGATTTGACTCGAACCCGCGGCCGCATGACGCAAGTAACAATCCATGCGGAGGATCTCTTCGGGAGGGGGCTATTGCTCGGGCCCGATCTCGGCCGGATCCAGCACGCCCCGAAGACGGGCGAGCGTTCGCATGCTGTCGTCCGCCGCAATGTCTTCATAGTCCGGATTGGTCGCCTTCAGAATATAGCGGCCATCCGGGGACTTGGTTACAACACGCAGAAGATATTGATCATCGCCTGACGTATCCTCGCGTTCAATGACGACGGTATCACCGGTAATGGAGCCAGCGTGGTTGGAGGCGATATGTTCGAGCAGCAGATAGTCGCCATCCTGGACCGGACGTTTTCCTCCGTTCATGGAGTTGCCGGTGGCGCGGGCAATAAAGTGGCGTGCAGGGTCCAGATGGCCGTAGGCCGACCCGAGAGCCCGGTATTGTTCCGCGTCCGCACGGCCGGAACGGAAATGCCCGCAGGCGACACGAAGATTGGGGAAAAACGGCACCTCATTGGCAGCCTTTTCGGCCACAGGAGTGATTTTCCCAATATGCGCTGATTCGTCCCTGGACGATCCCGTGTTTCGCGACTGGTATGCCGCCAAGCGTTTCTCCACGAGCTGACGGACCATGTCGTGGAATGGCTGGATGTCTGCTTCACTCACGGCGAAATTCGGCACGAATCGGTCACGATCCAGCACGAACCATGGTCTTTCCTTGTCGCTTCGGCTCTTGCCGAGCCATGCGCTTATCGGGTTGCGGCGCCAATATTGGCGCCAGGCATCGCCCGAGGTGGTATCCAGGTTGCGCACGCTGGCAACGAGATCGGTTTGAAGCGCACGGCGACGCTGCAGCACGGCACGGCTCTGCTCCGCCAATTCTGAAACTGACGGCGGATGCAGGAACCCGTTGTTTTCCAGCAACGCCTGAAGCAGCACCATCTTGAAGCTCTTGGTCATCGCCGTGCGTTCAACCTCGCGCAGGAATCCTTCATGCGCTGTCAGGCAATGCTTCTCCGGGTCTTCGAGATCATTTCGGTCACGGACGAAAGCCCACCATTGATCATATTGTCTGCGAAGCCCCGACACGCTCCCGCCGGCACGAAAGAACTCGGCGAACGTAGGGCGTCGACCCAGCGAAGCTTTGAGCGCCTCATAGTCGCCAACCAGGCCATCGCGGTGCAAAGCCTTCAAAAACTCGATGATTTCCAGATCGTAATTGACGAAACACCCCGCAGGCAGCGTCAGTTGATCACGCTCTGCTTTCCGTGCAAAGGCGGCGAGATCCTCGTAGGTCCCATCGATGCCGAACAGCGCACACGGTTTATTGAAGAATCCGCGATGGTTCCCTATGAAGTCCAGTACCACCAGGCGCTCCTTGCCCGAGGCAGTACGCAGGCCGCGACCAAGTTGCTGGAGAAAGAGAACCCTGGACTCCGTCGGGCGCAGCATCATTACGGTATCGACGGCCGGCAGGTCGACACCCTCATTGAACAAGTCCACGGAAAAGATCACGTCGAGCGTTCCCGCGGTGAGGCTCGCGAGAGCTTCGCTTCGGGTTAAAACGGAGTCGCCGTGAACCGCTGCTGCACGCACATTCGCGCGGCGGAATTGCTCCGCCATGAAATCCGCATGACGGCGCGAGACACAAAATGCCAGCGTCCGTGTCTGCGCCTTGCTCTGCCATACCTTCAATGCGTGGCGTGCTCTGGCGAGCGTGGCCAGCTTGTTGGACAAACTGTCCGGATCAAAACGCCCGTTGCGCCAGGGTATCTCTTCGTAGTTGACGTGCCTGTCGAGGATGCCGTGGTAGGTGAACGGACACAACAGGCCAGCGGACACACCGTCAAACAGGCTGTAGCTGTAAACGAGGTTGTCATCACACAGCGAGAGAATATCCGATTGATCGGTACGATCCGGTGTAGCGGTAAGACCGAGCAGGAACCGTGGCCGAAAATGCTGCAGCAGCCGACGGTAAGTTGGAGCTGCGGAGTGATGAAACTCGTCTATCACGACGTAATCGAACTGGTTCGCAGCGAAATTTTCAAGGTGCCGGAGCTGTCCGAGTGTCTGCGCCGAGGCGAACAGCAGCTCGACGCCCTCATCTCGGCGGGTGCCGGTGTAACGGCCTACGCGTGCGCGGGGCCGAACACGCTGAAACGTGGTCTCCGCCTGCAGCAAAATCTCCTCGCGATGCGCTACGAACAGAACGCGCCCGGCACCAAAGCGCTCACTGTCGAATGCCGCCAGGAAAGTCTTGCCCAGACCTGTTGCCAGCACGACCAAGCCCCGCTGGTAGCCAGCCGCCCGGCTGGCTGCGAGCGCGTCCAGCGCCTTGGCCTGAACACTATTGGGCAAAGGCAGCGTCGGCTCCGGATCGTTGGCGCCGGGTGCAACGGCTTGCCGCTGCACCCGGCGCTCATCGTAGGCATCGACCCAGGCGTGGGTCAGGGCGACCGCGCTAGCATGGGCGAACAGCACGGAAAACTCGCGCCGCAGCTCCTGCAAACGCCTTCCGCCCGGCGCATCGGCACTGTTGGAGGCTGTGATGCGATAGTTCCATTCGAGGCCGTCCGTTAACGCTATACGACTGATATTGCTGGAACCGATATAGGCTTCGCCTTCGATCGACTCCCCATTCTGAGCACGGACGAAAATGTATGCCTTGAGATGGAAACTGTGCTTCCGGGCCTCGAACACTTTTGCCTGAGCGCCTTCCTCGGCCAGAAGCAAGATCTTGCGTAGCGCACTGGGATCGGTCACATCCAGGTAGTCGCTGGTCAGGATGCGCAAACGAGCACCGCGAAGCATTACAGCGTCCGCCAGCGCATCGAAAATCAGATCCAGGCCGCTGCATTTTATGAATGCAACCGCGAGATCGATCTCGGTAGCACGCTGTATTGCCTGCAGCAGCCTGGGCAGAAAGGGATCGTCGGGGCCGCCTGTTGTCAGGTTGCATGGCATGGCTGCACCCTTCGCTGCAGCAGGCTATTCAACCACAGTTCGTGGTGGCGCCCGGGGCGCTGGTCAGGCGAGGTCCAGATCTCCAGAGCGCCAAGTACAGGCACTTTTTCAAGGAGTTCGGCCAGGCCCTGTTCGTTCAGATCCGTGAAATGGCGCCCCGACGTGCTTCGTTCACCGGATCCGTGCTTGAACGAGGCGTACAGCACACCACCGAGCCGCAGTCCCCGACTGAGCCTGGTCAACACGTCACCAAGCTGCTTTGCAGGCACGTGGAGGAGACTGGCGCAGGCCCAGATGCCATCATAGCAGGGTGTCAGAGCGAGGTTCTCGAAACGCGCGACCGCTACATCAAAACCCAACCGATCCCGCGCCATAGCCGCTAGCCGGGGTGCACCGTCAAAGGCGCTTACCCGATAGCCAGCCGCCGCAAACGCAGCTGCATCACGGCCTGAACCGCAGCCTGCATCCAATACCGCTGCGCCTGCCGGAAGATACCGCCGAAAGCGCTCCCGGATAGTGGACATGTCCACATCAGCGGTTTCACGACAGAATTGAGCCGCGTGGCGATCGTAGTAGGATAACGTATCCTGCACCGCATACCCTTCGCGGTTTTCTAAAAGAATCGTTACTTTACACGAGTGTCGCGCTTTTCAATACCGGCCCCCATCGCTTTGGTTCCGCGTCCTCGCGATCCGCACCGCCTGCAGTCAAAAACTTCACAAACTACTGCAAAACCTCATGCAGCGCGACAACCGTCGTATCGATGTCCGCGCTTTTGATACCCGAATGCGTCACCATTCGGCAGGCGTCCTTGACGACCTTTTTTGATTCTGACGCCGCGATCGGACAGGGCCTGAACGACACGGTCCGGATCTTTTCCAGTAGCTCCAATATCCATGTGCATGATATTTGTCATCGGGGCATCCAACGCTACCAGTCGCTCGCCAATGCGGGCGGGTGCATTCCGACGTCGGAGCGCATTTTCGTGATCCACGGGAATTCTCGACAACATTCGATTTAATGCAACGATACCCGCGGCAGCCATGTGTCCGATCTGGCGCATTCCGCCGCCAATACGCTGCCTGATAATCCGGGCTCGCGTGATAAATTCCGCGTCCCCAACCAACACGAATCCAATCGGCGCGCTGAGCGCCTTGGTCAAACAAAACTTCAGGCAATCCACGGACCGCCCAAACTCCCGCAATTCCGTTTCAAACGCCGCCGCGACATTGAAGATGCGGGCGCCATCCAGATAAACGGCCACGCGATTCCGCCTCGCAATGTCGGCGATCTCATCCTGATAATCCGGTGAAAGCGGAATTCCTCGATTCAGGTCAAACGTATTTTCCAGGCACAGCACGCGGGTACGCGCAAACTGCAGACCGGCCGGTTGGATCGCGTTTTCCACATCCGCCGGAGAGAACTTTCCGTGTACTGCGCCAGGCGGGCGCACCTGCACCCCGGACAAAGCCGAGAGCCCGCCACATTCAAGTCCCTATATGTGCGAGTTCTCACCAACGATAACTTTATCGCCGGGCCTTGTAAGCGCCATGATCGCGATCTGGTTCGCCATCGTGCCCAAGGGCCCTTGAACAGCGCCCCGGGCCGTGTCAGCAAGTCGTCAATCAGCGCGTGGGGCTGAGTGTTGTTGCCGCCACCCTGAAAGTAGTGCGTGGCGATGGGAAAGGCCTGACGGAGAAATTGGCTGACGGCTTCGCATAACTCGCCCGCAACGACCGTTGGCAGCATTGCCCCCCTTCAACGCGTCGGCTACCGCTCGGCGGTACCCGGTGATTCCTATTATTTCTAGTGGCGGGCTTTGCGCTAAAACGCCAGCTCGCGATCCGTGCTGTGGTTGTGCCTATCCACGAGCCTTGTTGTGCTCGCAATGCCAGGTAAGATCCGGCTGCCTGCCGTGAACCATGCAATCGCGCAGGTAGAGATTGATAAGGCTCTGGTATGGAATCCCGGTATCCTCGGACATCGCTTTGAAATAGCTTATAACGTCGCCTCGCATCCGTATGGTCACCTGGCGCTTCAGCTTCGAGGCATAAGGATTTTTGCGGGACTTCATCTTCGAGAAATCATACTCCTGTTTCATGGTGTCGGACCGTCGTAATAGCTGCATTCCGTCGAAGTCGCCTTTCGAGCCGAAATGAGACGAATGACATTGCCCAGAGATCGCTCGCAATGACAGACGACGAGGATCCGTGAGCGATCGCTGAGCCCAAGCATGATGAAGCGGTCTTCTGCCTCACTATGCTCCTGATCAAGAATTGGCGAGCATACTCATCGTAAAAGACGGATCGTGCCTCCTCGAAGGACACACCATGCTTTTTGATGTTCGCTCTTGCGTTGTCGGCATCCCAGTCAAACTCGATCATACATACATTGTATGTTTAAACGTGGGAGTTTCAATCTTTCTCAGCAAACAAGCTGCCCTGGCTCTTCGGGGCTCCGTCTTCTGCGCTCGCTGTCGAAACCGAAGCGCGCCCATCACCGGATGACGCCATCAGCATACTCGGGATATCTACCTGGTCGACATCCTCTGCGGACCAGCGTCCGCCGTCGCGGACAAGAAGACTGTTTGCGCCATTCCTTTCGTCCGTCGGCTTTACCCACAGCGGAACCCACCCGTGCTTCAGGTTCTCCCGGGCGCCACTGATCGTTCCGCCCCTTTCCCCGGTGCGAACCACCAGGGCGCCACGCGCGAGACAATAAATGTACTTGTTTCGGGCCATGGCGTTGCCGGCATTGAAACCGGCTTCGGGGTAGAACGGGGAAACCAGCACGACGTTGCCATTCATCAACCCCCCGCGCCACTTTGCACTGGTCGCCTGAGTCAGCAGCTTGTTTGCCAGTACGCCGACAACCACGCCACCGGCGTCCATCGCACCCACCATGGCGGCCTCATCCACGCCGCGTGCGCCCCCGGAAACGATGGCCACGCTTTCGGATGCTGCCCTCGCGCCTATTCGGTTCGCAAATCGAACGTCGCTATCATCAACATCCCTTGAGCCGACGACCGCGAGTCCGCCGTGATTCAGCAACGTTGGGTCGCCGCATCCATAAAGCACCGGCGGGCAAGCATTCTTCAGGCGCCGCTTGAGAAGCCTCGGGTACTTGGAATCTGAGCGCGTTAATACCCAAAGGCCGGCGCGCTGCCACTTCTCCATCGCCAGCGCGAGCGCATGACCGCGCTCCAGCAATTGCAGGATCCGCTCGGCACGAATCTGCGGATCGCGCCAGCCGTCCAGCGATCCGGACGGCGCATGCGACAGCAACTCGCCCGGGGTCATTCCCTGCTCCTTGAGCCAGAAAGCAAAACGACCCCATTCGGTGTTGGTCAGCGGCCTGGCGCCATGGCGACCACTGTTGGAGAAGTGGCTGGTCAGTAACAACGTAGCCTGTGCAGTGGATGACAGATTCATGGTTCGGATACCGCGGAACTGGCAAGCGCCACCGGAAACACACACCCACTTCCCGCCCGTCGCAACAAGGCGGCAATGACCGCCAGTGTCCAACCGGAATCGGTCACATCGTCAACCAGCAGTACAGGGCCATCGTGAACCGGCTCGTTGACGGCAAACACGCCATCGAGATTGCGGCATTGGTGAAAGCGGTTCTGCTGCAATTTCTGTGGCTCATTGTCGTTCACCTTGGCGACAGCAGCAACGAATGGAAGCCCGAGGCGCCTCGCCAGCCTTTGTGCAAATTCAGGCACCAACCGTGGATGTCGGTGTGAGGGCACACAGCATAACCATTGAGGGGCGGGTTCGGGTCGCCAGCGCTCGTGGATCATTTCCGCCACGGCGTCTACCAGAGTATCCTCGAAATGACCATTGCGCTTGTTATCCGCCACCAGACATCCCCAGCCCGCATCACCCCAGCGGGACAACACCCTGCCTTCCTCGGCGCGCAACTCCTTGGGCAGATTGCCGCGGAAGCCGTACTCGACGAAAGCGCTGGCTGCCACCTGCACCTTCGGCTCGATCGCTGTTTCCGCGCGCCTGAGAAAGCTCGCCGCCTCGTGAACAAGCTGATGATCAAGGGACTTGTTGATTACGTCGTGGCCCAGGCATGAAACACATTCGCTGCAGGGCGTCTGATCAGGATCATCAAGTGCTCGGCACAGGAAAGCCATCTTGCATCCGTCTTCGGCCAAATACGCTTGCACCTCGCGCCATTCCCGCTGGCGCTGCGTGGTAAGATGAGCGATACGTTCATGGTCCATGGCATAAGGCACCGGCGTCCTGTGCCACCGGCCGCCGTGCTTGATGACCGGCGCGGGATTTTCAACGCTCAGCAGATTCAGCACCTTGCTGATCTGGCGTTGTCGCAAGTTGGTTTGCTCTTCGATCTGCCGTAACGACAAACCGTCCGCACGATCCAGCGCATTAAGGATGTCATTCACGTGCGCCTCATCCGGAAACGCCGTCCGCCGGAAATAGTCATGAATCTCATGATCCTCGGCGCCGGACATCAACACGCCCACTGCCCGGTCAATGCCGCGCCCTGCACGCCCGACCTGCTGGTAATACGACACGATCGAGCCTGGCGCCTGGTAATGGATGACGAAACCAAGGTCCGGCTTGTCGTACCCCATACCCAGCGCCGTGGTTGCCACCAGAGCCTTGACTTCGTTTTCGTACAGCAACCGCTCAAGATGCAAGCGATAGGCATGGCTGCCATCAAAGCCTTCGCTTTCCACGCTACCGTGGTACGCCTTGGCGTCGATGCCGTTTCGGCGCAACCAATCGGCTACCTGCTCGGCATCCCGCACTGTCAACGTGTAGACGATACCAGTGCCGGGCAGCGTAGGAATCGCCTGCGCCAACCAGGCCAGGCGGGAAGCCTGGTCGGGCAGTTCCAGTGTATCCAGTGCCAGACTATCGCGCATCAGCCGGCCACGCTGGATAGTGATATCGCCCAGCTGAGAGCAGATGTCCGCAATCACCCGTTGATTGGCGGTCGCCGTGGTACCCAGCACCGGCGTCCCGACCGGCAATTGCCGTAAGATGCTGACGATACGCCGGTAGTTAGGGCGAAAGTCATGGCCCCAGTCCGAGATGCAATGCGCCTCGTCTACCACCATCAGTGCAATGCGATCGGCCACGGGTTGCAGTACCGTTTCGATAAACCGGTCATTGGCCAATCGCTCGGGCGAAATCAAAAGGCAATCTATTTGGCCGTCCAACATGCGCTGAGTGACATCGTCCCACTCGCCGGTATTGGTAGAGTTCATCGTCTCCGCCACAAGTCCCAGGCGGCCGGCAGATGCGACCTGATTGCGCATCAGCGCCAGCAACGGAGACACAATGATGGTTGGCCCCATGCCCTGACGGCGAAAAGCGTGTGTACTGATAAAATAAACAACGCTCTTGCCCCACCCGGTTCGTTCTACAACAAGCAGCTTTTGCCGTTGATTGACCAGGGCATCGATGGCCTCCCACTGCCCTTGGCGAAATTCCGCCACCGGGTCTTCCAGCGCCACTCTCAAGAGGTGCTCGGCTTGTTGCTGTTCCATGCATTGCTTCCTTTTATTTGTGCAATCAAGTCGCCAACCGGGCGTCGCCCACTTGATCGTCATTCCCTCGGATTTCGCCCACCATGGCGTACGCCGAAATACGGCGCCTTTATTGATAAACTCAAGGCGCTGGATCCAGAACGTCGCTGCGCGCTTCCAGGATGATGGATTGAACTATAGTGTCTGGTTCTCCAGCGTTCTTATTGATGGACGACCGGGTGCATCTCGCAGATACACCCGTGTCGCGAGGCAGCAGGGGGAGGCCTCACCGACGCAGTGCGGCGCGCACGTCGCCCAATCTATAGGCATCATCGCTGCGGAGATATGGCAGCTGCCCGGTCACGCTGCCGTGGGCCAGACCAATGCGCAGCAACCCGTTGGCAGCGACGGCCAAATCAAACCATTCAGCAAAGTCTTCGTGCATCTGACGCTGTTCGTCGTCACGCTTGGTTGCAGCCGTCTTTGCAGCCGCGCCATGCGATTGTGCACCGTGGACAGGCAGGCCGCCGGGCTGGAGAACAGCGCCTCCCGCCCCTGTACCAGATCGGACAGACCCTCGCAGAGCAGCACATAACCTCCATCCGAGCTGTGATCCACACGCTTCATGCGCCATTCGGCATCGCGAATTTCGACGTGGGCGCCGGACGCGTAGTACTTGTCGGTGAGATCCGTCATGTGTGATTTATCGTGTATTTAGAGATAAGGCATTTCCTGATCGTCTCCCAACGAGAGAACATACCTCTCTTGCCTGACCGTCTCGATCTCGTGCGGACGAGCGGCCCAAACCCGCTGAATAGTGGCTCCGGATATCAGGCAGGATCGACCGGCAGGCGTGCCGCGATGGTGCCGGTGCACCTGACTGCCCATGCAGTGCAGCATGATGCACTCGTTGGCCAGTAGCCGCCGAAAGGTTCGCGCTGTTCATCTTTCAACGCTGCCTGAGCGTAGAGTCGGGGATGTCGCAATCGCGAATTGGGCGGTGTAGCCAGGCGCCGCTGTGGCCAAAGACCACGCTTTGCCGGGGCGTAGGGCGTAGGGT
>CAZYIP010000022.1:0-28182 GCA_964646895.1 uncultured Salinisphaerales bacterium | reverse complement strand
ACAGGTTCGCAAGGTGGTGAGCTTGCTCATTCATGGGAATGGCGCTTGCGAGTGGACCCCGGTCCTGACAAAGGTCCCTGCCCGGAGCCGCGGGATTTGCAAAAGAAGTGCAGGCCCAAGTAATAGAGGTGTTTTATGGGAAACTCCCTGGATCCGGTTACGCTGACGCAGAAACTGCTTGCATTCGATACGATCAATCCGCCGGGTCATGAGGCCGACTGCGCGGGTTACCTGGGCGACCTGCTCCGCGAAGCCGGCTTTCGAGTGGCGTACCACGAGTTTGGCGAGGGGCGAACCAGCCTGGTCGCGCGTCTGGGCGGCGAGGACAAACCCCTGTGCTTTACCGGTCATATCGATACGGTGCCGCTCGGCTCCCAGCGCTGGAGCAGGGATCCGTTCGCCGGCGAAATCCACGATGACAAACTGTATGGCCGCGGCTCCAGCGATATGAAAAGCGGCGTGGCGGCCTTCGTGGTGGCCGCGATCGAGAGTGCGGCCGAGCGCAACGACGATTCCGGAGTCGTGCTGGTCATCACCGCGGGCGAGGAAACCGGCTGCGAGGGTGCGCAGCATCTCACCGAGACAGACGATGCTCTGGGCAGCGCGGGTGCCGTTGTGGTGGGGGAGCCCACCAGCAACTATCCGCTGATCGGCCACAAGGGCGTGTTATGGCTGCACGCCCATACGCGGGGGGTCACCGCGCACGGGTCCATGCCCGAGCAGGGTGTCAATGCCATCTACAAGGCGGCGCGCGTCGTCTCCAGGCTGGAACAGCTCAAACTCGAAGCGCAACCGCATCCGGTGCTGGGATCACCTACGCTGAATGTCGGTACGATCAGCGGTGGCCTGAACATCAACTCGGTGCCGGATGGCACCCGGATCGGCATCGATATCCGCACGATACCCGGCATGGATCACGGCGAGCTTCGGGATTCGATTGGCCGCTATCTGGCCCCGGACCTGGACGAGCTGGAGACATTCGTGGACCTGGAGGGAATCTGGACCGACCCGGAGCATCCCTGGACACGGAGCGTCTTCGATATCGTTGCGGACATTACCGGGGACCGTCCCACACCGAACTCCGCCACCTATTTTACGGATGCGTCGGTGCTGACGACCCATTTCCGGGCCCCCGCTATCGTCCTCGGCCCGGGAGAGGCCAGGATGGCGCATCAGACCGACGAGTACTGCCATGTCACGCGCATCAGGCAGGCCGCGGAATTGTATTCGGCCATCCTGAAGGATTGGCGAAACCATTAGCCCGGCCGACCCGCGGCGTCGGGCATCAATGGACCCGGTGAGAGCGGCTGACGCCGGAGGCCGGCCTGTCGTTACGTGACTATTTACTTGCTCCGGCGGCGCGGTCCGCATGCTCGGCGACCAGCGCAGCGAGTGCAAAGGAGGTCAGCCGCGCGCTCGGCGGGTCGGCGCGAGACGTGAGTACGATAGGAATTCGCGCTCCCATGACGATGCCGCCGGCAGTTGCGCCGCAGGCGTAAACAAGCGTTTTATACAGAATGTTGCCGGCCTCGAGGGTCGGCACGATCACGATGTCGGCATGCCCGACCACGGGCCCGCTCAGTCCCTTGACCCGTCCCGCTTCCGGCGAAATCGCGAGGTCCATGGCCAGCGGCCCGGCCACATCGCAGCCGATGTCCGGTTTCCCGGCCAGCTCCCGTGCCAGGAGTTCGGCATCGATGCTCGATGGCATTTTCTGGTTGGGCTTTTCGGTACCGGAAAGTATCGCGACTCTGGGATGCTTCAGTCCGGCCGCGTGAGCCATCCTGATTGCGTTCAGGGTGATGTCGCGCTTGGTGTCCAGGTCGGGGGCGACGTTCAGTGCGGCATCGCTTATCGTGAGCGCGCGGCTCCAGACCGGCGACGTGAGATAGAACGCATGGGTCAACCGCTGCCCTGTCCGCAGGCCGCTGGAGCGGCTCAGCACCGCTGACATCAGCCGGCTGGTGTCGATGTGACCCTTGGCCAGCAGATCGGCATTCCCGCTTTTGATGACGTCGATGCTTTTCTCGACGATCGCCTCGACGCCGGTGGCGGGAACGATCTCCGTATCGCTCAAATCCCAGCCGATGGTCGCCGCGATTTGCAACGTGCGCTCGCGATCACCCACCAGTATCGGGCGGATCATGCCGCGCCGCGCTGCATCGGCCGCCGCCTTCAGCGGTAACTCGTGGTCGCTGCCGACAATGACCGCGCGCTTGGGCTCGTTTCCCGCCGAACGTTCGAGAAGATCGGCGGGCGCCTCGAAAGAAAAACGCTGAGTAAACATTTCAGCCCTCCGCTGACACCGGCACGGGCAGGCCCGAGCTGGCCGCTTTTTTAATATGAGAATCCGGTGACACCTTGCGAGGCAGGGCGGCGGCTTCGTCGCTCACACCCGCCTGGGCAGCGGACTGGACTTGCTCAAGCGCGATCCATGCCCTCAGCGACCCGCGACCTGGCTTGCCACATGCTCGATATCGGCCTCGGCTTCGTTGCCTTCCGTCTCCGCGAGCTGATCCAGGTAGCGCTCCGCGTCCAGTGCGGCCATGCAGCCGCTGCCGGCGGAGGTGATGGCCTGGCGGTAAACATGATCCATGACGTCCCCGGCCGCAAATACGCCCGCTCGGCTGGTTGCCGTGGCGTTCCCTGCAGAGCCGCTCTGCACCTGGATATAGCCGCCCTTCATTTCCAGCTGGCCCTCGAAGATCGAGGTATTCGGCGTGTGCCCGATGGCGATGAACACGCCGCTGACTGCAAGTTCCGTGCTCTCGTTGGTCTTGAGGTTGCGGATGCGAGCGCCGGTGACGCCACTCTCGTCGCCGAGCACTTCGTCCAGCACGCTGTCCCATTCGATGTGGGCGTTGTCCGTGCGCTCGATCAGCCGGTGGGCGAGGATCTTCTCGGCGCGGAACTTGTCGCGCCGGTGTACGATGGTCACGCTGCGCGCGATATTGGCAAGGTACAGCGCTTCCTCGACCGCCGTGTTGCCGCCGCCGATGACCGCCACGTCCTGGCCGCGGTAGAAAAACCCGTCGCAGGTGGCGCAGGCCGAGACGCCCCGCCCCTTGAATGCTTCCTCCGACTCCAGACCCAGGTACTTCGCACTGGCACCCGTGGCGATGATCAGTGCGTCGCAGGTGTACTCGCCGCTGTCGCCGAACAGGCGCTTGGGATCGTGCGTCAGGTCCACGGCGTTGATGTGATCGAAGACGATTTCCGTATCGAAACGTTCGGCATGGGCCTTCATGCGTTCCATCAGCGCCGGTCCCTGCAGGCCTTCCACGTCGCCGGGCCAGTTGTCCACATCGGTTGTGGTCATCAACTGCCCGCCCTGTTCGATCCCGGTGATCAGCATCGGCTGCAGGTTCGCACGCGCGGCGTACACGGCCGCAGTATAGCCGGCCGGCCCGGAACCGAGAATGACAAGGCGGCGATGCTGGCTGTTGCTCATTGATGAGACTCCGTCGGGGGAAATCCTGAAATCACCGCGCTCCGTGCGTCAATCCGCGTAGTTTAAAGGCTCCCTGAAGATAGCGCAACATTATTATCGCTATAATATCAATACATTAATTCTATAGATCAACTGATATCCCCACCTCCGGAGCAGTGCTCCAAAGCTGCTTGGGTTAGCGCAGCGGATGACGTAAACTGCAATTATTTCCCGTCGTTAAAGAGTCCGTAACATGGCGCGATCCGGTTCGGGTTCGCAGCGTTCGTTGCCCGTGCGTATCCTGTTGGGTATCTGGCATATTCTGGATCTGCTGCGCCGCATTTTCTTCACCCTGGTTTTCCTGGCGATCGTGGCTGCGCTCGTTTACGTGTTCTTTGGCCGCTACCATGCGGCCCAGGTTCCCGATGGCGCCGCACTGGTTTGGGTACCGCGGGGCGATCTGGTTGATCGGGCCGCGGAAGGAGAACGCAGCCTGGTGGCCAAAATACTGGGTGAGGCGCCCAGCAGTACGCGGGTTGCGGATCTGGTCACGGCATTACAGCGGGCTGCGGATGATTCGCGCATCAGGCTCGCGGTGCTGCGGCTCGATCAACTCGGCGCGGCCGGGATGGCGCAGCTTCAGGAACTGGCCGGCGCCATCGCGCAGTTTCGCAAGAGCGGGAAGAAGGTCATCGCCTACGCGCCGGCCTACGATCAGCGGGCCTACTACCTCGCCGCGCAGGCAGACGAGATATACATGGATCCGATGGGTCGCGTCGACCTGCAGGGATTTGGCGTCTACCAACATTACTTCAAGGAATTGCTGGATACGATCGGCGTGCAGGTGCACGTGTTCCGGGTAGGCAAGTACAAGTCGGCGGTGGAACCGTTCATCCGCAACGACATGTCGCCGGCGGCGCGCGCAGCGGATCGCGCGTGGCTGGGTACCTTGTGGAATGCATACCGGCACGATGTCGCCAGCGCACGCAAACTGGCGCCCGGTGCCATCCAGAGCTACATCACCGGCTATGCCGATCATCTTGAGGCGGAGGCGGGCGATACCGCCCGCGTCGCAAAAAATGCGGGGCTGGTGGACGGACTGATGCCGGTCAGTCAACTGCGTCGCAAGATTGCCGGCATGGTCGGGCTGGCACCGGGCGGCGATACCTTTCGCCAGATCGGCGACCGCGAATATCTGGCCGCGACAGGCGGGGCCGTGCGCGGGTCCTCGTCCGGTCACGAGATCGGTCTGGTGGTCATCGAGGGAGCGATCGTCGACGGCGCGGGCGGGTATGGCACCGCGGGTGGCGATACCATTGCCGCCATGATCCGCAAGGCGCGCCGTGACCACAACATCGCGGCGCTGGTGCTGCAGGTCAACAGCCCCGGGGGCAGCGTGTTCGCGTCGGAGGAAATCCGGCGCGAAGTGGAGCGTACCCGCGAGGTTGGCAAGCCCGTGGTGGTGTCCATGTCGAACGTGGCCGCTTCCGGCGGTTACTGGGTGAGCATGAACGCCAACCAGATCTGGGCGCATACGACGACCATCACCGGGTCGATCGGCATTTTCGGCATCGTGCCCACGTTCGAGAAACCTTTGAATGCCATAGGCATTCATACCGACGGGCTGGGTACGACGCCGCGTGCCGGTGCGTTTCGCCTGGACCGGCCGCTGTCGGCGGCGGTCGAGCGCTCCCTGCAGGCGAGCATCGATCATGGCTATCAGGTATTCGTATCCAGCGTCGCACAGGCGCGGGGCATGAGCGTCGACGCAGTGGACCGCATCGCCCAGGGTCGCGTATGGAGTGGCGCGGACGCAAAGCGCATTGGCCTTGTCGATCATATCGGCGGGCTCGATGATGCGGCCCGGGCCGCGGCGCGGCTGGCGGGGTTGCGGCCCGGACGTTACCAGCTGCATCCCATCATGCCGGAAGAGGACCGGGCAACGCGTCTGCTGCGCCGTCTGTACGGAACTGTAGCAGTGCCAGTGCTGCCACAGTGGTTGTCCAACGTGATACGCAGCCAGGCCGTGGCTGCCCTGCAGCTCGACTGGCTCGACGATCCTCATTTCATGTACGCGCGTTGCTTCTGCCGCCCGGACCTGGGTGGCAATACACGCTGACGCGAGGAGTCAAGGCATGGGTCTCCTGGTTGATGGCAAATGGCGTGACGAGTGGTACGACACCGCGTCCACCGGTGGCCGCTTCGTACGCCAGGAAAGCGGATTCCGCGACTGGATAACCGCCGACGGGTCAAGCGGCTTCAAGGCCGAGGCAGGCCGCTATCATCTGTACGTCTCGCTGGCCTGTCCCTGGGCTTCCAGGGTGCTGATCCTGCGTCGCCTGCGCGGGCTCGACAACGCGATCAGTCTCTCGGTGGTTCATCCGCACATGGGCGAGAACGGCTGGGAATTCGGTGACGCGCCGGGCTGTTCGCCGGATCCGATATTCGGAGCGGACTACCTGTACCAGGTGTATCGCAAGGCGCGCCCGCACTACACGGGGCGAGTCACGGTGCCGGCATTGTGGGACCGGGAGCGCGAAACCATCGTCAACAACGAATCCTCCGAGCTGGTCCGCATGCTGAACAGCGAGTTCAACGCGATCGCACCCAATCCCGAGCCGGACTTCTATCCGCCCTCCCTGCGTGTGGAAATCGACGCCATCAATGCCGAGGTCTACGACAGGGTCAACAATGGCGTGTACAAGGCCGGCTTCGCGACCGGGCAGCAGCCCTACGAGGAAGCGTACGTGGCGCTGTTCGAAACCCTGGACAAGCTGGACCGGCGCCTGGCCGATCGCCGCTATCTGCTGGGAACGCAGGTTACCGAGGCCGACTGGCGCCTGTTCACCACGCTGGTTCGTTTCGACGCGGTGTACTACGGCCATTTCAAATGCAACCGCAACCGCATTTGCGATTACGACAACCTCTGGCCGTACCTGCGTGATCTGTACCAGTATCCCGGCGTCGCCGAGACCGTGGATTTTTACCACATCAAGCATCACTACTACGGCAGCCACAAGACCATCAATCCGACCGGCATCGTGCCCCTGGGCCCGCAACTGGACCTGGACCGGCCCCACGATCGCGCGCGGCTGAGCAGCGTTACCTGAGAGCGGAGCGAATGTGGAGGCGGTGGCTGGCGCCGCTCCGGAGGGCGCTATCGTGCGAGCAACGCACGAGTGTCATTCAGCAGACGCTGCATCGCGATCGCGTCATTGGAAAAAATCCACTCCACGCCGCGCGCCAGCTCGCGATACAGGCTGCTGCGTGAGCGTGGAAAGCCAACGCCCACTTTCTGACCGGCGGCGAGATGGCGGCGGATCACGCCAGTGGGTACGAACAGATAAGGACCGGCGAAGCCAGCCAGCCGGTGAGTGAGCGCGAACCGGCTCACGGCACGTACGTTGACGCGGGCGACAGCGATCAAGGCGGACGACGGCACTGACGGCAGGTGCTCGAACAACCGGGGCAGCAGCGACATCAGGTGATAGTCGCGGCCAGGGGTCAGCGGAGCCAGAATTTCGTTCAGACGGCGGTCCTGATACGCCGGGTCGGCATAGGGCTCCGACTTGACCTCCAGCATCAGGTGTACACGCGCGCCGTACCGCTGTACGGCTTCCTCCAGCGTCGGGATGGCGGGAAAGCGCCGCCGCAGCTCGGGCAGGCTCAGGTCCGAGATTCGCGCCGTTTCCCCGAACAGGCGGGTGGTGTCGGGGTCATGGCTCAACACCGGTTCCAGATCACGGGTCCAGCGGATGTCGGTTTCCAGGCCCCAGACACCGCCGTCGAGCAGCGCATCGAAAGCGGGCAATGTGTTTTCCAGCACGGTGCGATTGTCATACACGCCGCGATGCGCGATGATGCGACAGCGTTGCACGCGTTCCCACGTCGGTGCCGGCCGCGGCAGCGCCGCGAACGTGGTGTCCGCCGTTTTCAGCACCAGATTATCCAGCCAAACGGGCATGCAATCGCTGTTCAAAGGCGTGGCGCATGATTATATCCCGGCATCGCGCAATGCGGCACGAACTTCGACCCGCCCTGCGGACGAGCGTTGGCGAAACCAGGTACTCACGGCACGGAACGCGCTGACTTGTAGCCGCGACGTTTGCAACGATTTCAGACCCATCTTCAGATTGGAACAGACTGCTGTCATGACACAACGCCATCATCAGACACGGCTGGTGCACGCCGGTCGCCATCCCCAGCGCCAGCATGGCCTGGTCAATCCTCCCGTTTATCACGGCTCGACGGTGATTTTCCCGAGTGTGGCGGCGCTGGAGAAGGCGAGCGCCGACCCGTTTACCGGGGTGTACTACGGCCGTTTCGGCACACCCACACACTTTGCGCTGGAAGAGGCGATGACCGACCTCGCCGGTGCGGGCGGGACGACCATCGTGGGGTCGGGGCTGGCTGCCATTACCGTGGCACTGATGAGCGTGCTGGAGCAGGGCGACCATGTTCTGGTGGCCGACAGCGTGTATGCGCCGACGCGCAAGTTCTGCGACGGCATGCTGGCGCAGATGGGGATCGAAACCACTTATTTCGATCCGATGGCGGGCGAGGAGATCGCGGAAATGATGCAACCGCGGACGCGGGCGCTGTTTCTGGAGTCGCCGGGCTCGCTGACCTTCGAGGTTCAGGATGTGCCCCGGCTCGCGGAGATTGCCCATGCACACGGTCTGAGTGTGCTCATGGACAATACCTGGGCGACGCCGCTGCTGTTTCCCGCGCTGGCGCATGGGGTGGATATCTGCATTCATGCGGCGACCAAGTACATCGTCGGCCACGCCGACGCCATGCTCGGGATGGTGGTGTCGAACCCGGATCATCACATCAGGGTGCGTCGTACCGCGGCGGCGCTCGGCCATTGCGCGGGGCCGGATGA
Organism: uncultured Salinisphaerales bacterium; assembly: GCA_964646895.1. Classification (GTDB taxonomy): domain Bacteria; phylum Pseudomonadota; class Gammaproteobacteria; order Nevskiales; family CAZYIP01; genus CAZYIP01. The sequence goes on along the minus strand of CAZYIP010000022.1, from coordinate 19,867 downwards.
CTGCTATCTGGGGCTGCGTGGCCTGCGCACGCTCGATGTGCGCCTGCGGCGCCACGAAGCAACCGCGACAGCGCTGGCGCAGTGGCTGGCCGATCGGCCGGAAGTCGCCCGCGTCCTGCATCCGGCTCAGCCCGATCACCCCGGGCACGCGGTCTGGAAGCGCGACTTCAGCGGTGCCAGCGGATTGTTCGGGGTGGTGCTGAAGCCGTGCAGCCCGAAGGCTGTCGCCGCCATGCTCGATGATCTGGAACTGTTCGGCATGGGCTACAGCTGGGGCGGCTACGAAAGCCTGATCGTTCCGACGCACCCGGAAAAGGTGCGCAGCGCCGTGCCCTGGCGCGCGGAAGGGCCCTGCCTCCGCATCCATGCCGGGCTGGATCACGTCGATGACCTGAAGGCCGACCTCGCCGCGGGCTTCGATCGGCTGAACAGCATGGCGTAGCATGCAGGGCGGGATGCCGGATTATCGCGACCTGCACCGTTCCCGCGGTCCTTTGCGGTACCGCCTTTCTTGGCTACGCGCCGAATTCGAACTGCATCGACAGATTCACTGCGGACACGTTTTGCGTGATTTCCCGGACGCGGATGTAGTCCACGCCGGTGTCGGCGACGGTACGCACGTTGGTCAGGTCGATGTCGCCGCAGGCGGTCACCTTCACGTCGCCCAGGTTCATGCGCCGATGGTGCTCCGCCTTGTGCACCGCGCGCGCCATCAAGTGTGACGGGAAGTTGCGCAGAAGCAGGAAATCCGGCCGCGTCGCCAGGGCCTCGTCGACTTCGGCGGCGGTTTCGACCGCGATCTCCACGGGCATCTGCGGATACAGATTCCGCACGTTCGTGACTGCGGCAGTGATGGAGCCGGCGATGCACGCGTGCCGGCTGTCGATGAGAATGCCGTCATACAGGCCGTGACGGGTGTTGTCGCAGCCGCCGCACCGAACCGCATACTTTTGTGCGGCACGTAATGCGGGCAGGGTCCGACGGGTATCGACGATGCGTGCGCGGGTGCCCTTGATGCGGTCGGCGAAGCGCCGGCAGGCGGTCGCGGTGGCGCTCAGCGTCTGCACCAGATTCAGCGCCGCGCGCTCACCCGTGACGAGAGCCAGTGCCGGTCCGGAAACCAGGCACAGGCGTTGATCCGCGTGTATCGCGTCACCGTCCGCTGCGCTCCATTCCAGTCGGGCGTCCGGGGCGAGCTGGCGAAACACCTCATCGAACCAGGGCTGTCCGGCAAGGACGGCACCCTCGTGGCACAGCAACCAGGCTTGCGCGCGCATATCGCTGTCGATGAGCGCGGCGCCGGGATTGCCGTCGCCGATATCCTCGCGCAGCATGCGTGTGACCGTCTCGCGGATGTCTTCGGCCGATGGTGTGCTGGGCATGGGCTGCGGGATTCCCGGTTGCAATGAATGTCTATGTCAGCAGAAATTCGAGCAACGCCTTCTGCGCGTGCAGCCGATTGCCGGCTTCGTCCCAGACCACGCTCTGCGGTCCGTCGATGACTTCGGCGCTGACTTCCTCGCCTCGATGCGCCGGCAGACAATGCATGAACAAGGCATCCGGCCGCGCCCGTGCCAGGAGGCGCGCGTCTACCTGATAGTCGGAGAACGCCTGCCGGCGGCGCGCCTGCTCTTGCTCCTGGCCCATGCTGGCCCATACGTCGGTGACGACCAGGTCGGCATCCGCGACCGCTTCCGCCGGCGTTTCGCAAAGAGCCGCTCGCTCGCCGGCACGCGCAAGGATGTCGGGGTCGGGCCGGTAGTCCGCCGGTGCCGCGATGCGCAGCCGGTAGCCAAACTGGATGGCGCCGTTGATGTACGAATTGCACATGTTGTTGCCATCGCCCACCCAGGCCACCGTGTGGCCCGCGATGTCTTCGCGGTGCTCCAGGTAGGTGAGCATGTCCGCCAGAAGCTGGCATGGGTGGTAGAGTTCGGTGAGGCCGTTGATGACCGGCACGTGCGCATATTCGGCGAAGTGCCGCAGCGACTCGTGCGAATCGTTGCGTACCATGATGGCATCCACCATGCGCGACAGTACCCGCGCCGCGTCCTGCACCGATTCCCCGCGTCCGAGTTGCGTGTCCTGCGGCGACAGAAACAGCGCCGCCCCGCCAAACTGGGTCATGGCGACCTCGAACGAAACCCGTGTCCGGGTGGAGGGTTTCTCGAACACCATCGCCAGGGTCCGATTGAGGAGCGGCAGGTGCTGCTCGCCGCTTTTCTGTATCGCCTTCAGCTCGATCGCCCGATGCAGCAGCTGCCGCAGTTCGCGCGGCTGCAGATCGAGCAGAGTCAGAAAGTCTCGTTTTGTCATCGTTATGTCCAAAGAAAAAGGCCGCCCCGGCGGGCGGCCCGGCACGAATCGAATTTTCCGTTTCGACTATTTCGACAGGTTCTGGTCCACGAAGTCCCAGTTCACGATATTCCAGTAAGCATCGAGAAAGTCGGGTTTCGCGTTGCGATAGTCGATGTAGTAAGCATGCTCCCACATGTCGCAGGTGAGCAGCGGCGTCTGGTTCGACGTCATCGGGTTGCCGGCATTCTGGGTGGTGACGATTTCCAGCTCACCGCTGTTGTTCCTGATCAGCCACGCCCAGCCTGAACCGAAGATGGCTTGCGCGGCCTTGGAAAACTGCGACTTGAAGTCTTCTACCGAATTGAAGGCCTTCTCCAGCTGGTTGCGGACGTCGCCGCGCGGTTCGCCGCCGCCGTTGGGGCTGAGGGAGTTCCAGAAGAACGTATGATTCCAGATTTGTGCGGTCTGGTTGAACAGAAAGCCGGAAGCTTCCTTGACCACGTCTTCGAGGCTCGCGTTTTCAAAGCCGCTGCCCTCGAGTGCGCCGTTGGCCTTGTCGACGTAGGCCTTGTGATGCTTGCCGTAATGGTAGTCCAGCGTTTCCTTGGACATGTGTGGCGCAAGAGCATCGCGGGAATAGGGGAGGTCCGGGAGCGTAAAAGCCATGGTGCTACTCCTTCTACAAGGCAGAATGGGGAATATGGGATGTGCGACTCGAAGAGCGCAGTGAAGCGCCACATGTAAGTCTTGATACAATAAGCCAGACCCCGCCGCATTGCAATGTCGCGGCCGCGCGCCCGCGGCGGCGTCTGTGGGTCGCAGGTCTCTGGTTTTGCAGGGTTTGGCACTCGCTGGCACACTGCCGGTCGCCACGCGCTGTTATACTGTGGAGTCAATGTTTACGCGACCAGCAGAGGTATCGCTCCGATGAGTGCCAACGCCCTCGAAATTATCAGGAAGGAAGTGGAAAGCAACCCGGTGATTCTGTACATGAAGGGCACGCCGGATTTTCCCCAGTGCGGTTTCTCCGCGCGCGCGGTTCAGGCCCTGAATGCGGCCGGCGTGGAATTCGCGTCGGTCAACGTTTTCGATGACGACGAAGTCTACCGCCAGGGGATCAAGGAGTATTCGAACTGGCCGACCATCCCGCAGCTCTACATCGGGGGCGAACTGGTGGGCGGCTCCGACATCATCGTGGAGTTGTACCAGTCCGGCGAGTTGCAGCAACTGGCCCAGACGGCCGCTGCGAAGCGCAACGAAAAGGCCTGAGCCGACGCAGTCAGTCCGTACATGGGCGCGGGGAATGCCGGAGCCGGCTGAAGTCCGCCTGGACAAGTGGCTGTGGGCCGCCCGTTTCTTCAAGACCCGCAGCCTTGCCACCGCCTCGGTTCAGGGCGGACATGTCCATCTGAACGGTGCTCGCACCAAACCGGGGCGAGTGCTGCGCGCCGGGGAGCGGCTGGAAATCACCAAGGGTGAAGCGCGATTCGAAGTCATCGTGCTTGCGCTCTCGGACAAGCGGGGCCCGGCGAGCGTCGCACAGACGCTTTATCGCCAGACCGAGGCGAGCGTGCGTGCACAGGAGGCGCGGATCGAGCAGCGCCGGCATGCTCGGCAAGTGTCGCCATCCCCATCCGGCCGCCCGGACAAAAAGCAGCGGCGCGCCCTGCGTCGCTTGCGGGATAGATCCGCGGAATCGTAAGCGTTCGCTAATGATACAATTAGCGATTGCTGAAGTCCGCCTCGCGCAGATGTCCACAAGCTGTCCGAGGTGCGTCAATGCTCATTGGGCGCCGCCGTCGCCGCGGAGTGCGGCTTCAGCTGTGACAATGGCACAGCAACCGCGACTGAAGTCGTCCCCACCGAACAAGGCGCCGCCACATCATGTTTGTTTGGCTGCCGATGCAATAGGAGATCGTCGATAACATGGCGTACCAGCACATCCAGTTTCCCGAAGGCGGCAAAAAGATCAGCGTCAGCAACAATCGCCTGGTCGTGCCCGACAATCCCATTCTCGGCTACATCCAGGGTGATGGCATCGGGCCGGACATCATGCGCGCATCGCTCAAGGTCTGGGATGCGGCGGTGGCCAAGGCTTACGGCGGCAAGCGCAAGATCCACTGGGCGCAGTTGTATCTGGGCGAGGAGGCGTCCGCGATCTACGACGGCGACTACTTTCCCGCGGAAACGCTGGACGCGATCAAGGAGCTGGTAGTCGCGATCAAGGGGCCGCTGACCACGCCGGTGGGGGAGGGCTTCCGCTCGCTTAACGTGGCCCTGCGCCAGTCGCTGGATCTTTACGCCTGCGTACGCCCCGTGCGCCATTACGAGGGTGTGCCGTCGCCGCTGACTCATCCCGAAAAAGTCGATGTGGTGATCTTTCGCGAGAACACCGAGGACGTGTACTCCGGTATCGAATACCGCGCCGGCAGCGACGAGGCGAAAAAGCTGGAGCGTTTTCTGCGCGAGGACATGGGCGCCACGTTTTTTGAAGGCGCTGGCCTGGGCGTGAAACCGATCAGCGCCTTTGCCTCCAAGCGCCTGGTGCGCAAGGCGATCGACTATGCGATCGAAAACGGTCGTGAGAGCGTGACCCTGGTGCACAAGGGCAACATCATGAAGTTCACCGAGGGCGCCTTCCGCGGCTGGGGCTACGAAGTGGCGCGCGAGGAATACGGCGATACCATCATCACCGAGGAAGAACTGTACAACCAGTACGGCGGAAAGCAGCCGGACGGCAAGATCGTGGTGCGGGATCGCATTGCCGACATCATGTTCCAGCTCATGCTGCTGCGGCCCGACGAGTTCGATGTGATCGCCACCATGAACCTGAACGGCGACTATCTGTCGGATGCGCTTGCGGCCGAGGTTGGTGGTATCGGCATCGCGCCGGGGGCCAACATATCCGACAACGTGGCAGTGTTCGAGGCCACCCACGGTACGGCGCCGAAGTACGCGGGGCAGAACAAGGTCAACCCGAGTTCGCTGCTGTTCAGCGGCGTGATGATGCTGGAATACCTCGGCTGGCAGGAAGCCGCCGACCTGATCACCCTGTCGTACCCCGAAGTGCTCAAGGACAAGATGGTGACCTACGATTTCGCCCGCAACATGCCGGGTGCCACCGAGGTCAGCACCAGCGAATTCGCCGATCAGATCGTGCGCCAGATGGAAGGCGGGCTCGATCTGGAGGCATGGCGCGCGCAGCGTCGCGAGCAGCTCGCCAGGGAGCGCAAGAAGCGCGAAATTCGCCGCTTGTTGCAGCCGATGGAGGAGATGATCGCCACGGGCCGTACGCCGCACACGGTAGGCGACGTCATGACGCGCAGCCTGATCACGGTCCGCGACGAGGCCTCCCTGGAGGACGCCATGCATGCGATGCGCCAGAACAACATCAGTTCGCTGGTGGTCGAGCCGGACGCAAATGGCAGCTGGGGCATCATGACGCGGCGCGATATCGTCACCAAGATCGTACGCGATAACGTATCGCCGACCAGTGTGCGGGTCAGGGATATCGCCACGCGGCCGGTGGTCACGGTGGACCCGGATGTGGATCTGCATGATGCGGCCGAGGTGATGTCGGACAACAACATCAGCCGCGTACTGGTGGAGGAGAACGGCCAGATCATCGGCATCGTCACCGAAACCGATGTCGTGGGCACGGTGGAGCGCTTCGGCTGGGCGCCTGAATAGGATTGGTTGCGACAACGCATCACCGTCAATCGCGGCTTGCGCCGCTCCCACAAGTCTGTCCCCTCTCCCGCCGGCGGGAGAGGGAGAAATGGAACACGATTCAATAACGTTCAGTACGCTTGACCGGGAACATGGAGTCTCCCACCGGTGCTGTGGTGGCCGCGAGTCTTTGGTTTGTGGGGGCGGCGCGAGCCGCTAACGGCGGCGGCGCGGGCGAAACCGCCGTGCCCGCTGGATGAATGCGGCGATGGCGGCGCGACCGTTGCGGCCCCCGTAGCGAATCGAAACGTAACGCTCGACCAGCGCGTGTATGTCCGTGGCCAGATCCGGGCGCGCGGCAGCGATGCGTTCGGCGTAGTGCTGTGGTCCCTCGGTGGCGGCGGGTGCGAGCCCGATACGGGCCAGCCGGTGTGTGACGCGGTGCCAGGCGCGCAGAACCGGATCGCTCTCGCGCGGGGTACCGGTCCGCAGAACCAGGATCAGGCCGATCACGCTCAGAAAACCGGTCACCGCAAAGGTCAGGGCGAGCAGCATGCGGCCCGTGTCGGGCAGCCCGAATCGCGCCAGAAACGATTGCTGGAGCGATGGGCCGTAAGCGAGCACTGCCCGGTCCCAGACGGTGTTCATCCAGTCCCAGCGCAGCCGCAGCGCGTGTATCCAGCTATCGCCGCGGCGCGCCATCAGGGGAACCAGCGCATCCGCCGGCAGCGCCGCGCCCAGCCCCAGTTCGACGCGTTCGGGTGCGACCGCGGCGGTGGGATCGACCCGTACCCAGCCGCGTCCGGACAGCCAGATTTCACTCCAGGCGTGGGCGTCGGACTGACGCACGATCAGGTAGCCGCCCGCGTCGTTCATCTCGCCACCCTGGTAGCCGGTGACCACACGCGCGGGAATGCCTCCGGCGCGCATCATCACGGTAAAGGCACCCGCGAAGTGTTCGCAGAATCCGCGCCGGGTATCGAACACGAACGCGTCCACCGGAGCCGGTCCCGGCAGCGGCGGCGGTTGCAGGGTGTAGACGAATGGCTGGTCGTGAAAAAAACGCAGCGCCCGCTGCGCGAGTGCCATGCCATGCAACCCGGAAGCTCGCCAATGCGCCACCAGGGCTTGTGTTCCGGGTGCGGCGCCATCGGGCAGAAACAGGTCCTGGTGCCGTTCCGACGGCCCCAGCCCCGCCGGCTGCAAATGGTACGAAAGCGCCGAGCGCACCCGATACAGGCGGCGTTCGTCCACCGGGCGATTCGTGCGCAGATTCCCCGCGCCGGTGATCCACGCATCGGCGGGACGACTCACCGGCATGTCGAGCGCCAGCAGCCAGTGCCTGTCATTCGGCTCCAGCGTCACTTCGTAGGTGATTTCATCCGCGGGACTGGTGACTACGGGAGGGATGGCCGTCTCCGATGGCGGCGCACGCCAGGTGCGGCCGTCGAAGCGGGAGAACACCGGTCCGCGCCAGTAGCGTGCCTGGGGCGGCGGTGGCGGGCCTTCGAAGCGTACCCGGAACGCCACCGCATCGCTGAGTGCGAGGTGGCTGACACTGCCCGGCGTCATGTAGTCCGACAACCCGGTGCGCGCGCTGGCACCCGCTGGCGGCAGGCTCCACAGTGGCCCGGGGATGCGCGGAAACAGCACGAACAGGATCACCATCAGGGGCAGCGCCTGGCATTCGATCGTGAGTGCGGTCCACAGCGCAGTCCGTGCGGGCAGGGCGTGCGGCTGATGGTTGACATCGATCAGGCAGGCAGTCAGCAGCCATACGCCGATCAGCAGAAAGGCAGCCATGGCGATCGACTGATCGAACAGAAAGTGCGTAATCAGCACGAAGTAGCCGAGAAACAGCAGGATGATCGCATCGCGGCGCGTGTCGGCCTCGGTCAGCTTGAAGGCGACCATCAGCACCAGCAGGGCGACTCCGGCGTCGCGCCCGTTGATGTGCCCGAACGTCGCCCAGACACCCCCGAAACCGGCAAGGGCCAGGATTACCCGCAGCCACGCGGGTGGGCGCCGCCATGCGCGATAAGTGGCCATCGTGCGCCAGATGCCGAGCAGCACGGCAAGCGCAGTGATCCACGGCGGCATGTGCATGGCGTGCGGCGCGACGACCAGTGCCAGCACCAGCAGAAGACGGCGCAGCGTGCGCGCGGGTGGCGGATCGTGGGAGTAGCCCGGCGCCGGGGTCGCGCGGGCCGGAATGGCGCTCATGAAGCGGTACCGCCGTGGTGCGGAAACAGCGCCAGCGCGCGCAGGCAGGCGCGGCGGTGGGTTTCTCCGGCTTGCGGTGCCAGGCGCACGCCGGGCAGGCGCAGCCCGTAGCGTTCGCCGTCGCGATGCGCATCGAGCACCTGCCGGCACATGCGCGAAAGGCGCTCCTCGGCAGGCAGCGGCGCCAGCGCATCCCAGTCGATCCAGCATGCCGGCCGCGCGGTGTCCGAGAATTCCTTGACTACCGGATCGGCGGAGAGCGCGCTTCGCTTCCAGTGAATGCGCCGTGGCGGATCACCACGGCGGTAGGCGCGCAGTCCGGTGAATTCGTCGCCATCGGCCACAAGCGGATGGCGCCGACCGTTGTTTTCGTCGCCTCGTGCCTGTACCGGTGCGCGTGCGGACGGGAGCGGATAAACCAGTGTTTCCAGATCCAGATCCAGCCAGGACCAGGCGCGGAACAGACCGATCGGAAACCGGGTAGCGATGACAAAAGGGGGTGAGCGCAGCCTGCCGCGCGCAGGTGCCGGCACGTCCAGCCATAGTTCGGCGGTGCCGCCCGCGGGTACGTCCGCATGGCTGGTGCGCTTGTGGTGGCCCTGGCCGTCGCTGACGACCAGCAGCAGGCCGAGGCGCGGCAGGCGTGTGCGGTTTTCCAGCCGAATGTGAAATCGTGCCGTGTCGCCCGCGAATACCGGTTCGCCCCCACTGCCGGAGACGCGCAGGCGAAGCAGGTTGCGGTGCGCGTGGTGCATGCCGAGAAGGCCGATCGCCGCAAGCAGGAAGGCCAGCGCCGTGCCCAGGCTGTTGCTGTAGTTCATCGCGCCCAGCAGCATGACGACGACCAGCACCGTAAACACCAGCCCGGCGCGGGTCGGCAATATATAGATGCGGCGGCGCCTGATCGTGACCGGGCCGGGTTCGCGGCGGACCCGGCGGCGCGGCCAGCGCGGAAGCCTCAGGCGCCGTGGCCGGACAGCCGGGGCGGAAGCGGCCGGGTGCATGATGTTTCGTTGCACCGAACAGCAGGTGCGGTGTCTTTTGCGGGAGCGCCGCTCACACGGGTGCAGCGGTGACCGCGAGCTATCGTGGAGATTCCATGGATTCGATCAAGCGACTCAGGGAGGGCTGTCTCGATCGCGGCTTGCGCCGCTCCCGCGAAAAGCGCCAATGCCGCAATGTCTGTGGGAGCGGCGCAGGCCGCGATTGGCAGACGGTGCCGAAGGCACGAATCGCGGCTCGCGCTGCCCCCGCAACATGCAATTGCCGACAGTGCCGGGCGGAACATCACGGAATCGGCACATCCGCCAGAAGCTGGCGGGCCAGCTCACGCGTATCGCTGCCGGTGTCCGGGGGGTGCAGGCGATGGGCGCAGACGGGGACCAGCACCGCCTGGACGTCCTCGGGAAGCACGCCATCGCGACCGTCGAGCAGCGCCCAGGCCTGGGCGCTGCGCTTGAGTGCGATGCCGGCGCGGGGCGACAGGCCATCGCCATAGTGCCGGTTTTCGCGGCTGTGGCGCAGCAGGGCGAGGATATATTCCACCAGTGCCCCGGAGACGTGTATCTCGCTGGCCTGGCGTTGCAGCGAACGCAGCCGTTCCGGGTCCAGGGCAGGGCGGAGTTCATGCAGCAGATCGCGCCGGTCGCGGCCCTGAATCAGCGCGTGTTCGGCCGAGGACGGCGGGTAGCCCAGTGCGATGCGCATGACGAAGCGATCGAGCTGTGATTCCGGCAGCGGAAAGGTGCCGATCTGATATTGCGGATTCTGGGTCGCGATGACGAAAAACGGCTGTGGCAAGGGCCGCGTCACACCGTCCACCGTGACGCGCTCCTCTTCCATCGCCTCCAGCAGCGCGCTTTGGGTTTTGGGGCTGGCCCGGTTGATTTCGTCCGCCAGCACGAGCTGGGTGAAAACCGGACCGGGCTGAAACACGAAAGCACCGCTGCTGCCGTCCGCCGTGCGTTCGAAGACGTTGACGCCAACCACATCCGCCGGCAGCAGGTCGCTGGTAAATTGCAGCCGGCGAAATTCCAGGCCCAACGCCCGCGCCAGCGTTTGCGCCAGGGTGGTTTTGCCGACGCCGGGCAGGTCTTCGATCAGCAGGTGCCCGCGCGCCAGCAGGCACGCCAGTGCGAGACGCACCTGCCGCTCCTTGCCAAGGACGATGCTGCCGATCTGGCGCAGCGATGCCTGCAGTGCGGCGGCGCCGGCGCCCTGTTCGATTTCCCGCGGTCGCACAGTCATACCGGGATGGTACTGCGAAACGGGCAACTTTGCCCCGTTTCGGCTGCCCGGATTACCGGTGCGAAAACCGCTGACGCGTCATTGCGGCGCTTCCGCGGTTTCGTAGGGGTGGCGGATCGTGGCCGCTTCTTCCCGCGCCGCGTGCAGCCCGCCCGGGCGCCCCCAGCGTGCGGCGCGCTCGGCGTCCGGCTCGCTCCAGACTGCCTGGTGCAGCGTGCGCAGTTGCTGCGGGTCGGACAGCAGCACATTCTTTTCGGCGGCGCTGAGGGCATTCGGGCCTCCCGCCAGCGCGCGCTGGTACAGGCTCTGGCGGTATGCGCGGATGGCGGGGGCCAGGCGCCGTGGCTGACGTGCCAGGCGCAGGTGCAGAGCGTTGACTGCCGGATCGACAACCGCGCGCACGAACCCGGCGCGCTCCGCCATCGGCAGCAGGCGCCGGCGTGCCTGCCGCCGTGCGAGTTCTGCCTCCAGGGCCAGGAATTCGGGCGCCGGGGCGCTTTCCTGTGGGGTCAGGAACAGACCCAGCCGGCGCGCGAACCGCCCCAGCGACGGGCGGCTGCAATAAACCGACAAGGGGACGGAGATTGCAAGCGCCGCGATCACCGGCGTCAGCCACCAGAAATAGGCCGGATTGGCGAGAAAGACCGCTACCCCCCACGCGATCGCCAGCAGAGTGCCGGAACCGTGATAGGCCAACGCTTCACGCCAGCCGGTTTCGCTGTCGCCACGGTTCTGGCTGTTCCATTGCACCTGCTGGCCGAGCAGGGTGATGAATACGAATTTGCTGTGAAACAGCATGCGCACCGGCGCGAACAGGGTGGAGAAAATCACTTCCAGCAGCACGCTCAGCATCAGCCGCACCCGCCCGCCGAACAGGCGCGCGCGCTCACCGTTGAACATGACCAGCAGTACGCTGAACAGCTTGGGCAGGAACAGCACGACGCCGGTGAGCGCCAGCAGGGTCAGCGCCCACTGCGGCTGCCACACCGGCCAGTCCGGAAACAGGCTGTGCTCCTTGGGAAAGTAAACCGGCTCGCGCAGCGCCTCCACCACCGCCTCCGCGGTGCTCAGCGCCAGAAACAGCAGCCACAGCAGCGCCGAGACGTAGGCCATGATGCCCTGCACGAAAAGCGCGCGGTGTGCCGGATAAAGGCCGCGCGAGAACAGCAGTCGCAAATGCTGCAGGTTGCCCTGGCACCAGCGCCGGTCGCGCTTGAGTTCGTCGAGCAGGTTCGGCGGCAGTTCCTCGAAACTGCCGGGCAGATCATAGGCAAGCCATACGTCCCAGCCGGCGCGGCGCATGAGCGCGGCCTCGACGAAGTCGTGGCTGAGGATATCGCCGCCCAGCGGGGGTTTGCCCGCCAGGCGCGGCAGGGCGCAGTAGCGGATGAACGGATCGACGCGGATGATCGCGTTGTGGCCCCAGTACTGGCTGTCGCCAAGCTGCCAGAAATGGAGGCCGGCGGCGAACATGGGCCCGTAAAGGTGATTGGCAAACTGCTGTACGCGCGCAAAGAGCGAGTTCTGGCCGACGCACGTCGGCGCGGTCTGGATGATGCCGATGTGCGGGCGCAGCTCCATGATCCGCACCAGGCGCTTGAGCGTGTCGCCGGACATCACGCTGTCGGCGTCGAACACGATCATGTAGCGGTAGTGGCTGCCCCAGCGGCGGCAGAAGTCGGCCACGTTGCCGCTCTTGCGCTTGAGGCGGGTGCGCCGGCGCCGGTAATAGATGCGCGAGCCGGCGGGCATGGTGCGATTGAATTCCGCCCAGGCCAGTTCTTCCTCGACCCAGTGATCGGGGTCGGTGGAGTCGCTCAGCACGAAGAAGTCGAAATGCTCCACGCCGCCGGCCGCGGCGAGCGAGTCGCGCGTCGCCCGGATGCCGGCGAACACACGGTCGACGTCTTCGTTGTAGACCGGTACCACAATGGCGGTACGCCCGCCGGGGTCGAAGTGGTCCATATCCTGGCCGTCCAGGGCGCGGGTGACGGCGTGACGATCGTAGCGCCGCGCCAGCACCAGAAACCCGAACATTGCCGCCCAGAACCCGACCGAAATCCAGGCGAACAGCGCGCCGAAGACCACGACGATGGCAACTTCCAGCGGGGTGCTGCCCTTGTGCGGCAGCACGTCCGCCATGTACGCGCTGGCGATGATGCTCGGGATGATGACCAGCACCAGCAGCAGCAGGCGGCGGGCGGCGGCTATTCTCGCCCATGGTGCTTTGCGGCGTTTCATGAGGTGATCAGTTGCAGCGTTCGGTACGCGCTGCCGAGCAGGCGCGCGACGGCCATGGCCAGCGGCTGCAGATGGCGATCCCAGATGTCGCGCAACTCGCGGCGGCGCAGCGGTACCGGACGCATGTGTCTGCGCCGCAGTTCCGGCATGGCCGGCGGCAGCAGCAGGGGGTTGATCGCCGGTCGCGTCGCAATCGCACCGTGCCTGGCCTCCCGGCGCACCAGCGCCAGCGCGGCGGTGATGAATTCGTCCTCCGGCCTTTCCGCGGCCTGAACGAGCACACGGCGGATGAGTGCCTCATAGGCGGCGGGGTCCGCGCCGAGTGCTTCCAGATAGCGGCCGACGCGGACGTACCCCGTTTGCCACAGCGGGCAGGGCACGCGCGGTGCCAGCGTACTGCGGGCCAGGGTCAGGCGGGCGGCGAGTTCCGACGGCGTATCCAGCCCGACGTAGGGCGCCGGCCCCGGCTTGGTCAGGGATTGACTGTATACGTCCATGTCTCCGTGAGTGTGTTGTTGGCTTGTTGCAGGTAGGCACGCATCTCCAGCGGCTTGTCGTTCTGTGCCTGAACGACGGCGGTCAGTCGCCAACCGCCGGTAACGGCATTTTTGACGACCTGGCTGCTCAGAAGTTTCCAGCCCGGATCGACGTTGACCACGGCCTGTACGTTGGCGTCCGCCGGCAGCTTGCGCAGCGTCTCGCTGTTGAAGTCGATGACGAACTTGTGCGAGCGTTGCGCGCCGCCGGTCTGGCGCCGCGTGGCGACCGTGCGCCCACCGGGAGGTATGTCCGGATTGCTCCGCAGCCAGTGCAGTTCATAGACAAAGTGTAGCGGCTTGCCCAGGTCGTCCGGCAGCGCCTCCGGGACCCACATGGCGACGATGTTGTCGTTGTCCTGGCTGCCGGAGGGAATCTGCACCAGCTCCACGTGGCCCTTGCCCCAGTCGCCGCGGGGTTCCACCCACGCGCTGGGGCGGCGTTCGAAGTGGGCGTTCAGATCCTGGTAATGATCGAAGTTCCGGTCCCGCTGCATCAGGCCGAACCCGCGCGGGTTGTCCATGCTGAAGTCGTTGATCTGCAGCGCGCCCGGGTTGACCAGCGGACGCCACATCCATTCGCCGTCCGAGGAGTGGGTCAGCAGGCCGTCGGAGTTGTGTACCTCGGGGCGGAAGTCGTTGCTGTAAGCGGTGCGATTCTCGCCGAACAGAAACATGCTGGTGAGCGGCGCGATGCCCAGCTTGTTGATCTTCTTGCGCCGGAACAGCTTGCATTCGACGTTGACGATGGTCTCGTCGCCAGGCCGGATGACGAAGCGATAGGCGCCGGTAATGCTGGGACTGTCGAGGAGGGCGTACACCGTCATCTGCTGGGCGTCCGGCTCCGGCTTCTTGAGCCAGAATTCGCGGAACCAGGGAAACTCCTCGCCGGAGGACAGGCCGGTGTCGATCGCCAGGCCGCGCGCGGACAGCCCGAAATCCTGGCCGCGCCCGATCGCCTGAAAATAAGTGGCCCCGAGAAAACTGGCTACCGGCACATAGTGGCCGGGCTCGTTCAGGGCGTAATGAATGCGAAAACCCGCGTAGCCGAGATCGGGCGGCACCTTGTCGCGAAAGTCGTTTTTGCCGTAGTCGAACTGAACCGGAGAGAAACGCGTGGGCAACACCTTGCCGTCACTGATGATGTTGATCTTGACGGTATGGTTATAAGAAGCCCCGGGGTGATAGAACTGTACGTGGAAGGGCAGGTTGTCGCCGCGCCACAGCGCCTTGCTGGCATCGAAGTGGATGTTGCGCCATTGGTCGTAGCTGATTTTCGTCAGCCAGTCCGGGACGTCGTCCTTGGGCGGCTGATAAGCGTTTGCCGCCAGTTTCCGCGCCAGGTCGGCGACCTGTTCCAGAGTGAATGCGGTTGCTGCCTGCGACGCGGCAGGAGGTGGCGGCGGATTGTCCTGCGGGTCCGCGGCCCGGGCGATGCCCGGCAAAATCAGGCATGCAGCCAGCAGCACGGCGCACAGGGTCACCGCGCGTGCCACCATGGCGTTCGCCGTGGCTGTGTCGGCTTCGCCCGAACTTCCCATTGCGTTGAAGTTTATGGTGAATGCCCTTGCTGTCGGATATTTTTGAAATATAGCGCAGAATGCGCCGACTCCCTCTGTCCGAGTGAGACAGGTGGTTGCGGTTGAAGTTCACTCGTAATCAAAGCGTTGGGTACGGTGTCAGTCGCGTCCGCGCAGGGATTCTTCGTACACCGGCCGAAAGCGGTTGACGATCAGGCAGAAGAGATCGGCAGTGCTCTCGGTGTCGTAACGCGCGGAGTGCGCCGCGTCGGGATCCCAGCCCATGCCGGCGGCTTCCGCGGCCCTTCGCAGCACCGTCTGGCCGAGGGCGACGCCACCCAGCGTGGCGGTGTCGAAGGAACTGAACGGGTGGAACGGGTTACGCTTGATGTCGGTACGCACGACGGCGGCGTTCAGAAAACCGAGGTCGAATGCCGCATTGTGGCCCACCAGGATCGCGCGGCGGCATTCGTTCTCCCTGATCGCCTCGCGCACTGCCTTGAAAATTCGCGTGAGCGCTTCCTTTTCCGGCAGTGCGGGACGCAGCGGATGGTAGGGGTCTATACCATTGACCGCGAGCGAGGCCTGCTCGATATTCGCGCCCGGAAAGGGTTTGACGTGGTAGTGATAAGTCTCGAAGCGGTGCAGGTCACCGTCCCGATCCATGCGCAGCGTGGTTGCCGCTATTTCCAGAAGTGCGTCGGTGGCGGCGTTGAACCCACCCGTTTCGACGTCGACGACCACCGGCAGAAAGCCGCGGAAACGCCCGGCCATGGGCACAACGTCGATCGGGTTCTCCATGTCGGGGCCTTGTTGCAGGAAAAGACGGCGATATGGTCGCCTGCGGGTGTCGCGTCAGCACGATTCGCAAACCCATTGTAGCACTTCGCCGGCGGCTATCGGCACGAGCGTGTCGTGCCCGGCGTCGGCGAGCGGATAGTGTTCCGGTACCTGCCATGGCGCGCGGCGCAGGCGGATGCGCTCGCGGTTGCGGGGGAGGCCGTAAAAATCGGCGCCCGCATGGCAAGCGAACTGTTCCAGCCGATCGAGCGCACCGGCGTGCTCGAATACGCTGGCGTACAGCGCCAGTGCGGTCGGCGCGGAAAAGATGCCGGCGCAACCGCAGGCGGATTCCTTGGCCCGGCGCGCGTGCGGCGCGCTGTCGGTGCCGAGGAAGAATTTCCCGCTGCCGCTGATGGCCGCTTCCAGCACGGCCGCCCGATGACGCTCCCGCTTCAGCACCGGCAGGCAATAGGCGTGCGGACGCAAACCGCCCTTGAACAGCGCATTGCGGTTGTGGAGAAGGTGCTGGGGCGTGATGGTCGCGCCGACGTTGGCCGGTGCCGTGCGTACGAATTCGACGGCTTCGGCGGTGGTGACGTGTTCGAGAACGATCCGGAGGTTCGGGTGCCGGTCTGTGAGCGGCGCCAGTACCCGCTCGATGAAGACCGCCTCGCGGTCGAAGACGTCGACGTCGGGGTCGGTGACTTCACCGTGCACCAGCAGCGGGATGCTGTGCTCGGCCATGCTGTCCAGCGTATCGGCGAGCCGTGCGAGGTCGGTGACGCCGGCATCCGAGTGGGTCGTGGCACCGGCCGGATAGAGCTTGACGCCGTGGATGATGCCGGAGCGGGCGGCTTCCCCGATGTCGCGGGGTGTCGTGCGGTCGGTCAGATACAGCGTCATCAGCGGCTGGAAACCGCTGCCGGCGGGCACGGCGGCCAGAATGCGCTCGCGGTAGGCGGCCGCCTGGGCGGCGGTGGTCACCGGCGGCTTCAGGTTGGGCATGATGATGGCGCGGCCGAACATGCGCGCGCTGAACGGCACGACCGTTTGCAGGACGGCGCCATCGCGCACGTGCAGGTGCCAGTCGTCGGGGCGGGTGATGGTCAGTTCATCCATTCGAATTGTCCTGATAAGGTGTAACAGCATTGTGGGAGCGGCTTCAGCCGCGATAATCGGGGAAGAATCGCGGCTGAAGCCGCTCCCGCAAGTTTGCCTTCTGGTAAGCAGAGTACATTGTTTCAACTGACCATCGCGGCCTCGCCCACCTTCACCTTGCTATAATCGACCGTCTTTTTCGATACCAAACACAGTCTGGGAGGCTCCCGATGTCGCAGGCCAAATCCGGCATCAACAAGGTAGTGCTTGCCTATTCCGGCGGGCTGGATACGTCAGTCATCCTGAAGTGGCTGCAGGACGTTTACGGTTGCGAGGTGGTCACCTTCACCGCGGATGTCGGGCAGGGGGAAGAGGTCGACGCCGTGCGTCCGAAGGCGGAAGCGCTGGGAGTGCGCGAGATTTTCATCGAGGATCTGCGCGAGGAATTCGTGCGCGATTACGTATTTCCCATGTTCCGCGCGAATGCGATCTACGAGGGCGAGTATCTGCTCGGTACCTCGATCGCGCGCCCGCTGATCGCGCGGCGGCTGGTCGAAATTGCCGAGGCCACCGGTGCCGACGCCATTGCTCACGGTGCGACCGGAAAGGGCAACGACCAGGTTCGCTTCGAGCTGGGCGCCTATGCGCTGAAACCGGGCATCAAGGTGATTGCGCCGTGGCGCGAATGGGATCTGCATTCGCGCGAGAAGCTGCTCGCCTATGCGGCCGAGAACGGGATTCCGGTAAGCACCCGCAAGGGCAAGTCGCCATACTCGATGGATGCCAACATGCTGCACATCTCCTACGAGGGGCTGGAGCTGGAGGATCCCTGGGTGGAGCCGGACGCGGAGATGTGGCGCTGGACGGTGGCGCCGGAGCAGGCGCCGGACGAGCCGGTGTACGTCGATCTGACCTTCGAGAACGGCGACGCGGTTGCGGTCGACGGCAAGCGCATGACGCCGGCCGGCGTGCTGACGGCGCTCAACGATCTCGGCGCGCGCAACGGTGTCGGTCGCCTCGATATCGTGGAAAATCGCTACGTGGGCATCAAGTCGCGCGGCTGCTATGAAACGCCCGGTGGCAGCATCCTGCTGCGGGCGCATCGGGCGATCGAATCCATCACCCTGGATCGCGAGGTGGCGCACCTGAAGGACGAACTGATGGCGCGCTATGCGACGGTCGTCTACAACGGCTATTGGTGGAGCCCGGAGCGGCGCGTGCTGCAGGCGCTGATCGACGAATCGCAGCGGCCGGTGAACGGGGTGGTGCGGCTCAAGCTGTACAAGGGCAATGTGCTGGTGGTGGGACGCAAGTCGGAGCACGACAGTCTGTTCGACGAAGCGGTGGCAACGTTCGAGGATGACAAGGGCGCCTATAATCAGCAGGATGCGGAAGGTTTCATCCGGCTCAATGCCTTGCGCCTGAAGATGAGCGCCGGGCGGCGCTGAGGCGCTCGGCCTGGAGTATTGCGACCCGGTTTGTGGGAGCGGCTTCAGCCGCGATCGCGGGACGGATACGCAGGCAACAGTGAGGAGAGGCGCCATGACCGAGAACGGCTCCGTCGCGAATCCATACGATGTCGATCTCGACAAGAACCCGGCCAACCATGCGCCGCTGACACCACTGAACCTGCTGGTACGGGCCGCCGAGGTGTTTCCGGATCATCCGGCGGTGGTCTATAACGGGCGTCGCTACAGCTGGGCCGAGACGTACCGCCGCTGCTGTCGCCTGGCCGGCGCCATTGCCGCGCGCGGTCTGGGCCGGGGCGATACGGTTTCCATCATCGCCGGCAATATTCCCGAGATGTACGAGGCGCACTTTGGGGTGCCCATGAGCGGCGCGGTGCTCAACACCATCAATATCCGTCTCGACGCCAAAACCATCGCATTCATTCTGAGCCATGCCCAGGCGCGCCTGCTGCTCGTCGACTGCGAGGTCTCGGATGTGGTGGCCGAGGCTCTGGCGTTGATGGATCACCCGCCGCCGGTCATCGATATCGAGGATGCGGATATCACAGGCGGGCGCCGGCTGGGCGAAACCGACTACGAGGCCTTTCTCGCCCAGGGCGATCCCGACTACGCGTGGACTTACCCGGACGACGAGTGGGACGCGATTTCGCTCAACTACACGTCGGGAACGACGGGCAACCCCAAGGGCGTGGTTTACCATCACCGCGGCGCGTACCTGAACGCCCTGGCCAACGCCACGGTCTGGGACATGGCGCATCATCCGGTGTATCTGTGGACTCTGCCCATGTTCCACTGCAACGGCTGGTGCTTTCCCTGGACCCTGGCGGCGCTCGCCGGGACCAGCATCTGCCTGCGCAAGGTGAGCGGCGAAAGCATCTATCGCGCGATCGCCGAGCAGGGTGTGGACCATTTCTGCGGTGCGCCCACGGTATTGAGCATGATCGTCAATGCTCCGCCGGAGGAGCGGCGCCCGCTCCCGCATCCGGTCAAGGCCATGACCGCAGCCGCGCCGCCGCCGGCGTCGATTCTGGAGCGCATGGAGGAGGAGGGCTTTCGCGTCACCCATGTCTACGGGCTGACCGAGGTGTACGGCCCGGCGGTGGCGTGTGCGTGGAAAAAGGAATGGGACGATCTGCCGGCACAGGAGCGGGCGCGGCTCAAGTCGCGTCAGGGCGTGCGCTATCATGTGCTGTTCGGGCTCGACGTGCTCGACCCGGAGACCATGCAACCGGTGCCTCGCGACGGCCGGACGCTGGGCGAGATCATGTTTCGCGGCAACCTGGTGATGAAAGGCTACTTCAAGAACCCCGCAGCGACGGAAAAGGCCTTTCGCGGCGGCTGGTTCCATTCCGGTGATCTGGCCGTGGTGCACCCGGACGGCTACCTGCAGATCATGGATCGCTCCAAGGACATCATCATCTCCGGAGGCGAGAATATCTCGTCCATCGAGATCGAGGATGTGCTGTACCGGCATCCGGCCGTGCTGGCCTGCGCCGTGGTTGCGCGCCCTGACGAAAAATGGGGCGAAACCCCGTGCGCATTCGTGGAGCTGAAGGCGGGCGTTGCTGCCGAAGCGGCCGATCTGATCGCGTTCTGCCGGGACAACATGGCGCACTTCAAGGCGCCGCGCCACGTGGTTTTCGGGCCGCTGCCGAAGACTTCCACCGGCAAGATCCAGAAGTTCGTGCTGCGGGAAATGGCGCGACGGTAAGAGATATGGTGCCTGCAGGAGATGCTGTGCTTCCGGCCAGGCGCTGCTGCCTCAATCGCGGCTGAAGCCGCT
>CAZYIP010000021.1:23156-29039 GCA_964646895.1 uncultured Salinisphaerales bacterium | reverse complement strand
CTCCCACAATCAGAGCCTCCACTGGCGCCATGGGAACGACACAAGCCACGACGGCTACAGATCATGGGTATGCTCCGGCGTGCCGGCGGCCATGGTCCTGCCATGCAGGATGGCCTCGATCTTGTCGGCGTAGTGTGGATCGGTGGCATAGCCGGCAGTTTGCAGGGCGTGCAGGTAGGCGGATGGGTCCTCGGCCTGCGCGGCCTGCCGGTAGCGCGGATTGCCCTGGATCAGGCGCACGTAATCCTGAAAACTGTCGTCGAGGGACGAATAGGCGCGGAAGCCGGCCGTCTCGCGCACGGCGACGCCGTTGCGATATTCCACCGTCGGCACGTTCACGTGCTCGCCGTCCCATGCATGCCCGGTCTTGATGCCGAACAGGTTGTAGCTGCTGCTGCCGTCGGGGCGCTGAATGACATGTTGCCCCCAGCCGGTTTCCAGTGCGGCCTGGGCCACCAGTACCCGCGGGTTCACGCCGAGCTGACGCCCCGCGGCAACCGCATGCGGCCACAGGTCACGTACGAAGTCGAGCTGCGACTCGGGCCGCCACGGCGGATTGGCCGCGGCGCGCAGCGGGGGATGGGGTGAGGTCAGTGGGAGCATCCTGGCGCCCCCTCTCCCCCAGGGGAGAGGGGACGTGATCTGACTCCCCTCGCCCGCTCGCGGGAGAGGGTGCCCCGCAGGGGCGGGAGAGGGTGCCGCAAAAGCCCCCGTGGACCGACCCGGCTTCGTACCCGTCTCGGCCGTCAGGCCAAGCTGGCGCATGATCAGCGGCTGCAGACCGATGCTGCCACGGCGCGACAGGTCCACCGCGACCTGCTGGTCGAGCATGCCCTGAAAGAGCTTGACACTCTTGTTGTCGAGCAAACCACCCCCCGGCGTGGCGGCGCGCGCGGACTTGAGCATCATGCCCACGAACAGCGATTCGAACTGCTGTACCGCCTCCCGCGCGGCCCCGGGCGCGTGTTGCTCGGCCGCGGTGTGCAGCCGTCGAAGTGCCTGAAAATCGGTGTAGATCGAGCCCGTGACGGCCATCACGAAGCCTCAGATGACGATGAGCTGCGCGTGCAGCGCGCCGGCTTTCTGCAATGCCTCCAGAATCGACACCAGATCCTGCGGCGTCGCGCCCACCTGATTCACTGCACGCACGATCGCGTCCAGCGACACCCCCGGGTCGAACAGGAACATGTGATTCTTCTGCTGCTCGATCTCCACCTGCGTGCGCGGCACGATTGCGGTGACACCGTTGGAGAACGGCCCCGGCTGGCTGACCTGCGGATTTTCGCTGATGGTGACCGTCAGATTGCCGGACGAAACCGCTGCCGGCGACACGCGCACGTGGCTGCCGATGACCACGGTACCGGTACGCGCGTTGACGATGACCCGCGCCGCCGCTTCCGCCGGCTCGACCTGCAGATTCTGCAGCTCGGAGACGAAGGCGACACGCTGACCCGGTGCCTGTGGTGCGCGCACGCGCACCGACGCGGCATCCATGGGCGTGGCGGTACCCGCGCCGAGCTTTTCGTTGATGGCCTGGGCCACACGCTCGGCGGTCGTGAAATCCGGGCTGTGCAGATTCAGCGTCACCGTATCGGTCCGCGTGAACGGCGTCTCTACCGTACGCTCCACCGTGGCGCCATTGGGAATGCGCCCGGCGCTGGGGATGTTGACCTGAATGCTGGAACCGCTCTGACCGCCCGCGGTGACGCCGCCCACCGTGACGTTGCCCTGGGCGATGGCGTACACCTGCCCGTCGGCGCCGTGCAGCGGCGTCATCAGCAAGGTGCCGCCGCGCAGGCTCTTGGCGTTGCCGATGGAGGAGACCGTCACGTCGATCGTCTGCCCGTTTTTCATGAACGGCGGCAGGCTTGCGTTGACCATGACCGCGGCCACGTTCTTCAACTGCGGATTGGCGTTCGGCGGCAGCGTCACACCGAACTGGGTCAGCATGTTGCGGATACTCTGTATGGTGAACTGTGCCTGGCTGGTCTGATCCCCGGTGCCGGCAAGGCCGACCACCAGCCCGTAGCCGATGAGCTGGTTGCTGCGCACCCCGGCGACCGAGGCGAGATCCTTGACCCGGTCGGCATGCGCACGGCCCGCGCCGAACAGCAGCAGCAATGCCGCCGCGATGATCAAGGTGCGGATCAGGGCCACATGATGTTGATCCGCCGTGCGGCCTGAACTCGTCATTCCCGCGAAGGCGGAAATCCAGCGTCTTTGCCAGCACAACCGAAGAAAGGCACCGGGTTCCCGCCTTCGCGGGAACGACGGGTCAAGTGGAAATTGCTCTGGTCGCGTATTCCTCACAATGGCCATAGCACACTCTGCACAAATCGGGTGAGCCAGCCAGGGCGGTTGGCATCGTGAATCAGACCGGTGCCGCCGTAGGCGATGCGCGCGTCGGCAAGCTCGCTGGACAGCACCGAGTTGTCGGCGCGAATGTCCTCCGGACGGACGATGCCGCGCAGGCGGATGTACTCGTGGCCCTGGTTGATGGTGATCCACTTCTCGCCCTGCACGACCAGGTTGCCGTTGGGCAGCACCGCCGCGACGGTCACCGTGATCGCGCCGGTGAGCTGGTTGCTCTGGCTGGTACCGCCGGTGCCGGAAAACTTCTTGTTGCTGCTGATCTCCGTCTGCAGGATGGGCACACCGTTGTGCGTAACACCGCGGCCGAACACCGTGGGTGCGTCGATGCCGATGTCGCTGTCGCTGGACGTGTCCGTGTCCGCCGACTTCGTGGCGGCGGTCTTTTCGTCCATGATCACGGTCAGGTTGTCGCCCACGTGACGCGCGCGCACGTCCGAGAACAGCGGCGTGGCGAGGCTGGCTTCGTAAATGGCGCCGTTGGTCGGGCCGGCCTGGCCCGGCGCCACTGGCGGCGTTGCGACGTACAGCGGATTATCGGCGGGATGCGGCGGCACGATCGCACAGGCGCCGAGCCCCGCGGCGGCAGCAACGCACGCCAACGCCTTCAACAACCGGCACAACCGCTTTCGTATCATGCCGGCGCCATTACAGGTTGTTGGTGGCGAAGCGCAACATCTGATCGGCGGTCGCGATCGCCTTCGAGTTCATCTCGTAGGCGCGCTGCGTTTCGATCATGTTGACCAGCGCCGACACGGTGTTGACGTTGGAGCTTTCCAGCGAACCCTGCACCAGCGTGCCCACGCCGCTCACGCCCGGCGTACCGGTCTGCGGCGGACCGCTGGCGCCGGATTCCAGAAACAGGTTGCCGCCGATCGGCTGCAGTCCGGCCGGATTGATGAAGTCGGTGAGCTGAATGGTACCGATCTGGGTCGGCTGCGATTGCCCCGCCACCTGCACCGACACCGTGCCATCGGAACCGATGGTGATGCTCTGGGTATTGGCCGGCACGGTCAGGGCCGGTTGCAGGGGGTGACCACCGGAGGTCACGATCTGCCCCTCGCTGGAGAGCTGGAACGAACCGTCGCGGGTATAGGCGACGGTCCCGTCCGGGCGCAGGATCTGGAAAAATCCGCGCCCCTGAATGGCGAGGTCGAGGGAGTTGTCGGTCTGTTCGAGGTTGCCCTGGCTGAACAGCTTCTCCGTCGACACCACACGCACGCCGGTGCCAAGCATCAGCCCGGACGGCAGTTCGGTGCTCTGCGAGGACTGGGCCCCGGCCTGACGCACGTTCTGATACAGCAGATCCTCGAAGCTGGCGCGGCCGCGCTTGAAGCCGGTGGTGTTGACGTTGGCCAGGTTGTTGGAGATCACGGCCATGCGCGTCTGCTGCGCGTCGAGGCCGGTCTTGGCGATCCAGAGTGCTTGATCCATGGTAGTTCCCCTTAACCGATCTGCAGCAGCCGCGTCGCCGCGCGATCGTTGTCCTGTGCGTTTTTCATCACGTTGATCTGCATCTCGAAGCGGCGCGCGAGCTGAATCATGTCCACCATCGCGCCGACGCTGTTCACGTTGCTGGCCTCGAGTGCGCCGGATACCAGATGTACATCGGCAGCAGCCGGCAGCGGCTGCCGGTCGGCGGTGTGGATGAGGCCGTCGTCGCCCTTGCGCAGCGCCTGCGGGTCCGCGTCGACCAGCTTGATGCGATCGACGGTGGCCAGGGTTTCGGGCCCCTGCCCCAGCGGCCGGATGGAGATGGTGCCGTCGCCGCCGATGTCGATCTTGGAAAACGGCGGCACCGCGATCGGCCCGGCGTTGCCCATGACCGGATGACCGGCGCCGGTCGTCACCAGCCCGTTGCTGTCCACTTTCAGGTTGCCGGCGCGGGTATAGGCTTCGCTGCCATCCGGTGCCTGCACCGCGATCCAGCCGTCGCCGCTCACCGCCACGTCGAGCGCGCGCCCGGTCGTCAGCAGCGCGCCGGCGCTGGTGTCGACACCGCTGTCGGTGGTCATCGCGTACGCGCGGGCGTCGTGGCCCGGCCCGGTGATGGCGAAGCTGCGCGAAGCATCGAGGTCCGCGCGGAAGCCGGTCGTATTGGCGTTGGCCAGATTGTTGGCATTGACCGCCTGGGCCAGCATCGTTTCCTTGGCCCCGGACATTGCCACGTAGAGCAAGCGATCCATGTCGGCTATCTCCCGTCTCAGCGCAGGTTGATGATGGTCTGGGTGATGTTGTTGGCCGTTGTGATCACCTGCGCATTGGCCTGGAAGTTACGCTGCTCGGTGATCAGGTTCACCAGTTCCTGCGACAGATCCACGTTGGACATTTCCAGACCGCCGGACTGAACCTGGCCAAAGCCGCTGCTGCCGGGACCACCGAGCTGAACCTCGCCGGAGGCGTAAGTCTGGCCCCAGGTGGTGTCGCCCAGCTGTTGCAGGCCATCCGGATTGGCGAAATTGGCCAACGCGATCCTGCCCAGTGCCTTGGACTGGCCATTGGTATAGCTGGCCGAGATCACGCCCTGGTCACTGACGCTGATCCCGTGCAGCTGGCCCGTGGTATAGCCGTCCTGCGTCAGGTTATTGACGCCGCTGGTGTCCCCGTACTGGGTGCTGCCATCCAGATTCAGGGTCAGGCCGAGATCGGAGGCGCCATTGCCGGGCGAATACGCGTTAAACGCGATTTTGCCGTCGGCGGGCCCGATGAGCAGACCATTGGAGTCGAACTGCAGGCGCGCCTGATCGGGATCGTCCGGCGACGCCACCGTCGGCGTGAGCACGTTGCCGTCGATCACCTGGCGTACGTCCCACAGGGCCGGATCGCCATCGACCCTTCGGAAGTAGGTCACGCCCGAATGGCTCGCGCCGAGCGAATCATATACCGTCGCTGGCGTGGAATAGGTGAACGTGGAAGGATCCGACGGATCGATCGTGCCGGCGCCGAGCGCATCGGCCTGCGCGCTCAGATTGACGATGGCGCTGACTTCCGTGGTCGCCCTGGGTGCCCCCTCGGCGGTGGCGATGTTGAGCGGCTGCGGATTCGAGGTGTCGAACGACGTACCGGCGGAGTCCATGGCACGGAACACCAGCAGACCCTGGTTGTTCGAATTGACCACATTGCCGTCGCGATCGACCTGGAACGCCCCGGCGCGGGAAAACACGCGCGCGCCGCCGTCGTCGAGCATGAAGAAGCCGCGTCCGTTGATCACGATATCGAGGTTGTTGCCCGTGTTGTCGACGTTGCCCTGCTTGAAGTTCTGGGTCACGGCCTCCAGGCGCACGCCCTGCCCCACCGCCTGATCGCTGATGCCGTCGTAGGCGACCGCATAGATATCACCGAACTCCGCGCGAGATGATTTGAAGCCGATGGTGCCGGAGTTGGCGATGTTGTTGCCCGTCACCTCCAGGGCCGTCGAAGCTGCGTTAAGACCGCTGAGCGCGCTACCGAAGATCATTGTTTTTCTCCCAATAAAACCGTGACATCCTCCCCTCTCCCGCAGGCGGGAGAGGG
>CAZYIP010000021.1:0-23056 GCA_964646895.1 uncultured Salinisphaerales bacterium | reverse complement strand
GTTTTTCTCCCAATAAAACCGTGACATCCTCCCCTCTCCCGCAGGCGGGAGAGGGGGTTATGGCGTCTCGCTGCCGCGGGACGGTTGTTTAGTCGATGCGCTTCACGTCGCTGAGCTGCACCGGGCCCAGCCCCGCAAGATTGAGCTCGATGCCGCCCCCCTGGCCGGCGAGACTCACACTGTCCACTTGTGCATCTACAAGCAATTCCGGTGCCAGATTTTTCCCGGCAACCGTCGCCTCGGCTTTCAGGTGATACTGCCCGGGCGGCAATGCCTGCCCCTGGGAGTCCACACCGGCCCACGAGAACTGCGCCATGCCAGGCTCCTGAGCGCCAAGCTCGATCGTTTTGATCTGCTCGCCATTGGCATTGTAGATTCCGACTTTTACCCCGCTCGCGCCATCCGGCAGCGCCACCGCGCCGCTCAGGCTCCCACCCTCCGGCAGATAACCGGTGTTCGACGACACCAGCACCTGATGGCCAAGCAGACCGGCGGCCTGCATGGCACGGGCCGGTCCGCTCTGCGCGGAAATGCGGTCAACCGTGGATTGCAGGCTCTGAATACCGGTCACGGTGGCGAACTGCGCCAGCTGGCCCATGAA
Organism: uncultured Salinisphaerales bacterium; assembly: GCA_964646895.1. GTDB lineage: Bacteria > Pseudomonadota > Gammaproteobacteria > Nevskiales > CAZYIP01 > CAZYIP01. Next base: position 22,455 of record CAZYIP010000021.1, on the reverse strand, counting down.
CTGGGCGCTGTCCAGCGGCTTCGTCGGATCCTGGTTGTTGAGCTGGGTGATCATCAGGCGCAGGAAGGCATTCTGGTCGAGGACATCCGGCGCGGCGCCTGCCGCCGCTCCACTCGCGCCCAGCCCGGCGTAGGGGTTCGTGTCGTTAATTGTGTTGGTCATGAATTTCCACCTTATTGACCGAGGCGCAGGGTGCGCTCCAGCAACTGCCGCGAGGTGTTCATCAGCTCGACGTTGCTCTGGTAGCTGCGTGACGCGGAGATCATGTTCGCCATCTGCTCGATCGGGTTGACGTTGGAGCGATAGACATAACCGTCGCCGTCCGCAAGCGGATTGTTCGGCTCGTAGCTCCTGCGCGGCGGCGCCTGGCTTTCCCGGATTCCCACCACGCGCACCGGCGCGCCATCCGTGCCATTTGCCCGCAATCCGGGCGCGCTGGCGGCGGCATCCAGCACGGTGGCAAATACCGGCTGCCGCTCCCGATACGCATCCGCCGGCGAACCCGCTACCACATCCGCGTTGGCCAGGTTGCTCGCCACCGTGTTCAGCCGCACCGCCTGCGCGCCCATGCCGGAACCGGCGATATCGAAGATGTTGTAAAGCCCCATGATGCTATTGCCCCTTGATTGCCAGGCGCAGCGTCCGAATACGGCCACCGATGAAGGTCAGCGCAGCCTGGTAGCGCACCGCGTTCTCGGCGAATCGCGCCTGTTCCATCTGCGTATCGACGGTATTCCCGTCCAGCGACGGTTCGCTCGGCACGCGATACCTGACCACGCCGGGACCGTCACCCGCGCCCGCCGCCGACAAATGTTCCGGGCTGGTGCGCACGAGCGTCAGCGATGCATCCTGCCGCGCCTGATTCATCGCCGCGCGGAAATCGATATCACGCGCCTTGTAGTTCGGCGTATCCGCATTGGCGAGATTGGAGGCGATGAGCTCCCCGCGGCGCGTGCTCAGTGCCAGCGCCCGCAGGTGAACCGCCAGGGATTGATCGAAGGAAATTGCCATGCCGCCTCCGCTGAAATCGTCTTGCCGGAGGAATGCAGCAATTAGCGTGCCTGATTTTGAAATTTCTTTTTAATCAATCGGAAACGATTTTGCCGTCTCCGGGAACGGGCGGCAGGCGGCGAGCTTTTGCCGCCCGGGTTGTCACGCTGCCAGGTGGCGCGGCATGCCAAAGGCGCCGGATTCCCGCGAACGAAAACGAGGAAATGCCGCCACCGCTTCCCCGCGCGCCCCCCGGACGTCAACCGTCACAACGCCGATAAACCACGCCCGGCTGGCAGCGCACGGTCTCGAAAGCGTTCGAGTAGTAGATGAGCGATTCGGACGCCCCCAGAAAAAGATAACCGCCCGGATTCAGGGCCTCGCGCAGGCGCGCGACAATGTCGCGCTTGGTCGCCTCGGCGAAATAGATCAGCACGTTGCGGCAGAAAATGATATCGAAACGGCCCAGCAGCGCGTAACTGTCGAGCAGGTTGTGGGGCTGGAAACGCACATGCCGCCGCACCGCCGACCGCACGATCCATCCCTCGGCGCCCGGACGGAAATAGGATTCGCGCAATGCCGGCGACAGCCCCCGCGCGGCCGCCAGCTCATTGTAGATGCCGGCAGCCGCGCGGGTGAGGGCCGCCGGAGAAATGTCCGTGCCCAGAATCTCGGCGCCGGCTATCAACCCCGGTTGCCTGCGCAGGGTCTCTTCGATCGTGATGGCGATGGAATAGGGTTCCTGGCCGAACGAGCACGCCGCGGACCAGATGCGCAACGGCCGCCGGCAACGCCGCGCCAGCTCCGGCAGTACCCGCTCCGCGAGAATATTGAACGGCACGGCGTCACGAAACCAGAAAGTCTCGTGCGTCATCATCGCGTTGATCGCGCGACGGCGCAGACGCGCATTGCCGGGCACGGCGTCGAGCAACCCGTCGATGGAGTCAAACCCCGCCTCGCGTACCAGCGGCAGCAGCCGGCTCACCACCAGATATTGCTTGTTCGCGCCCAGCACGAGCCCGCTTTCCTTCGCCAGCAGTGCGCGAAAGCTCGCGTAGTTCTCAGGCGACATCGCGTTGTCTTTCGAACTCACCGCATCCATGGCAAACACGATACCCGAGAGCGCCCCCAGCGGAAACCGCTGCGGCCGCCGGCATCACCTGCCGAAGCGGCAAACTCTTGCCACCTCCATTGCCGGTCAACCACGCACCTGATCCAGTACCGCCTGAACCAGATCGTCGGGATGAAACTTCGACAGAAAGCGGTTGGCGCCCGCCTGAGTCACCATCTCCTCGTTGAATACGCCGCTCAGCGACGAGTGCAGAAGCACGTACAGGTCGGCCAGGTGAGGGTCGCGGCGAATGTCCTGAGTCAGGGTATAGCCGTCCTTTTCCGGCATCTCGATGTCGGAGATGACCATGGCAATCCGCTCACCGACCGGGCCTTCGGCGGCCCAGCCCTGAAGTGTTTCCAGCGCTTCGCGGCCATTGCGCATGAGCACGCAATCGAGACCCACGCTGTTCAATGCACGCTGAATCTGGTTGCGTGCGACGCTGGAATCATCCACCACCAGTATCGCCCGCTCGTCGACGCCCTCACTGGCGGCAAACGATGCCGAGACCTCGGCCTGGAGGCCACGAACCTGCGCCAGCACCCGCTCCACATCGACCACTTCCACCAGGCTGTCGCCAATCTGGGTAATCGCCGTCATGTAACTGCCGCGCTCGATGCCGCGCGGCGGCGGCTTCATGTCCTCCCAGTTGACGTTGACGATCGAATCGACCGCGGTCACCAGGAAACCCTGCACGCTGGAGTTGAACTCCGTGACGATGACGAACGTCACGTCGGTCTCCGCGATGCCCGCACCGCCCAGGGCCCGGTCCAGATCGATGATCGGCAGGGTCTGGCCACGCAGGCGAGCCACTCCGCGGATCAGCGCGTGCGAGTGCGGCACCCGGGTGAGCGCCGGGCAGGCCACGACCTCGCGCACCTTGAACACGTTGATACCGAACTGCTGCTTGCCCTTGATCCGAAACAACAGCAGTTCCAGCCGATTCTGGCCGACCAGCTGTGTGCGCCTGTTGACGCCTTCCAAAAGTGCGGACATCCTTCGCTCCCATCGACAAATGCGCTGCAACCGCTGCGCCTCCCGATCAAACGCGTCCGGTGGCACACACTCCGTTATAGCGACGGTTGCCGCAAAAGCTTGAGATCGGAGACGGATAATCACCTTTCGGCACGGTATTTGCTTTTTAACAGCGGCAAATACCGAACCACGCGAGGTAACGCCATCATGCGGATGCGTTCATTGATATCCATGCCCGCGCTGATACTGGCAATGGCCATGGCCGTTCCCACGGCGGGTGCCGCCCAGGCATTGCAGAGCCACGACAGTATTCGCGCAGCGGCAAGAGACTTCATGGCATCCCGGACGCAGACTTCGGCGCATCGCCAGGTCCGGATCCAGGTCGGTGCGCTGGACCCGCGCCTGCGCCTGCCGGCCTGTTCCGTGCCGCTGCAGACGTCGCTGCCGCCTGGCGGGCGCACGTCCGGTCGCGTCACGGTGGGCGTGCGCTGCACCGGCGAACGGCCATGGCATCTGTATGTCCCCGTACAGGTGGCCGTGCAGGAGCGGGTGGCGGTGGCACGGCATGCGCTGGCACGCGGACAGGTGATCGCGGCCGACGATCTCGGCTGGCGCGAGCGCGATACCACGAAACTGCCATTCGGATACATCACCGATGCGGCCGGCGCCGTCGGCAAGGTCCTCAAGCGCGCGGTGGGAGCCGGCGCGGTACTGACACCCGCAGTGCTGAGCGCACCACTGCTGGTTCGCCGTGGTCAAACGGTTACCATTATCGCGGGCGGCGACGCGCTGGCCGTGCGCATGTCCGGTCATGCGCTCACGGATGGCGCGCGCGGCGATCTGGTTCGGGTGCGCAATCCGCACTCGAAGCGCATCGTGCAGGGCATCGCCGTCGCACCCGGTCAGGTACGGACGGGCTCGTGAGCGTTCGTGCCTAAAGATTTTTTGCGCATTGCCGCTAACGCAACGAAGCCAAAAGGCCGTCGCGGACATCGACCGGGAGGCGTCCATGCACAAGCCGTGGTCGACAAGATCCCGCACAAACGGAAAGACGAGCAGGTAGGAGCACAATGAAAATCGACAACCTTCCCGGGCCCGGCGCTCCAAAGACGACCGGCGCTCGCGCGACACCGTCGACGCCCGCGGCCACCGACAAGGGGCAGGGTCGTGACGTCAAGGCCCCACGGGATGATTCCGTGACATTGACCGATACGGCCCGGCGCCTCGGAGAGCTGAAGAACCAGCTCGGCGACATGCCGGTGGTCGACAGCCAGCGGGTGGAACGCGTACGCCAGGCTATCGACGATGGCGGCTATCAGATTGCCCCCGCGCGGGTCGCGGACAAGATATTTCAGTTCGAATTCAAATGAACGACGACGAAGCATGGCAGGCCGAACTGGCCGCTGTGCTGCGCGACCAGGATGAGGCCGCAACTGCGCTGCGGGACGCCTTGCGGGAAGAACACGCGGCCCTGGAGCAGTCCGACGCTGCGGAGAACCTCGCCGGGATTGCGGCGACCAAGGAAGCGCTGCTGCACAGGCTGGGCACGGCGGAGGAGCGGCGGCGGCGCTGGATCGCAGCCAGCGGTCGCGACGCGGCGACGGATGCCTGGCTGCCGGACGGGCAGACGGACCGGCACGAGATCGCCACACTCTGGCAGGCGCTTGTCAGGCACGTTTCCGAATGCCAGCGGCTGAATGCCGCCAACGGTCGGGTGATCCACCAGCGGCGCGAGTTCGTGGACGGCGCTCTGCGCGTGCTGCGCGGGCAACCGGCCAAACCTGCCGTATACACCGTAGCCGGGCGTCCGGCTTCATCTCCCGGCGGTCGTCGCCTGGGCAGCGTATAAAGGAGTACGTGTCCGCCACGTCCGACGAGGCACAAACCGTGAATTCTGGTCAACAGGCGCCCCCCGATGCCGGCTTTGCGCCATTCGAGCCGGTAACGCGGCCGGCGCTGATCAGCCATCTCCTGCAGGCCCTGTGCACGTCGCGATCACTGCTACAGGTGAGTGTTGGCGGCGCCGCAACATTTCGCAGCGCAATCCTGGCCCTGGACGCCGATACCGGCGAACTGATTCTGGACGAACTGCTGCCGGCAGCGGGCCATACACGTCTCGTGGAGACCGGGCGGGCAACCGCAATCGGTTCCCACAATGGCGGCAAGATACGCTTCGAGCTGGTCGTCAATAGCGTCGATCAGGAAAACGGCGTCTACTTTTACCGCATCGCGCACCCGCGGCAGATCGACTACGCGCAGCGGCGCGCCCTTCACCGGGTCAAGGTCAGCATTGCCAGCGGTGCCTCGCTCAGCGTCCCCCAGGTCGACGGCGGGCTTCTGAAAGGCACCATCCACGACCTGTCCCTGGGGGGCGTCGGTGCGTTGTTTCCGCCCGATGCGCCGTTGCAGCCCGGCAGCACCTGGCCCGGCGCCGTGTTGTGCCTGAACGAGGACGACACGGTTGAATGCACGCTGCATGTTGCATCCGCGCGGCGCACGGCGGCGCATGGGCATCGCCTGCGCGTGGGTGCGGCGTTCGTGGACCTGCCCCGGGCGCAACGGGCGCGCGTCCGTCAATGGGTCGCGGCGCTGGAGCGCGCCGCCATACGCAAGCGCCAGCGCAGCCGCTAGCGGATGAGGTCAGCGCTGACGGCGGCCGAGCACCTTGACGTTGACGAACCCGCGAATACCCTCCCGGGCCATCTCGCGGCCGTAGCCCGACGCCTTGATGCCACCGAACGGCAAGCGCGGATCGCTGCTCAGCGGCTTGTTCACCGCAACCATCCCGCATTCGAGCTGCACCGCGAAACGCTCGCCACGCGTCACATCCCGTGTCCAGACGCTGGCGCCGAGTCCGAAAGCGGTATCGTTCGCGAGGCGCAGCGCGTGTGCCTCGTCATCCGCTTCGAGGATCACCGCTACCGGCCCGAATACCTCCTCGCGATAGACACGCATATTCGGGCGCACCTCCGTCAGCAGCGTCGCCGGATGAAACCAGCCCCCTGACGCCGCCGGTGCCGGCGGGCCCTGAACGCAGCGGGCGCCCTTCTCTACCGCATCCGCGACCTGGGCCTGCAGGCGCTCCAGCACCGCGCGATTCGCCAGCGGCGCGAGGGTCGTGTGCTCACTGAAGGGGTCGCCCGGTATGCGTGTCGGCAGTTGCTGCGCGAAGCGCTTGATGAACACATCCGCTATGCGATGGTCAACGATGCAGCGCTTGCCGGCATCGCAGCTCTGGCCGGCATTTTTGAACCGGGAATGATCCAGCCCCTCGACCGCGGCCGTGACATCGGCATCGTCGAGCACGACGAACGGATCCGATCCTCCCAGCTCCAGCACGCTCTTTTTCAGATACCTGCCCGCCGCGGAAGCCACTGCCCGTCCCGCCTGCACGCTGCCGGTCAGGGTCACCCCACGCAGCCGCGGATGGGCGATCAGCGCCTCGGTCGCCGGCTCTTCCAGCAGCAACGTTTGCACCACGTCGCGCGGCAACCCCACCTCATCGATCAGTTTCTGGATGGCGTGGGCGCACTGCGGCGCGCTCTCCGCCGGTTTGACGAGAATCGTGTTGCCGGCGATCAGCGCCCCCGCCGCGAAGCGAAAGAACTGCCAGAAAGGATAGTTCCACGGCATGATGGCAAGCACCGGGCCAAGCGGTCGATAATCGATGACACGGCCTTCGATGACATGCTCCCGGGCGAGCAATGCCTGCCCGTGGCGGGAGTAGTAGTCGCACACGCGAACGCACTTGTCGACCTCGTCGAGCGCCTCGCGCCAGAGTTTGCCAACCTCCAGGGTCAGCAAACGGGCATTGTCGTCCCGGCACTCGCGCATACGATCGCCGATCCGCCGCACCCATTCCGCCCGTTCGTCCAGGGATCGCCGCGCCCAGCCGGTTGCGGCGACGGCCGCCGCGTCAACCGCATGCCATGCCGCAGCCTCGGACAGTGGTGCGAAGCGCTCCATTGTCCGACCTGTTGCGGGATTGCTCGAAATGAAAGGCATGACACGGCTCCGCGGATAATCAGCGATGAAGGCGTCCGGATAGTGAGACGAACATTGTAACGCGCGGCGAACAACTGCGGTTCAGCCACAAACGGGCAATCTTGTTTCCGAAATATATTTACCCATGTATAAGTTATGCTCGATCCGATGACAAGGCATTCGCGTGCTTCCGGCAACACGATTTGTCTGCTATCGTTACTGTTGACAGATCCATGTATAACCCTGGAAAGGATCCCATGAGTGATCAGGATTCAACGACCACCCTGCACAGCCAGTTCATCACGGCGTGGCATGGCATGACGGACGCCGCGGACGCATGCCGGCTGAGTATCCTTCGGGATGCACCCCTGCCCTGCTGGATATGGCAAAGCAGCGACCCGCTGCAGGCCCGGACGCTGGGCGGTGATATTCTCACGCAGTTCTTGTATGTCGACGATCAGGCACCACGGGAAAGCATCATATGCCCCGGCGTGTTGGCGGCCGGCGATGAAACCCTGCGTTTGGCCAACATTCTGAATGCTCGCAAGGATCGGGTGCGCGAGCTGCTGCAGGCAATGGACAAGGTGCGCGTTTCGCGACCATCGACGGTGCCGGATCATCCGCCTCGCACCCAGACGTTGACCGAGTACGTCCTTGCGCACGAAGGGCTGAAACGGTTGCACCGCATGCAGGTGTACCGTCATCTGAGGTTGATGCACCGACGGCCGGCACGAATTGCATTCGGGTGGGCACGAACGCGCCGGGTACGCCGGCGCAGCGCGAAAGACATTCAAACGATACTGGAGCAGCGTCTGCCGCGGGCTCCCTATCCGGATCTCATCGTGTCGGACATTACCCGGCTCGGCTATATCGGGCCCGGCGAAATGCTTGCTCTGGTGGATCAGGAACCTCCGCATGTCCGCGCCAACCTGGCATGGCGCCGGGAAAACGAGCCGGGCTGGGAGCGAAAGCAGATGACCGTCGCCTTGCCGCTGCTGTTTCCCGCACGCCCCGGAGATCCATTTCCAGCGCTCAAGCCACTTCGTGCATTTGACGAGGGCGAGGCGCGAAGGCAGCGCCGCGCGGGCCGTGTGCTCGAATCCGAACCGTTTCTGCGCACCCTGCCGGCGTATCGCTATCGAGAAGGACATCGAGGCGAACGTCGGCGGAAGCGGGAGGCTCCTTCCGACCCCGCGTGATCGAACAGCCATCACTGCAGCTTTGCTGCTCGTGCCGATACAACCGCGAATCGCCGTGAACGCCGCGCATACAATGCGCCGGCTTCATCGCCGGCCGGACGGGCATTACCTATGGCCGTCCGGCCGATAGCCGAGCCGTTCGAGAATTCCCTGCAATTGCGCCAGATCACCAAAGTCGATCCGCAAGGAGCCCTTGCCGCTTGCCTTGTCGAAGAGCACGCAAACCGGGTTGCCAACCAGGTCCGCAAGCGCATCCTCGAGCACCCGCAAGTCCGCATCCGCGTCTGCAGCGGCGGGTGCTCCGGCCGTATCCGCGTCCCTGGCCCGAGCGCAGCGGCGCTCCAGCGCGCGTACCGACAATCGTAGCCGCGCAGCCTCTTGCGCCAGGGCGATATGCAGATGCGGCGGCAAACCGGCAAGGATTTTTGCATGGCCGAGAGACAGTCGACCCTCGTCGAGCAAGCGCCGTACCCGCTGGTCCAGCTTCAGGATTCGCAGATAATTGGTGACGTATACGCGGGACTTACCGATTCTGGCGGCGATCCCGTCGTGGGTCAGCCCGAAACGCTCGCCGAGCGTGTGCAGACCCTCGGCTGTTTCCGTAATTGTCAGGGACTCCCGCTGCAGATTTTCGACCAGTCCGAGTACACGTGCTTCGTCATTCGACAAATCGTCGCGAATGAGTGCGGGGATGAATTCCTGTCTCGCGAGCTGGCTGGCGCGCCACCGGCGCTCACCCGCCAGCAATTCGTAACCGTCGGCAGACGACCGCAGGACCACGGGTTGAATCACACCGGACTCGGCGATAGAGGCGGCCAGTTCTGCCAGCGCATCCGCATCAAAGTGCCGCCGCGCCTGCTGCGGACCCGGCCGAATGCGGTCGATCGGGATCTGCCGGATATTTTGTGCAACGGCCCCCGGACCCGCAGACTCAGAGGACATGGCATATCACCACTCGGCCACCCTGGTGACGTGCGTGTGCCGAAACATGTTCTACGTGGAACATTTTGCAGCCAGGGCGGAAAACGGGAATTTTCTTGTTATTTAAGCTGTTGCGGAGTTTCGGCACCGAAACTCCGCCTAAATGAAGCGGTCGACGGCGTCAAGCAGCGCCCGCCGCACCTCATCTCTGGGCCGTTTGCCGACCCCCTTCTCGAAGCGAAACTGCAGCAGGCCATTTCGGTCCCGCGCCACCTTGAACAACGGCATGCCCTGTTCATTGGAGATGGTTTCGATGACACCCCGACTCTCCTTTTGCCTTTCCTTGGCCACCGCCGCCAGACGCCGGAACACCTGCTGCGCCTCCAGATTCTTGCCACTCAAGCGTTTCGCTTCCGCAATTATCCGCTTGCGCCGGTCCGCGTCCTCCAACAACTTCGCCAGCTCATAGCCATACTCGATTCTGAGATCGAGGGGACTCGCGAAAGCATTGACAACCTGCGCGGGCATGTCCGCGAGACGAAGCACCCGGCTCAGCCACGATTTGCTGACGCCAATCGCCACGCCCAGTTCACTCTGGTTCGGATACAGTCCATCGTCAAGCCAGCGCCGGTAATCCAGTGCCCGCTCATAATCGCTGATATCCTTGCGCGGCCGGTTTTCCGCATCCATTTCCGCCAATGCGAGGCGGTCGCTCATCCGGGTGACGCGTACCCGCAGCTCGATCCCCAGTTCCGCGCATGCAAACCGCCGCCGTGCCCCGTAGACCAGCTCGTAGTCGTAGTCCGGATCATCCTTGAGTTCCCGCGCAAGCGCTGCCTGCCGCTGCCCGTTGACGCGGATACTCTCGATCAGCTCGCTCGTATTTTCGCGGGTAATGTAGTCCTGAAGCCGATTGTGGTAGCGCCACATCCGGCAACGGCGCGGGTCCACGCTGTATTCCACCACCTGCCGGCGCTTGCCCGCCGCCGCCTGAAAGAAGCTTGCCGAGCGCTGTCCCGGCGCAAGCTGCACTTCGTGCCCCATCAGGTCGCCGCGCTCATCCAGCGACCCTTTCGCGGCGTCGATCGCGTTACCCATCGCCGTTTTCCAATTGCTCTTGGCCATGATCAACCTCCTATGATGCCCTTGTCGCGCAGGCGCTTTGCGTGCGTCGGCCAGGTCAATCGTATCAACTGTTCGATCTCGCCGTTGACCGTATCCAGGATCGTCAGGGCGCGCGCGTACGTCCGCCGCGAGGTCGACGCCCCCTCCAGCTCGTACACCGAGCTGAACGCCGTGGATGCGTTCTGGATTTCCGCGGTCTTCGACATAACCGAGTCCATGACGAATCTTCCGTACAAATCGCGCATCATCTGCAGAAACATGTTCTGCGAGGCGGAGCCCGCTTCGTACTTGGAAATCAGAATGCGGAAGAAACTGAAAGCCTTTTCTTCGCCAATCCGGGTCATGACTTCCCGCAGCATCTTGAAGAACTGAATGGTGCTGCTGAAATCGTACATCGCCGGCGGCACCGGGATGACGATGGCATTGGCCGCGTACAGCACGTTCATGCTGATCATGCCCAGCGCCGGCGGGCTGTCGATCACGACGACGTCATAATCGTACTTGACCGTCTCGAGGCCGATGCCCAGCTGATGATAGAACTTGTACTCACTCGGGTCGCTGTGCGCCTGGTATCCGGCCAGGGAATATTCGGCGTTGTACAACAGCAGGCACGACGGAATGAGGTGCAACCCGTCCCAGTAACTCTGTTTGATGCAGTAGCCAAGGTCGCTTTCGCTTCCTTCGAAGAAGGGCAGCAGGGTATCCTCCGGCATTATCTCCTCGTCCGGAATATACCCAAAGGATGCCGTGGTCGTCGCCTGGCTGTCGCAATCGACGACCAGCACCCGGTATCCGCGAATGGCCAGGTATTGCGCGAGGTGAGTCGTGACGGCCGATTTGCCGACCCCACCCTTGAAGTTCTGTACCGCAAGTACACAGGGATCATCGCTCTCACCACGAAAAGGGCGTGTCCCGAAATGATCGCGGAGCTGGTTGACATCCTCGATACGGTAGCCAATGCGCCGGTTTGTACGCGGGTCCTTTTCCGGTTCCGGCACCCGACCCTGGGCCTCCGCGTCGCGGATCGCCTGCGCGCTCTTCCCGACGAGTTGCGCCGTCTCCGTAATTGAAAATCGGCGCTTGAGATACTTTTTCGCATCCGGCGCGAAGTATTCTGCGCGAATGTTCTGCAAGATCACTTGCGAACGCTGGAGGATCTCTTCCAATATCTGGTCGGCAGCCTGCATACTCACTCCTTGCTACGGCCTTACTTTGCAATTTTTTGGTAATTAGTCTATAAATTTGCCAAACGGTAGCAGCTTAGGCAAACTTTAGCTAACGAGAAACATTATAGGCGACCCATGACCGAGGGAAACAGTGCAGCTGCCATCCGTCCGATTCCGTCGGCGTCCGGCGTGGCTCGCAATCGCGGATTCGGTTCGCGCAAAGCACTCAACCGCCAACTCACACTGCCTCTGCCCGCCGAGCGCCAGGGCCTGATCGAACGGACGCGGCTTCCGCCCGCCGACGAGCTGCCGACATTCTTTACCCGGGTGCCGATATTCGCACCCGGATTCTCCCGCTCCCAGCGAGCACTGATCGAAGATGCCCGGTTGCGTATCTCCACGTCCTGGGGCAGCGTCATCCGCAATGGACCGGCGCTCACCATTTATGACGAAGACACCCTGTACGCACTGGTGCACCTGCGCGACTCGCGGGTGGTCGCTCCGCGCGAACATCTCCCCGTCGGCAGCCTCGACTTCGCCGAAGCGATCGATGCCGATGCGCCTGATCCCCGTTCCGTGGTGCACTGGACCCGTTGCCTGATTTCCGATATCCAGAAATTTCTCGGCCGCAGCGACGGCGGACGCTCCACGCGCGATACGCTCGAGTCAATCAAACGCATTGCGCGCACCTCGCTCGAGTTCGAGACCGAGATTCCGCGCGTCGCCGCACGCGGTGGCATCTTGAGGATTTACGACGTTCTGTGGGAGTCCTGGGAACGAGACTCGGTCATCTTCGTCCAGTTCTCCCCGGTCATCGCCCAGTGGCTGGAAAAGGACTTCACCTACATCGACTGGCAGGTGCGCCGCCAGCTCAGCGATACCGGAAAGGCAGTCCACCGCTTTCTCTCAAGCCAGCCCAGGCTCTATACCATAGGCTGCGAAAAGCTGCGCACCACGATTTTCTACATGCGCGACTTCAAATCCTTCATGCGCGATCTTCGCGCCATCATGGTGCAGCTCACGGAGATTGGCTGGATCAGCAGCTATGAGATCTCCGGCACCGGCCGCAAGACTCCTTATATACTGCACGTCGCGCGCTGACACTCTGGTCGAAAACGCACCGAACGCGAATCCGCTGATTTATCCTGCGCTTAGCGGGAGGGCAGGGGGGCATGTCGCGGCCGCATCAGCGCCCAAACACGCCTTCCGGCATATCCGGGCGATCGTGGCGCACCGGATGCGGCCCTGGAGGGTACAAAAAAGGAGCTTTACGGCCTGCCGAGTGAGTTATCCACAGCTTTCCGGTCGAAAACGCACGCAACAGAGCGAATGTGCGTCCGGATACCGGTCGAAAACACACCAAAGCCCATGTCTGTCCACTGGAGACCGGTCGAAAACGCACCGAACGCTATCCTGTCGCCCGCGAAGTTCGTCCGCGTCCGCACAGGTAGCACTCCAGTCCACATGGTTGTCCACGCATCACCGGTCGAAAACGCACCGAAGATGACCTGGATGGCGGTCCGATTCGCACCGGACACCGTCTGCAAACACACCGAACAGCGGTCCAAAACGCACCCCAGCAATCGGTACAGACCTGTTAACCTGGTGAATATAAAAATAAAAACGAATAATCGAATATCGCCGTAGTCTTTATATCAAGTCATACATCCAAAGTCTTTTAACCCGCTGTCCGATCGCATTCCGCTGCCGTTTGCCGCTCGTCCGGCCCGGTTTCAAAATCGCTACTCCACGGTCCCACTTATGCGACAATAGCACTACACGAACTTCGCTCAGGCGACGCAACATTTCATGAAAGACGCTTTTGAAACCATCATCCGCGCTATCGGCGAAGACCCCTCGCGCGCCGGCCTCAAGGACACGCCGAAGCGCGCCGCACGCGCCTTCGAATTCCTGACCAACGGCTATCGCGAAGACATTCCCAAACTGGTCAACGGCGCGATCTTCGACTCCGACATGGACGAACTCGTCATCGTCCGGGACATCGAGCTCTATTCCCTCTGTGAGCATCACCTGCTTCCGTTCATCGGAAAATGCCACGTCGGGTACCTGCCACAAGGCAAGGTCATCGGGCTCTCGAAAATTCCGCGCATCGTCGATGTTTACGCACGCCGACTCCAGATTCAGGAAAACCTTACCCGTCAGATTGCAAATTGCATTCAGGAAGTCACGAATGCCCGCGGCGTGGGCGTCGTCATCCAGGCACGCCACCTGTGCATGATGATGCGTGGTGTACAAAAGCAGAACTCATCCATGACGACCTCGGTCATGCTTGGAGCCCTGCGCCAGGATTCACGCACCCGAAGCGAATTCCTCAATCTTATCGCTGCGTGACACCCCGATTACCCGACTATGCCCGCAATTCCCATACACGTTACAATTCCGAAAGCCTATTGCAGACATCCATCGTGTCAGCGTTCGTTTACCGGTCCGGGTCCGCAACTCACAGTCCCCGCCACCATGACGCCGCCGCGATGAGGAGAAGATCATCAATGCCCGATGTAATCGAGCAGCAATCATCCACCGATGCACCACCCGCCAGCCAACGCGAGGTGCTCGAGACGGTGCAGCCGCTCGTCTCCGAGCTCATGCAGCGGCACAAGCGCAAGCGGCGTCTGTGGTACCCGAGCGAACTGCTTCCGGCGGACGAACAAATGTCCGACGAACAGTTGCGCAATCTCCAGCAGCTGCCGGAACGGGCGCGCGGGCTTCCCGATGCGGTGCGCGTATCCCTCGCCCTCAACCTCCTGACGGAAGAAGGGCTGCCACACTTCCACCGTCTGATTTCCTATTATCTCGGCCCCGACAGCGTCTGGGCAAAGTGGAACAGCATGTGGACGGCAGAGGAGGACCGGCACGGCTGCGTCATCCGCGATTACGTGCGCGCCGCGCGTCTGTACCAGTCCAGCGAACTCGACAAACTGCAATATCTCTACATCGAAGCCGGATTTCATCCCAACTGGGAAAGCAATCCCTACCGCCTGCTGGCCTACACGTCGTTGCAGGAACGTGCCACCCAGGTCGCCCACGCGAATACCGGCCGTGTCGCGCGTGAATACGATCCGACCATCGCCGATATCCTGGAACGGGTATCCAGTGACGAAGCCCGCCATCACGCCTTCTATCGTGGTGTTTTCAAGGGCCTCGTCGAGGAAGACCCGGACGGAGCACTGGAAGCGGCACTCGCCGTGATCTCCGGTTTCAGCATGCCCGGTCATACCATGCCCGGGTACGACGCCATGGCGGAAGTGGTCTACAAGTCCGGGATCTACGGGCCCCGGGATTATCGAAACATCGTGGTGGAAGTACTCAGGTACTGGGATGTCGCCAACCTCACCAACCTCAATGCCCGTGGGCGCAAGGCGCAGGATACCTTGATGGGCGTTCCGGCGCGGCTGGAGAAAATCGCGGACTACCGCGAGCGACGCAACCGCCCCAAGACCTATTCGTTCTCGTTCACTTATAACCGGCCTCTGGAACTGGGCTAGGAGCCTAGGACTCAGCGAATCTGAAAGTCCTCGGGCAGGGCGGGGACTTCCACCGTCGTGCGCGCGACATCGCGCACATGCGCCAGGCGCGGCCCGCGATTCAGCCACTCGACAAAGATCCGCATGTCGGGCGCATCGGCGACAACCTCCACCCCTCCATTCGGCAGATTGCGCACCCAGCCGCGGACGCCGCTGCGCCGGGCCTCCCGTTGTGCGCTGGCGCGAAATCCCACGCCCTGTACCGTTCCGGAAATAACGAACCGGGTTGCCTGTTGCATGACAAACGTTATCCTTGCGCGTTCACCGAGCGCGTCACAATGCCGCACTGTAAAGATTTCCAATTGACTCCGCACGCGTTTTATTTGAGCATATCGAGTCAAGCTGCGTTTCCAATCTTAAAAATCCAGGAGACCGATAATGTCGAAAATCGCGTTCGCGGCGATTGCCGCAGGGGCTTTGTCCGCGCTCGCCATCAGTCCGGTGTTTGCCAAGGGCGACCCCGCGGCGGGCGAAATCAAGGCCAATACCTGCATCGGCTGTCACGGCATTCCCTCCTACCAGGTGCCTTACCCGACCCGTCATGTGCCGAAGATCGGCGGCCAGCACGCCGAATACATCATCAGCGCACTCAAGGACTACAAAACGGGCAAACGCAAATTCCCGACCATGGAAGCGCAGGCGTCGTCGCTGAGCGAGCAGGATATCGAGGATATCGCAGCCTATTTTTCACAGCCGAAGCCAGCCGACAAGTAATCGTTCACCTCCAAGGAATACACCATGAAACGTTTGCTGATCATTCCGGTTTGCATCTTCGCCCTCTGTTCGACGGCGGCGATGGCAAAGGGCGACGCCGCTGCCGGGGCCAAGAAAGCCGCGACCTGTGAAGGCTGCCATGGCAAAGGTGGCGTCAGCAAGAGCGGCCAGTTTCCGGATCTCGCCGGGCAGTACGAGGATTACCTTATTCACGCCCTGGAACAATATCGCTCCGGCGACCGCAAAAACGCGATCATGAACGGCATGGCGGGCAACCTCAGTGACACTGACATCGCTGACCTGGCGGCATATTTCTCGTCCCAGCCATCACCGCTGTACACGCCGACCGAATAGCATCCGCTTGTCGGTTACAGGGCATCCCGGCGATTCTTTGCGCCGGGATGCGGCACACACCGCAAGACCGCCTCGCCGTCTCCGTTCGCCACTCCTGCTGCATAAGCTGCAATAATAGATTGACGAGTGCATTCCATTCGGCAGGGTCGGCAATGGATCTGTTCACACAAGCGCCGCCCGAACTGGGCAACCAATACCACGACGACCGTGCGCTGCAAGGTCTGATGCGGCGGCTGTTGCCGGCGACGGTGCTGCGCGCCGTCGAACCGGAGCTGGAGACCATGGGGGCGCTTTCCGGCGGCCGCCTGTATCGCATGCAGCTCGCCGACTATCAGCGCGAGCCGGCGCTCACGCAATGGGATCCCTGGGGCCGGCGCATCGACCGGATCGAACTGACGCCGTTGTGGCAGGCAGCGGAGCGCATCGCCGCCGAGCACGGCCTGGTCGCCACCGCCTATCAGCAACGGCATGGCCGTTTCGATCGCATTCACCAGTTCGCACTGGTGTATCTGTTCAGTGCGGCCAGCGACGTTTACAGTTGCCCGCTGGCGATGACCGACGGCGCGGCGCAGGCATTGCTGGCCTCCGGCAACAAGGCGCTGATCGACCATGCCGTTCCCCATCTGACCACCCGCGATCCCCGGCACTTCTGGACCAGCGGCCAGTGGATGACCGAAACCACCGGCGGTTCCGATGTTGCCGGCAGCGAGACACTCGCCCGGCGTGATGACAGTGGCCAGTGGCGTCTGTATGGACGTAAATGGTTTACATCCGCCATTACGTCTCAGATAGCATTGGTGCTGGCGCGGCCGGAGGGCAACCCGGACGGGGCCCGGGGGCTCGCGCTTTTCTATGTGGAAACGCGCGCGGCCGACGGCAGCCCCAATGCTATCGAAGTGCTGCGGCTGAAAGACAAATTGGGTACCCGCAAGGTGCCGACGGCCGAACTGCTGCTGTGCGGAACTCCTGCCGAACTGGTTGCCGGTACTGGCCATGGCGTGCGCGCGATCGCGCCGCTGCTCAATATCAGCCGTACCTGGAATGCGGTGACTGCAGTCTCCTACATGCGCCGTGGCATCGCCCTGGCGCGCGATTACGCCAGCCGGCGCCAGGCGTTCGGCAGCCTGCTCGCCGACAAGCCGGCGCATTCGGATACGCTGGCGGGCCTGCAGGCGGAGGCGGAGGCCGCGCTGCACCTGAGCTTTTTCGTGGTCGAGCTGCTTGGTTGTCGCGACAGCGGCGAAATGACGTCGAGCCAGGAAGACATGCTGCGCATTGTCACACCCGTTGCCAAGCTGCTGACCGGGCGCCAGGCGGTGGCGGTGACCAGCGAGGCGGTCGAGGCTTTCGGTGGGGCCGGCTATATCGAAGATACGGGTATTCCCGCGTTGCTGCGCGATGCCCAGGTGCTGTCCATCTGGGAAGGCACTACCAACGTGCTCGCACTGGATACCCTGCGCGCGATCCGCTCGGCCGGCGGACTCGACGCGATTGCCGTGCTGATCGGTGACTGTCGCCGGGCCGTCACCGATCCGCAACTGATGCGCTGTCTGGAGCGCGCCGGTGCCGCCTTCGAGCATGCGCGCGGCTGGTTGCGCGACAACGTGCATGACAGCGAGAGCCTGGAAGGTGGCGCTCGTCGGTTCGCGATGACGCTTGGGCGGGCGCTCGCGCTCGCTCTGCTGGGGCGTCACGCACAATGGGAACTCGATAATGGCGGTGATACGCGCCCACGGGCCGCGGCGGAGCGCTTCTCCGTGTCCGGCATCGATTTGATCATCGACGTATCGGCGCGCGAGGCGGATATGCTGGCCAACGATCGCGCCTGATTCGGCGGCCCGCACGCCGCGGGCATATGTATACGGTACACTGCACGGAAGATGCAGAGGAGGGGATGGTTGCAAAGGACCATGCAGCGCGCAACACAAAAGTGCCTCATTGAACGCGGGTGGGCCGGATGGCGACGATACTGATACTGGTCGCGAACCCGAGCCATGCTCAAAGTATTCGCGATGGCATCACCGGACACCGCCTGATCAGCCCTGCCGACACGTCGAACGACGCCGAGGTGGAGCTCGTGCTGGCCGACGAAGGTGGGCTGCACCATCATCGGCAGCGACTCGACGCCCTGACCAGTGCCGCGCACCCCGTTTGTCTGCCGCTGCTGCTGATAATCGACACTGCGGCATTCCCCGAAGCGGAGCCACTGGTGTTCGATCTCATCAGGGCACCGTTCGACACGTTCGAGCTGAACACGCGCCTGCGCGCACTGCTGCATCTGCGGCGCCTGTCCGAGATTCAGCGGCGCGGGATGACCCAGGCCGACAAGCGCTTGCGGGAGACGCTGCGTGCACTGAATGTCGCACGCATGTTCAGCGAACTGGTCGTGCATGCGCACAGCGAAACCGACCTGCTGCAAAGTGCCTGCCGCACGCTCGTTGCCGAGCGCATCTACAGCGCCGCGTGGATCGGTTATGTCGGCGACGACCCCATACCCACCGTATCCGTGCAGGCGCACGCGGGTGCGCCGGGAGAGGTACTGACCCGGATCGACTCAGGCTGCAACGGCAACGCGCCGAACTGGGGCGTCATACGGCGCGCCATCGACAACGCAGAGCCGGTGGTGGTCGAGGATATGGGAGCGCATCCGGCCCTGGCGCGCTGGGGCGGTGCGACGCCGGGCAGCGGCGCGGCGATCATACTGCCGCTTCGCGCCGGCAACAGCGTGTTCGGGGCGCTGGTGATCCATGCGGCGGCGGCCCATGTGTTCGGTGCGCGCGAGCGGAAACTGCTGGCGCGCGCCGCCGACGGGCTCGCTTACGGCATTCGCGTGTTGCGCGATCGTGCCGAAACCCGGCGCGCGCGTGAGCGGGTTGCACTGCTGGACTATCGCGATCAGCTTACCGGTTTGCCCAACCGGACCCGTGTTCTCCAGGTCCTCGGCAACATGCTCCACGGCAAGGGCGACGAGGCCTGCGGCGGTGCCGTGCTGTTTGTTGACCTGGACGGCTTCAAGCTCATCACCGATGCCCTTGGCCACGCCAGCGGCGATCGGGTGCTCAAGCAGGTCGCAACGCGCCTGGCGGGCAATATTCGTGCGCAGGATCTGGTCGGTCGGCAGGGTGGCGACGAGTTCATCATTCTGGTGCCGTACCGGCCGCGCACCGGTCGCGGCGGTAGTGCGGCCACCGACGTGGCGCAGCTGCGCCAGATTGCCGGCGATGTCGCGCGCCGGGTGATTGCGGCGCTGGAGGTGCCCTTTGTCGTACGCGGCGGCGAGCGTTACCTGAGCGCAAGCATCGGTATCAGCCTGTTTCCCCGTGATGCAACGAGCGTCTCGCGTCTGCTGTCGCAGGCGGACGGCGCCATGTATTTTGCCAAGGCCCTCGGCGGCGGATGCTACGAATTCTATTCGGCCTTCCTGTCGCGCACACGCCGCAGACGGCTGTCGGTCGAGACGCGATTGCATCGCGCGGTGGCGCGCAGGGAATTCCAGTTGCACTATCAGCCGATCGTCGACCTGGCCAACGGCCGTATCCGCGCGGTAGAAGCGCTTCTGCGCTGGCCGCGCGGCCAGGGTCCGGAAGCGGTGCCCGACAAGTTCGTGCCGATCCTGGAGCAGACGGGGCTTATCATTCCGCTTGGCGAGTGGGTCATGGAGCAGGCATACAATGCGCTCAGCCGCTGGACGCCGATTGCCCCGGATCTCTCGGTGTCGGTCAATCTGGCGATG
Source organism: uncultured Salinisphaerales bacterium (assembly GCA_964646895.1). Classification (GTDB taxonomy): domain Bacteria; phylum Pseudomonadota; class Gammaproteobacteria; order Nevskiales; family CAZYIP01; genus CAZYIP01. Next base: position 2,638 of record CAZYIP010000021.1, on the reverse strand, counting down.
GCTCAGCTATGGCAGCCGGAGCTGGCTTCCCGCCTGATGCGGATGGCCACCGCGGCGGGCGTGCAGGCCTCGCATATCGAACTGGAGATCACCGAAGGCGCCACGGTCATCGACGGGCCGGCGCGGGTGGAACGCACCGTGCGGGGGCTGTGCGACGCCGGGTTTCGAATCGCTCTGGACGATTTCGGCACGGGTTATTCCTCGTTCGATCGCCTGCGTCGGCTGCCGATAACGACGCTGAAGATCGATCAGCGATTTCTGGCCGCTGTGCCGAGCGACTGCGACAGCAGCGTGCTGGTGTCGACGATCGTGCAACTGGGCCACAATCTGGGCATGCGCATCGTTGCGGAAGGTATCGAGAACGAGGCGCAGCGGCGCTTCCTGGTCGGTATCCGCTGTGACGACGGACAAGGGCACCTGTTCAGCCCGGCAAGGCCATTCGATGAGATCGAGCAGCTTCTGCGCCAGCAGGTCGATGTCCCGTGCGATTAGGGCCTGTGCGTGAATGGCACGCGGGATACTTATCATTCACGCACAGGCGCTTCAAGCTGAAGATGCTTTGCTCCGCTTGCGGGAGCAGGCCTAACGCGAAAAATCCGCCGCGCCGAGCACGCCGTCCCGAATCAGGCCGGCGATACGGTTGTCGTCCAGGTCGAGTGCATCGCGCAGAATTTCGCGCGTGTGCTCGCCCAGCAGCGGCGGTGGCCCCGCCGGGCGTGCCGGTGTGCGGCTCATGTGCTGAAGCGCGCTCGCTACCAGCGGAGTGGATCCGAGCCGGCTGTGCTCGACATCCCACACCACGCCGCGAGCCTTCGCCTGCGGATCGCGGAATGCTTCGCCCATGTCGTACACCGGAGCCATGGGCACCCGCGCTTCGCCCAGCACGTCCACCCAATACGCCCGCGGCCTGGCGCGAAAAACATCCGCCAGCCGCCCGACCAGTTCGCCACGCGCCTCTACCCGTCCGGCATTGGTGCGAAAGCGCGCATCCGTCCACAACGCGGGCTGTGCGATGGCCTCGGTCAGACGCTGATACTGACCGTCGTTGCCGACCGCGAGCATGAACCATCCGTCGGCGGCGGCAAAGGTCTGATAGGGCACGATTTGCGGATGGGCGTTGCCCATGCGCTGCGGCGGCACCTCCGTCATCAGGTAGCGCTGTGCCTGGTTGACCATGGCCATGAAGCCGACGTCGAACAGGCTCAGGTCGATGTGCTGACCCTGCCCGCTGGCGTCGCGCTCGCGCAGGGCGGCGAGGATGGCGACGACGGTCGACAGGGCGGTCAGCACGTCGATCCAGGCAACGCCGACCTTGGTCGGAGGTCCCTCCGGCTGCCCGGTAACGCTCATGATGCCGGTCATTGCCTCCAGCACCACGTCGTAGCCGGCCTCGGCCGCGCGCGGGCCGTGCTGGCCGAAACCGGTGATCGACGCATACACCAGACGCGGATGACGCGATGCGAGGCTGGGATAATCAAGCCCGTAGCGCGCCAGATCGCCACATTTGAAATTCTCGACCAGCACATCCGCCTGGCCCGCCAGCCGCTGCACCAGCTCGGCACCGCGGGGATCCTTGAGATCGACGGCGAGGCTTTTCTTGCCGCGATTGGTGGAGAGGAAATAGGCGCTTTCCCCGTCCTGAAATGGCGGCCCCCAGTGACGCGTCTCGTCGCCGCGGAGCGATTCCACCTTCCAGACCTCGGCGCCGAGGTCGGACAGCATCTGAGTGCAGAACGGCCCGGCGAGCACGCGGGACAGGTCGAGGATGCGAATCTGGCTCAATGCGGGCATGTTCGAACCTCCGTAGTACCGGTTTTGCCATGCGATTATCGCATGCCGGTACGACGGGATGGCTATAATGGTTCGGCCAGCCGCACCGTCGGCTGGCCGGTTGATCCGGCGCGGATGCTCTATCGGCGCGGTCATCGTCAAAAACATCCAGGGGCGGCCACTATGCCTGTTTCCGAAGTCCCCGTGCGTGACGCTGCAACCGTGGTGCTGGTGCGCGACGGCTGCGACGGGCTGGAAGTCCTGCTTGCGGAGCGCGCCCGCAGCATGCGCTTCGGCCCCGGCATGCATGTTTTCCCCGGCGGGGCGGTCGACGTCAGAGATCGTGTATTGGGCACGGGCCCGGCGCTCGGTGGCCTGAGCGCCGAACAGGCGTGCCGGCTGGTGGGAGGCGGAGGCCTCGCTTTCTGGGCGGCGGCAATACGCGAATGCGTGGAGGAGGCGGGGGTTCTGCTCGCCACCGGTGGCGCGGTGGATGACGACTGTATCGCCAGTGTGCGTGCCGCCCTGGTCGACGGCGGAGCCGACGTCGCCGGCGTTTGCGCGACCCATGGTCTCGTTCCGGCTGCCGAGCGCCTGCACTATCTGAGTCACTGGATCACGCCGCCCGGTCCGCCGCGGCGGTTCGACACCCGTTTTTTCATCGCCGCCGTGGCGCCCGATCAGAGCGCCTGCGCGGACGGCAACGAGATTACCTCCTGTGCCTGGATCAGGCCCGAGGAGGCGCTGACGCGTCACGCGGCGCAGCGCTTGCCGATGATGCTGCCGACACTCCGGCAGCTGGAGTTCCTGTGCACGTTCGATACCGCCGCCGCGGCCGTCGCTGCCGTGCGCGCATTCGATCATGTGG
>CAZYIP010000020.1:21547-29084 GCA_964646895.1 uncultured Salinisphaerales bacterium | reverse complement strand
TTTTATTTGGCTCCCCGGGACGGGCTCGAACCGCCGACCTAGTGATTAACAGTCACCCGCTCTACCGACTGAGCTACCGGGGAATTATGTGGCGAACGCGTATATTAGGCGAACGGCCCAACGACTTCAAGGCGCGTTTGTCAGGTTCTAGGTGACCGCCCGCGCCGTGCGTTCCAGGGCCTGTTCCAGGTTCTCCATGCTGGTGGCGAATGACAGGCGCAGGTGACCAGGAGTACCGAAGGCGGAGCCCGGAACCATGGCGACGCCGGCTTTTTCGATCAGCATCTCGGCCAGCGCGGTGTCATCGGAAATGCCTTCGAGGCGGTTGATCACACCGCTGACGTCGGGGAACGCATAGAAGGTACCGTCGGAGGGCAGACAACGGATGCCCGGAATTTCATTCAGGGTCTTGTAAACGAAGTCATGCCGCTGCTTGAATGCCTGGACCATTTCCGTGACGCAGCCGTTGCCGCCATTCAATGCTGCCTCGGCCGCCCTTTGCGAGATCGATGTCGCACTGGAGGTGGCTTGCCCCTGGATCTTGGTCATTGCCTTGATCAGCGGTGCGGGGCCGGCTGCGTAGCCGATACGCCAACCGGTCATGGAGTAGGCTTTGGAGACGCCGTTGATTACAACGGTGCGGCCATATAGTCCCGGGGTGGCATTCAGGATATTGCTGAATGGCTCGCCGCTCCACAGGATGTGTTCGTAGATGTCGTCGGTGACGACGACCACATTCGGGTGCCGCTCGATGACTTCGCCCAGCGCGGCCAGCTCGGCGCGCGTATAAGCCTTGCCGCTCGGGTTGGACGGGCTGTTCAGGATTACCAGCCGGGTGCGCTCCGTGAGCGCGGCGGCCAGTGCCTGCGGCGTAATCTTCAACTCGCTGTCGTAGTCGCTTTCGATGGTCACCGGCCTGGCGCCCGCGAGCAGGGCCATGTCCGGATACGACACCCAGTACGGCGCGGGAATCACGACTTCGTCACCGTCGTCGAGCAACGCCTGCATCACGTTGAACAGGCTGTGCTTGGCGCCGGTCGAAACCAGGATCTGGTCCGTGCCATAGGACAGGCCGTTTTCCCGCTCCAGCTTGCTGACGATGGCCTTCTTGAGGCCGGGGATACCGCCCACCGGAGTATACTTTGTGAACCCTTCGCGGATAGCCTCGACCGCCGCTTGCTTGATATGGTCGGGCGTGTCGAAGTCCGGCTCGCCGGCGCCGAGACCGATGACATCGTGACCGGCGGCACGCATTTCGGCGGCGCGTGCGGTGACTGCCAGAGTGGGCGAAGGCTTGATGCGCTGAACCCGTTGGGAGAGCTTGAATTCCAAGAGGGTATCCTCATGTTTCGCGGGCGACGAAGGCTGTAAATCATACTCGACTGAGTGCCGAATTTCCAATGACAGAGCGATTTGAACTGCAATCCGAATGGGGCCCGGCGGGCGATCAGCCAGCGGCCATCGCCCAGCTGACCGAGGGGCTCGAAGATGGCCTGGGGGCGCAAACGCTTCTGGGCGTCACCGGATCCGGCAAGACGTTTACCATCGCCAACGTGATACAGCGGGTACAGCGGCCGACGCTGGTGCTGGCGCCGAATAAAACCCTGGCTGCACAGCTTTACGGGGAGATGAAGTCATTCTTCCCGAACAATGCGGTGGAGTACTTTGTTTCTTATTATGATTATTATCAGCCGGAAGCGTATGTGCCTTCCAGCGACACCTTCATAGAGAAAGACGCCTCGATCAATGATCACATCGAGCAGATGCGCCTGTCCGCGACCAAGGCGGTGATGGAGCGGCGCGATACGGTCATCGTCGCGTCGGTATCGGCGATCTACGGTCTGGGCGACCCGGAGCTCTACTTCAAGATGGTGTTGCACCTGGTCAGGGGCGACCGGATCGACCAGCGCGAAATTCTGCGCCGTCTGGCGGAAATGCAGTACACCCGCAACGACATGGATCTCAAGCGCGGTACCTACCGCGTGCGCGGCGACGTCATCGACGTACACCCGGCCGATTCCGGCGAGGAGGCGATCCGAATCGAGCTGTTCGACGACGAAGTCGAGAATTTGAGCTTTTTCGACCCGTTGACCGGCGAATTGCTGCGCAAGGTGCCGCGCCTCACGGTCTACCCCAAGACGCACTACGTGACGCCGCGCAGCCGCCTGATCGACGCGCTGGGTCATATCCGCGACGAGCTGCGAGAGCGCCTCAAAGTGTTGCGCGACGCCGGCAAGCTGCTGGAGGCGCAACGCCTGGAGAGCCGCACCCTGTTCGATCTCGAGATGATCCAGGAATTGGGCTACTGCGCCGGCATCGAAAACTATTCCCGCTTCCTCTCCGGCCGCAAGCCGGGCGAGCCGCCGCCTTGCCTGTTCGATTATCTGCCGCCGGACGCGCTGATGGTGATCGACGAGAGTCACGTGACCATTCCGCAGCTCGGGGGCATGTACCGCGGCGACCGTTCGCGCAAGGAGACGCTGGTGGAATACGGCTTTCGCCTGCCGTCGGCGCTGGACAACCGGCCCCTGCGCTTCGACGAGTTCGAGCACCTGATGCCGCAGGCGATCTTCGTCTCGGCCACGCCCGGACCCTACGAGTCGGAGAATGCCGGTCAGGTGGTGGAACAGGTGGTGCGCCCGACCGGACTGGTCGACCCGGAAGTGGAAGTGCGGCGGGCAGTGACCCAGGTCGACGATCTGCTTGGCGAGGTTCACGATCGGGTAGCAGGCGACGAGCGTGTGCTGGTAACCACGCTGACCAAGCGCATGGCGGAGGATCTCACCGAATACCTGCGCGAGAACGGTGTGCGCGTGCGCTATCTGCACTCGGATATCGATACCGTCGAACGCGCCGAGATCATTCGGGATCTGCGCCTGGGGGAATTCGATGTGCTGGTCGGCATCAACTTGTTGCGCGAGGGGCTTGATATCCCGGAAGTTTCCCTGGTGGCGATACTCGATGCGGACAAGGAGGGCTTTCTGCGATCCGACCGTTCGCTGATCCAGACCATCGGCCGCGCAGCGCGCAATCTCAACGGCAAGGCGATCCTGTACGCGGAGCAGGTGACCGGCTCCATGCAGCGAGCGATCGACGAAACCGAGCGGCGGCGCGAGAAGCAGACGGCATTCAACGCCGCCCATGGCATTACCCCGCAGGGCATTCGCAAGGCGGTGGCAAACGTCATGCGCGAGGGCTACGAGGATTATCGGCCCATGCAGGATACCCGCCAGGTGGCCGAGAAGGCCGCGGAATACGAATCCATGCCGCCGCGGCAACTGGCGCGCGTACTCAAGCGGCTGGAGAACGAAATGCAGGGGCATGCCCGCAATCTGGAATTCGAGGAAGCAGCCAGGAAGCGGGACCAGATCAGACGTATTCGCGAAATGGCGTTGGGGCCCGGAGTGCAGGCCGAAACCGGCTGATATACTCAAGCCGGAGAACAGGCAGGAGGCATGGGATATGGTTCAGGCGGCAGCGGCGATGATGACGGAGCGACAAGCGGAGGCGCCCCTGTTCAAGCGGCGGCGGTTGACCACAGCGGAGTTTCACCGTCTGGTCGAGGCGGGCATCTTGAAGGAAAAGGACCGCGTTGAGCTGGTACAGGGAGAGTTGGTCGAGATGGCACCCATTGGTTCGCGTCATTCATACGTTGTGGATTTATTCGTTAACCAGCTTGCCAGGACAGTGCCAGAGCACATTCGGGTCAGATGTCAGGGTCCCGTTTGGTTCGATGAACATACCGAACTCCAGCCCGACGTGGCGCTTTTGCTGAATGCCAATTACCGTGACCGAGTGCCAGGCCCGAAAGACGTGCGCCTGATCATCGAAGTCGCCGACAGCAGCCTGCGCTACGATCGCGATTTCAAGGTGCCATTGTATGCGCGTTATGGCATTCCGGAGGTCTGGCTGGTGGACCTCGGTGCTGCCAATGCAGTGACGGTGTATCGCGAGCCGGGCAATGAAACCTATCGTTTGACCCTGCGCCCCGACAATGGCGAAACCCTGGCGCCGGAAGGCTTGCCCGGGGTGTCTGTTCCGTTGGCCGACCTGCTCGCCTGACAGCGACCGTAGCGGCGGTACCGACGTTTGCCAGACGACGTTTATTTGGGTATCCTTTCCCCTTCATCCAGGCGCGTAGCTCAGTGGTAGAGCACTACCTTGACATGGTAGGGGTCGGTGGTTCGAACCCACTCGCGCCTACCACCTGTCGCCGCCTTGTTTGTGCAATTCCAAGGTCCGCAGGTTATCCAGGGGCGAGAACCGTATCCAGGTTTCGCCCCTTTTTTGGCTCGACAAGAGGCAGTTATGCCGGACATCACGCTGCCTGACGGCAGCCAACGCCATTACGATCATCCCGTGACCGTCGCGCAGGTTGCGGCGGATATCGGTGCCGGGCTCGCCAAGGCGGCGCTCGCGGGCAAGGTCGATGGCCGGCTGGTGGATACCTTTCATGCCATCGATCACGATGCCTCGCTCGCCATCGTCACCGGGCGCGACGAGGAGGGCGTGGATGTCCTGCGCCACTCGACCGCGCATCTGCTCGCCCAGGCTGTCAAGCAGCTTTATCCGGACGCCCAGGTCACCATCGGTCCGGTGATCGAAAACGGCTTTTACTACGATTTCGCCTACGACCGGCCGTTTACGCCGGAAGACCTCGAGAAGATCGAAGCGCGCATGAGCGAAATCGCCGCTCGCGACTTCAAGGTTTCCCGCGAAGTGATGCCGCGCGATCAGGCGGTTGCCTACTTTCGCGGCATGGGTGAGGACTACAAGGCGGAAATCATCGAGTCGATTCCCGCCGGTGAGGAAATCTCGCTCTATCGGCAAGGTGACTTCGTCGATCTGTGCCGCGGCCCGCATGTCCCCAGCACCGGCAAGCTCGCAGCGTTCAAGCTCACCAAGGTGGCAGGCGCTTACTGGCGCGGCGATTCCCGCAACGAGATGCTCCAGCGCATCTACGGCACCGCCTGGCCGGACAAAAAGCAGCTGAAGGCTTATCTGCACCAGATGGAGGAGGCGGAAAAGCGCGATCACCGCCGCATCGGCCGCGAGCTCGATCTGTTTCATCAGCAGGAGGAGGCGATCGGCAGCATCTTCTGGCATCCGAAGGGCTGGACGCTGTATCGCACCATCGAAGCGTATTTGCGCGAACGCCTTGAGGAATCCGGCTACGTCGAGGTGAAAACCCCGCAACTCATTGCCCGCAGCCTTTGGGAAGCGTCCGGTCACTGGGACAAGTTTCGCGAAAACATGTTTACCGCCCGCGCGATGGGCGAGGATCTGGATATCGCCATCAAGCCCATGAACTGCCCGGGCCATGTGCAGATCTACAATCATCGCCTGCGCAGCTACCGCGAGCTGCCGCTGCGGCTGGCGGAGTTCGGCTCTTGCCACCGCTACGAGCCGTCCGGGTCACTGCACGGACTGATGCGGGTGCGTGCGTTCGTCCAGGACGATGCGCATATTTTTTGTACCGAGGATCAGATCACGTCCGAGACCCGCGCCTTCTGCGACTTGCTGATGTCGGTGTACCGGGATTTCGGCTTTGAAGATGTGCGCGTCAAGTTCTCGGATCGGCCGGAAGTGCGCGCCGGCGCCGATCCAGTATGGGACAAGGCGGAGGCCGCGCTGACGACCGCTACCGCTGCTGCCGGCCTGGAAACCACGCTGAATCCCGGTGAGGGGGCATTCTACGGACCAAAGCTGGAATTCGTGTTGCGCGACGCCATTGGCCGCGACTGGCAGTGTGGAACCCTGCAGGTGGATTTTGTCTTGCCGGAGCGCCTGGATGCCAGCTATATCGCGGAAGATGGCAGCCGCCGCTGTCCGGTTATGCTGCATCGGGCCATATTTGGCTCGTTCGAGCGTTTCATCGGCATACTCATCGAGCATCACACCGGCAAGTTCCCGCTGTGGCTGGCGCCGGTGCAGGCAGTGGTACTCAATATCACTGACCGGCAGGCGGAGTATGCGCGGGCAGTGGCCGATCGTCTGCACGCACGCGGCCTGCGCGTTGAAACAGACTTGAGAAATGAGAAAATTGGCCTTAAAATTCGCGAACGCACGATCCAGCGGATACCGTATCTGCTGGTGGTCGGCGACAGGGAAATGGCCTCCGGCACAATAGCCGTGCGCGCGCGTAATGGCCAGGACCTCGGCTCGCTGAACATTGACGAAGTGGGCGACCGGCTGACCCGGGAACAGGCCAGTCGCAGCCGCTTCTTTTCGGAGGAATGAAATATCGCTGCAACACATGACAGGCGCAATGAAGAGATTCAGGCGCCGGAAGTACGGCTGATTGCCGAAAGCGGAGAGCAAATCGGCATCATGAACCGTGATGAGGCGCTGGAAAGGGCCTCCGATGCAGGCTTGGACCTGGTGGAAGTCGCCCCTCAGGCCAAGCCCCCGGTCTGCAAGATAATGGATTACGGAAAGCACTTGTTCGAGAAGAACAAGGCTCAGCAGGTCGCGAAAAAGAAGCAGAAGCAGATCCAGGTAAAGGAAATCAAGTTCCGGCCTGGCACCGAAGAGGGCGATTATCAGACCAAGCTGCGAAACCTTCGACGCTTTCTTGAAGAAGGCGACAAGATCAAGGTGACGCTGCGTTTTCGCGGTCGCGAGATGCGGCACCAGGAACTGGGCCGTAAACTCCTGGACCGGGTTCGTACCGATCTGGACGAACTTGGCACCGTTGAACAGACGCCCAAGATCGAGGGGCGGCTGATGGTCATGGTGATGGCCCCGCGCAAGCACTGAACCGTGCGGCAAGAAACCGGCCGCCATGAGGCGGCGTGCCGACATGGATTCACGCAGAAAGCGATGGAGTAAACGATGCCCAAGTTGAAAACGAACCGCGGTGCCGCCAAGCGGTTCTCGCGTACCGCGAAGGGTGGTTACAAGCGCAGCCAGGCCTTCAAGAATCACATCCTGACCAAGAAAGCGCCGAAGCGCAAACGTCAGCTGCGCCCGACGGTGCAGGTGGCGGAGGCCGATGTGCGTATGGTCCGGCGGTTGTTGCCATACAGTTGATAAGCGCTGCAGAGGTCTGAATCATGTCCAGGGTAAAGCGCGGCGTGACCGCACACGCACGCCACAAGAAGGTTCTCAAGAAGGCAAAAGGCTATTACGGGGCCCGCAGCCGTAGCTATCGCATTGCACGGCAAGCGGTGTTCAAGGCGGGTCAGTACGCCTATCGCGACCGCCGTCAGCGCAAACGCGACTTCCGTGGTCTGTGGATCATGCGCATCGGCGCGGCGTCCAAGGAGCACGGGTTGTCTTACAGCCGCTTCATCCACGGGCTCAAGGTCGCCGGCGTGGAACTCGATCGCAAGGTGCTGGCCGACATCGCCGTGCGCGACAAGGACACCTTCGCGACGCTCGTCGAGCAGGCCAGGTCAAGCCTGTCCCAGAGCTGACGATTGACTCGATCTGACGACGCCCTGCCAAACCAGGGGGCGCAACAGGTCTGGAACATCAGAAGGGGAAAGGCTTCCGTCTTTCCCCTTCGTCTATTTCAACCACGACATTGCAACAT
>CAZYIP010000020.1:0-21447 GCA_964646895.1 uncultured Salinisphaerales bacterium | reverse complement strand
ACCCATGCAAGGGATGGAGACATTGCTCGATACCGCGCTGGCCGCGATCGAGAAATCTCGGACTCTCAAGGAACTGGACGAGGCCCGCGTACGTTATCTCGGTAAAAAAGGCGAGATCACGGCGCGGCTGAAGTCCCTGAATGCGCTTTCGCCGGGTGAGCGCCGGTCGGCGGGCCAGGCGATCAATACTGCCAAGCAGGCGGTACAGGACGCGGTCGAGGCCCGAAAGACGGTGTTGGAAGCGGCTGCACTCGATGCCCGATTGGCGGGCGAGGCGCTGGATGTGACCTTGCCCGGGCGCGGCCAGGACGTCGGCGGGCGCCACCCCATCACGCGTACGCTGATTCGCATCGAGCGCCTGTTCGAACAGGTCGGATTCGCCGTTGCGGAAGGGCCGGAGATTGAAGACGATTATCACAATTTCGAAGCGCTCAACATCCCGGCGGATCACCCGGCGCGCGCCATGCACGATACCTTCTACGCCGGTGCCGGCGCCTGGGTGCTGCGTACCCATACCTCCCCGGTGCAGGTGCGGGTAATGGAGTCGACACCACCGCCCATTCGCGTGATCGCGCCCGGCCGTGTCTATCGCTGCGATTCCGACCGGACCCACAGCCCGATGTTTCATCAGGTGGAAGGCCTGTATATCGCCAGGGACGTGAGCTTCGCCGATCTCAAGGGCGATCTGCACGAGTTTCTGAGCCTGTTCTTCGAGCGCGACCTGGCGGTGCGCTTCCGCCCCTCGTACTTTCCGTTCACCGAGCCGTCGGCCGAGGTGGATATGGAATGCGTGATGTGCGATGGGCAAGGCTGTGCCGTGTGCAGCCGTACCGGGTGGCTCGAGGTTCTGGGCTGCGGCATGGTTCACCCACGTGTGCTGGAGATGTCCGGCATCGACCCGGAGCGCTACACCGGCTATGCGTTTGGCATGGGTGCCGAACGGTTGGCCATGCTCCGTTATGGCGTGGATGACCTGCGGCTGTTCTTCGAGAACGATATCCGCTTTCTGCGGCAATTCAATTGAGGGCCGCAGGATGAAGTTCAGTGAACGCTGGTTGCGCGAGTGGGTTTCTCCGGAGCTGGACACGCAGGGGTTGGCGCATCAGTTGACCATGGCCGGTCTCGAAGTCGATACGGTCGAACCGGCCGCACCGGCGCTGGATCGCGTTGTGGTCGGCCATATCGTGGCCATCGAGCCACACCCGGATGCCGAACGCCTGCGCGTCTGTTCGGTCGTGGCTGACGATACCGAGGCACCGTTGCAGATCGTCTGCGGCGCACCCAATGCCCGTGTCGGGCTACGCGCGCCGGTGGCATTGACTGGTGCACGCTTGCCGGACGGCAGCGAAATCCGACGTGCCCGGCTGCGTGGCGTGGAGTCGTCGGGCATGCTCTGCTCCGCCCGCGAACTGGGGCTGAGCGACGACGCCGCGGGCTTGATGGAGCTACCTGCGGACGCGCCTGCTGGCGTGACGCTGCAGGGCTATCTCGACCTTGACGACTCCCTCATCACGGTGGAACTGACACCGAACCGCGGCGACTGCCTCAGTATCGCCGGCGTCGCCCGAGAAGTGGCGGCGCTCAACCGACTGACGCTCGCAGCGCCGGCACGTTCCCCGGTTGAGCCGACAGTGCGGGATCTGCGGCCGATCCATATCGAGGCCACCGAAGCATGTCCGCGTTACGCGGGTCAGGTTATCACCGGGCTCGATGGCACTGCATCGACGCCGCTGTGGATGCGCGAGCGATTGCGGCGCAGCGGTTTGCGCAGTCGTGGCCCGCTGGTGGATGTGACCAATTATGTGATGCTGGAGCTCGGGCAGCCATTGCACGCTTTCGATCAGGCCCGGCTATGCGGTGGAATTGTCGTGCGCTATGCCCGTCCAGGGGAGCGCCTGACGCTGCTCAACCATACCGAAGTGGCGCTGGAGACCGATTGTCTCGTGATCGCCGATGAGTCCGGGCCGGTCGCGTTCGCCGGCATCATGGGCGGGCTTGCGACTGCGGTCGACGACGACACCACGCAGGTGTTTCTGGAGAGCGCCAACTTTACGCCGCAAGTGGTTGCAGGCCGCGGTCGCCGTTACAAGCTGACTTCCGATGCTCTGTACCGGTTCGAGCGCGGCGTCGATCCCGAACTGCCGCTGCGCGCGCTGGAGCGAGCTGCATCCCTGTTGCTGGAGATTTGCGGCGGCAGCGCTGGCCCGGTGGTCGAAAGCGATGTGCGTGGGCAGCGCGAGCATGCACCGATAACCCTGCGGCACACGCGCATCACGCGGCTGCTCGGCACCGAAGTCGCAGCGGATGAGGTTGCCGATATTCTGGCCCGCCTGAATATGGCGGTGCAGCCGGAGGGTCATGGCGAATGGAGGGTGCGGCCACCGAGCTTTCGCTATGACGTTGCGCTGGAGGCGGACCTGATCGAGGAGGTAGCCCGCATCCATGGCTACGATCGCCTGCCATTGCGCGAACGTCGCGCCGAAAGCCGCTTCCGGCCCGTGCCGGAAGGCCGCATTTCGGTGGATCGCGTACGTGAAACGCTGGTGCAGCGGGACTATCAGGAGGCGATCACCTACAGTTTTGTGGATCCCGACGTACAGGTGCAATTGCAACCCGATGATGTGGCGGCAATCGACGTCGATAATCCCATCGCGCGTCAGTACGCTCAGATGCGCACCTCGTTGTGGAGCAGCCTGCTGCCAGCGTGGCAGCATAACGCACAGCGGCGGCAGGAGCGTATCCGCCTGTTCGAGATGGGTCGCCGCTACTGGCGCGACGGGCAGACTCTGAAGCAGGACGTGATGATTGCAGGGGTCGCCAGCGGTCCGGTTCTTCCGGAGCAGTGGGCAGGGCCGGCGCGGACTGTGGACTTCTTCGACTTGAAAGGCGACGTTGAGGCGTTGCTGACTCTCGGCGGCAGCATGGACCGGGTCGAGTTTGTTGCCGATCGTCACCCGGCGCTGCATCCGGGCCAAAGCGCGCGTATCGCATCGTCGCGGGGCACACTGGGCTGGCTGGGGCGGCTGCATCCGCGTTTGAGCGCGCAGTTCGACACCCGGGATCTGCCGCTGGTCTTCGAGTTGTCCCTGGATGCGGTGTGTGCGGCAGCCGTACCGGCGTACGTCAAGGTAGCGGAATTTCCCAGTATACGCAGAGACTTGGCGCTCGTGGTAGATGAATCACTAACGGTCGGCGAGATCACTCGCTGTCTGCGCGAAATGGGCGGGCCATTGCTCCGTCAGGTGCGGCTGTTTGACATTTATCGTGGCGAGAGTCTACAACCGGGTTCTAAAAGCGTGGCTTTGGGCTTGATTTATCAAGATAATTCGCGCACTCTTACCGACGAGGAGGTGGACGCGGTGGTACACGACCTGCGACACCATCTGGAGCACACCCTGGGCGCGGTCATCAGAGGGTAAACACTGTGGCACTGACAAAGGCAGATCTGGCTGACACACTGTTCGAGCAGCTTGGGCTGAATAAACGGGAGGCAAAAGACTTCGTCGATCTGTACTTCGAGACTATCCGTGGCACGCTGGAACAGGGCGAACAGGTCAAGCTGTCCGGGTTTGGCAATTTTGAGTTACGCGAAAAAAATGAGCGTCCGGGGCGAAACCCCAAAACCGGTGAGGAAATCCCCATATCGGCGCGGCGCGTAGTGACGTTCCGGCCAGGGCAGAAGCTGCGCAGTCGTATCGAAGCCGATGCGGGCTCACGCGAATAAGCTGGAGCTGCCGCCGATCCCCCAAAAGCGTTACTTCGCCATTGGGGAGGTTAGCGCGCTATGTGGTGTCAAGCCGCATGTGCTGCGCTATTGGGAGCAGGAATTCCCCCAGCTGAGGCCGGTCAAGCGGCGCGGGAACCGGCGCTATTATCGCCGCGGCGATGTGCTGCTGGTGCGGGAGATTCGGGATCTGTTGTATGAGCAGGGGTTCACGATCGGCGGCGCGCGGCAGCAACTGAATCAGGCGGTGAAAACCCCGGTAGAGGGTCGCATGGCGCCCGAGAATCAGACCCTCAAGGACATTCGCCAGGAACTCGAATTGATCCTGGAGCTGCTGCGGCGCTGATCGACCAAAACTGCTTTCGCGAGCGGCACGCTGGTATAATAGTACGGCAAGTTGCGAATCAACTTCGGGGCGTAGCGCAGCCTGGTAGCGCACCTGCATGGGGTGCAGGTGGTCGGAGGTTCAAATCCTCTCGCCCCGACCAATTTACCCCATAAAATCAGTGACATGGCAATTTTCAAAAGTGTGTCAAAATGGCCATTGCCATTTTATTGCCATTATTTTGCCATTACGACCAGCGCCTCATAACCCAGAATCCACTTCAACATACGGCACCTCATGCCCCGTTAGATAAGTGCGCGTGATGTCACTACCGGCGCTGCCGAAGCAGGCCACCGAAAATTGTGTGTTCGAGCGGCTGGCGATGCGTCAAATTTCCCTTGCCAGATCCATCAATTCGCCGGGGCGGCCGTATGCGCTCAGGAACATGCGTGCCAGCACGCCCAGCATGCTATGGACTTCGTTTAACGTTTGCCGGCGCAAGGGCACGACGCTAGCCTGCATGATCGCCAGGATGGCGCGGGCCATTTCGTTGGGATCTTCGGTCAGCCTGAGCTGGCCTTGTTGCACACCTTCAAGCAGCGTTTGCGCGAGAAGCTGGCTCGCTTCGGCCTCAAACGCGCGTTGCACCCGATCGAACTCGGCCGCCGGCCCGGTGCTGGATTCCAGCCAGTAACCACCGACGCCGTCACGCACGCGCGGGTCCGCCAGCAGGCTGGCCAGCCCTTGAAAGAAGCGCACCAGTTTCAGCGCTGCGTCGTTTTCGCTCTGCATGGGCACAAACATGTATTCACGGAAGATACCGTGCAGGCACTGCAGACAATCGATGTATAGCGCCTTCTTGCCGCGAAAATGCCAGTACAGGGCACCCTTGCTGAGTCTTGCGGCAGAGGCGATGCTTTCAATGGAGGCGCCGTCGTAGCCATAGCGGCCAAACAGCCGGAATGCCTGGCTGCGGATTTCATTCAGCGTGTCAATCTGTTCCGTGGCAGGTTTCCTGGGCATAGCGGCTATTTCGCAGCGGCCTTCCAAGGCACCGAAGTGGATACGGTCATGATCGACACGCCTGGGACGGCCGATCATAAACCGGTCGGGATCACATGGCCTGCCATGGTTCGCCTGTGTGGCTCCGCGGCGATCGATGGTGAGCTATCGCCGGATGTTACGGTCGAATGGCGCGGGTGTCTAGCCGAAGGCCGATCGCGATGCGCGGATGCGACGCAGCCGGGCTCAATCCTTTGCCACTGCGGTCAGCCCGGCCACCAGTTGATCTATAAAGAAGGTATAGAGCACCGCGACCGGGATGCTCGCCACCAGCGCGCCTGCAAGAAGAGGGCCCCAGTGATAGACGTCACCACGTATCAGATCGGTTGGTACTGCAATGCTCACGGTCTTTTGCGCCGAATCGGTAACGAAAGCCAGCGCGTATATGAATTCGCTCGTCGAAAGGGTGAAGGCGAACACCACAACGGTGAGAATGCCGGGCACCGCGAGGGGTAGTACCACATGCAGGAATGCGCTCAGCCGGCCATGACCGTCGATCATGGCCTGCTCCTCGATGTCCCGGGGTATGCCCTTGAAGAAGCCCAGGAGCAACCACGTGCAGAATGGAATGGTGAAGGTCGGATATGCGATCACCAGTCCCCATAACGAG
Source organism: uncultured Salinisphaerales bacterium (assembly GCA_964646895.1). Classification (GTDB taxonomy): domain Bacteria; phylum Pseudomonadota; class Gammaproteobacteria; order Nevskiales; family CAZYIP01; genus CAZYIP01. The sequence continues at coordinate 15,726 of CAZYIP010000020.1, read as the reverse complement.
TTTTGCAGCCCGAGAAATGCAATGACCTTGGAGAACGGGATAAACAGCAACGTTGGCGGTACCAGGTAGGTCAGGAATATTCCGATTCCCAGGGTCTCGCCCCAACCGCCGGCAATTCGGGCCAGGCTGTAGGCGGCGGGGATGACCAGCGCCAGGGTGATCAGCACCACAACGCCACCGACAATCGCCGTGTTGATGAGCCACTGCACGAACTGGGTATTGAAGAACAGCAGCTTCAGGTTGTTGAGCGTGGCCGGCTCGGTGAACCAGAAGGGGTTGTTGGCCGGCGAGAAAATATCGCCTTCGCTCTTGAACGTCGTGATCAGCATGACGTAGAAGGGCAATGCCGAAAACAGCGTAAACAGGGTCACGCCCCCGTACAGCCCGCCGCGCAGGCTCAGCTTCTTGACAGTCGTGGCCATGGCTCAAATCTCCCGGCGGCGGATGAACGAGAGAATGGCGATCGAAACCGCGGCCAGCAGCGGGAACAGGAACAGCGCGATGGCAGCGCCGCGTCCCAGCGCGCCGCCCTGCACGCCGGTAAAAAACGCCAGACTCGGGAGTACCTGCGTGGCATTGGCCGGCCCGCCGCGGGTAAGGATGAACACAGTGACGATGTCCGTGAAGGTAAACACGAAGGTAAACAGGATCGCCACCCCGAATATCGGGTAGAGTATCGGAAAGACGACGTGAAACAGTCGGCGGAAATAGCCGGCCCCATCAATCATTGCCTGCTCGTAGATGTCGCGCGGCATGCCGTTCAGGCCCGCCAGAATGATCACCGTCGCGAGCGGCAGCAGGCGCCAGATGTTGACCAGCACGATGGAGAAGATGGCCAGTTGTGGGCTGCCGAGCCAGTACATGTTCGGGAATACGCCGAGCAATGCGCCGGGATGGCCGAGCAGGCCGACCTGGCGCAACAGCCAGTCGTACGGGCTGAAGGTGGAGTCGAGCATCCACAGCCAGCCGACGACACTCAGGGAGGCCGGCGCGGTCCATGGAAGCAGGATGAGAAAGCGCACCGCCCATTTGCCGAAGAAGTTTCGGGTGAGCAATTCGGCCTGAATCGTGGCGAAAACCAGCGCACCCACCAGCGTGGCGCTGGTGATGATGAGCGTATTGTAGATCGAGCCCCGAAAGACCGGATCGTGAACCAGACTGATGAAGTTGGCCAGGCCGACGAAGCGCGATGTGCCGCCGCCTGTGGTGACGTCGCTGAGACTGTAGTACACCGCCAGCACGACGGGCACGCCCAGCAGCAGCACGATATAGAGAATGGCCGGGGCGATCATCCCCAGGGCGAGCAGATTGTCGCGGGTACGCAGGGTCAAGCCGCGAGTGAAGGGGGGTGAGGTAGCAGTCATGGCATGCCTCAGTCCACACGCCGACCGGTGTCGGGGTCGAAACGGCGGATAAAGGGCCCCGGAACGTAAAACTCGGCCGTCTCGCCCTCGCGCACCGTGTGCGCTTCGCGCTCCGGCAGCTTGGCGATGACATCGGTGGCGGGGGTCTGGCCACCGTCGTCGGCGGTGGTGGTGTAAACCAGCGCGTCCGCGCCCAGCTCTTCGACCTGCAGCACCTTCAGGCGCAAAAGGCGGGCGCCGTCGGGCGCTCCGGCGGGCGGTGACGGGTGGCAGTTTTCAGGATGGAAGCCGATGAGCACACCATCCGCAGCCACCAGATTCATCGGTGGCGAGCCCATGAACTGCGCGACAAATGTGTTGGCCGGCTCGTGGTAAATCTCGTGCGGTGTGCCGATCTGCTCGATCTTGCCGAAATTCATCACCGCCACGCGATGCCCCAGGCCCATTGCCTCTACCTGGTCGTGGGTCACATACACGGTGGTGACTCCGGTCTCGCCATGCAGGCGTTTGAATTCGCGCCGCGCCGAGTGGCGCAGCTTGGCGTCCAGATTCGACAGCGGCTCGTCCATGAGAAACAGATTGGGCGAGCGCACCAGGGCCCGAGCCAGCGCCACCCGCTGGCGTTCGCCGCCGGACAGGGCCCGCGGCTTGCGCTTGAGCAGATGGCCGATACCGAACAGCCCGGCAGCCCACTCCACCTTGCGCTGAATTTCACTCTTCGGAGTCTTGATTGCTTCCAGCGGGAAGGAGATGTTCTTGAATACCGTCTTGTGCGGATAGAGGGCGTAGCTCTGGAACACCATGGCGATGTTGCGCGCCTTGGGCGGGAGTTCGTTGGCCAGACGCTCGCCGATGTAGATTTCGCCGGACGTGGGTCGCTCCAGACCGGCGATCGTGCGCATCAGCGTTGATTTGCCGGAACCGGAAGCGCCCAAAAGCACCAGGAATTCGCCATCGGTGACTTCCAGCGATACGTCGTCTACCGCCTTTACGTCATTATAATAAGTACATAAATTACGAATGCTTAAGGTTGCCACTGAATGCCCCCGTCACGTCCCTTGCGCGCCATGCGCCGGCGAATAGCGTTGGAAGGTTGTAACGCTCACGCCATTTCGTCAACTGTTTTTTGCCGCCGTACGCGGCCAGCCCGACCGGCGGGTGCCGGTCGGGGCTTCTCTGTCGTCTATCGGCAGGATTGCCTGTCGGGGATCAGGACTTGCCGCCGCCGATGATGCCGCGCTTGCGCCAGCTCTCGTAGACCCGGCGAGCGGCCTTGCCCGCTTCGTCCACGGCTTCCTCGGGTTTCTGCTGGCCGCGTGCCACCTTGGCGAACATGTTCGGCAGGACGAAGGTGTTGAAGACTTCGCCCACGGCCGGATTCGAGTAGCCGGGGTGGCCCAGGTTGGTGGTCACTTGCGGCACGGTGATAAGTGGCTTCAGCTTGCCGTCAGCCTCTTCCTTGAGCTTGAACGGGTCGTGCGTAAACCAGGCATCGTTGAGATCCCGGAACGTCTTGGCGTTCTCGACCGTGGGATAACCGCGATCGCCGCCCGGGACCGGTGCGTTGTAGAAGCAGGGTGAGTTGTACAGCTTGCTGTTGTACATCGCCTGGTCGTAGTTCTCCGCCAGGTATTTGATGAACTGCTTGGCCGTATCCTCCTTGGCCTTGGCGAACTTGGGCATGATGTAGTTGTACAGTATGTGCACATTGCCCCAGCGTGTACCGTTCGGGCCCGCCAGCGGCTGGACGAAGAACACATCCTTGGCGATGTCCGGCGTCTTGTCCTGGGCCGAGCGGTAGGCGGAGATGGAGTTGAGGATATAGGAGGCACGGCCGGCGATCAGGGCCTGGTTGTTGGAAGCGGCGTTCCAGGCAAAGATTTCCGGTGTCATGGCTCTTTTGTAAAGGTCGGTCGCGTATTTCAGAGCCTCCACCGCCCGCCGTTTGAATATGCCCTGGTCGATGACCACGTTGTCCCACTCGTCCTGGACATAGGTATCCCAGGCCCAGAGGAGGGCGCGGCTGGCCATGTTGGAGTCGAGTTCCTGCGACATGCCGATGCCGACCTGTACGCCCTGCTTGTCGCGGATCTGGGAGCCGACGTCGAGCAACTGCTGCCAGGTATCGGGCCCCTGTGGTACCCCGGCCTTGGTCCATAGCGACTTGCGATAATCGCCCGCGTCGATCGTCCAGCCGTGGCAGAAGGCATACCAGAAATTATTGGTCGGGTTGTAGCTTACCCGCTTGGTGATACCGAACCGCGGGCCCAGCTGGTTGGCAACTTCCTGATTGATGTCCTCCATGCTGAGAACGCTGGGCGCGAAGTTGGCGGCTTCCGCTCCCAGCTCGATGAGATCGTGCCCGGAACCGGCTGAAATCTCGGAAGTGGTGGTGGTCACCAGGTCGGCGAGATTGATGTGGTCGACGACCACTTCGACGCCGTTGTTCTCACCCCACTCCTTGGCAAACTGGTCGAACCAGGTGTCATAGCTGGGTACGAAATGACTCCACTGAAGAATCTTCAGGGTTTTTTTGTCGGCGGCACGGGTGGGGCGGGAGATGATCAGCGGCCCGACGCCAGCGGCAACGCCGGCGGCGCCGGCCACCTGCATGAAACGGCGGCGGGTGAGGCCGGGAGCCGATGGCTGGTCTTCACTCGTCTGCGCGGACTGGTTTTGTTTGTGTTCTTTGGACATGGGTATTGTTACCTCCCTGCATTTGCAAATACGGGCATGCGGCCTGCCGGTGATGTTGTTTCAGCGGCAGGCTGCGGGTTTGACACTGGCAGATTGCTGATGCGCCTGATGCCTTGGCCCATTGTCAAGATTGCTGGGTCATTATTCCTGGCGTGTGCCATCCCTATGTCGGCGTGCAGATGAGCCGGCACGTCACATTCTTGTAACTGAAATATCGAAGGTTTGCAAATTCTCCCGGGACCGCTGTCGAATCGTGCATACTGTAGGACCATTCGCGCTGGAATTGACCGCTTTCGCGCTCCATCCGCCCGCGAATATCTCTCGCAACTGGCCGGTATGCGGTGAGCTTTATCCAATCCTATCTCGACCTGGCGGCGCCTTACGTCAAGGACTACGGTTATGCGGCCGTTTTCATGGCGTTGTTCCTGGAGTCTTTCGGTTTGCCCTTGCCCGGTGAAACGCTGTTGATCGCGGGTGCCTTTCTGGCGGCGCACGGCAAGCTGGATGTTTATTATCTGATGGGGGCGGCCTGGGTCGCGGCGGTGATGGGCGACAATGTGGGCTATGCGATCGGCCATTTTGGCGGTCGCCGGCTGGTCTTGCGTTTCGGCAGCAAGGTCTGGCTCACCGAAAGTCGCCTGCGGCGTGTGGAAGATTTCTTCCGCCGTTTTGGCGGCGAGGTTGTGATCGTGGCGCGATTCGTCACCGGAGCGCGCCAGCTCAACGGCATCGTCGCCGGCATCGCCGGCATGAACTGGTGGAAGTTCCTGCCCTACAACGCGCTCGGCGGCGTCATCTGGGTGGGTTTCTGGAGCGTGGGAATCTACAGTTTCGGCACCACTCTCAACCATCTCGCGCCGTGGATGAACGGCTTCGGTATCATCGTGGCGGCCGCAGTCATTGTCGGGCTGGTGGTCATGGCGGTGCATCAGCTGTTGCGGCAGAGACGCCGCTAGGGCTGGCCGTAATGGGCAGCCAGGCGCTCGCGCAGGTAGGCGGGAATGCGTCGTTCCAGCCAGAAGTAAGGCCTGCCTCCGCGGCCGGCGGCTATGAAGGCCACATGCCCGCCGTGGGGGCTCAACTCCAGGCGTATCGGATCCGGCGCTTCCTCCGGCCCGGGAATCGCGGCGACATCCATGAACGGATCGTCCAGAGCCTGCACGATGAGCGTTGGTACCCGAATGCGTGTCAGCCACGGTCGGCTGCTGGCGCGGCGGTAGTAATCGGCTGCGTCCCGGAAACCGTGCAGCGGAGCAGTCAGGCAATCGTCGAAAGCCATGAATGTTTGCAGGCGGCGCAGTTCCGTCATTGTCCGCAGCCCTGGCAACGGCAGCTTGAGGCGTGTCGCCGCACGCAGCGAACGCAGCAGATACCATTGGTACAGTCGCGACATCCCGCACTGCATGCGCGCCACCGTCGCGCTCAGATCGAATGGCACGGAAACCGCCACGGCGGCAAAAACCGGCGCAGCGGCGGAGCGCTCGCCGAGCCATTTGAGCAGCACGTTGCCACCGACGGAATAGCCGGCGACGGCGAGCGGCGTATCCGGTTCGCGCCGGCGCAGCAGGTGAACGATAAAGTCGAGATCGCCGGTCTCGCCTGAGTGATAGCTGCGCGGCAGCCGGTTGGGCTCGCCGCTGGCACCGCGAAAGTGCATGAAGACCGCGCGCCAACCTTCTTTCAACAAACACTTGATCAGGCCGCGCGCATATTTCGACCGGATCGAGCCGGTGAGGCCATGCAGCACGAGCAGCAGCGGTCGGCGGCCCTCGCCAGCCCAGTCGAGATCGAGAAAATCCCCATCCGGCAGCTCGACCCGCTCGCGCCGTACACGGATCCGCGGTGACGGGCGCAGCTGGCTGGCGGCGAGAGTTTGCAGGTGCGCATTGCGCAGCCATGCAGGCGGGCGGAAGTCACTTTGTGCGATCATAGCGCGCGCGGCCAAAAGTGGTCCCGTTATGATATACGTGAGCAATGCTCAATATTCGACCCGGCAGGAAATTCTTGGTGATGAAGAAAGCAATAATATTTTGTGCACTATTGGCAGCTTTCATGACGACCGCTTCGGCGGAGGATCTGATCGATATCTACAATCTGGCCAAGCAACGCGATCCGGTCATCGCCGAGGCTCGCGCCCAGCTCGAGGCTCAGCGGACACAAACCGGCCAGGCACGTGGCGGATTGCTGCCGCAACTGGGTTTGACGGCGAACACGCGGTGGAATCACGTTGACAGCGACCTGAACGGGACACCGCCTGCCGAACTGGAGCCGTTCGTCGGCAATGGCGGCTCCTCGGAATACAATACCAACGGCTATGCGCTGCAGCTCACGCAACCACTGTTCGATGTGCAGGCGTTCGCCAATTTCCAGCAGTCCAAGGACGTGGTCAAGCAGGCTGAGCTGCAGTTTGCGCTGGCGCAGCAGCAGTTGCTTTTGCGGGTCGCGACGGCTTACTTCAACGTGCTTCAGGCGCGGGACAACCTGCGGGTGGCGCGTGCCGAGCAAAAGGCGCTGCTGGAGCAACTCAACCAGGCCAAGCGGCGATTTCAGGTTGGCACCGCGTCGGCAACAGACCGCGATGCGGCGCAGGCCCAGTTCGATCTGGCGCGCTCGAGTGCGATCGCGGCACGCAACCAGCTCGCCATTGCACGCGAGCAGTTGCAGCGCATCATCGGACAGCGCGTCGCCGATCTCGCAACGCTGAAAAAGAATATTCCGATGGAGGAGCCGCAGCCGGCGGACATGCAAACCTGGGTCGACCAGGCACGCCAGGCCAACCTGCAGGTGCTCGCGAGTCGCGCCGGTGTGGAAATATCCCGGGGCGCCCTGAGTACCACCAAGGGCACCCGCTACCCGACCCTGGATATCGTGGCATCCCATGGGCGCCAGAAGGGGCGTCAGTTCGGTCTTGATCAGACGACGACCAGCGATGTCATCGGCCTGCAGCTCAACTGGGACATCTTCAGCGGCGGTACACGCTACTACCAGATCAAGCAGGCAGCAGCGGAAGTGACCCAGAGCGAATCCAGCCTGGTCGACTCGATCCGCGGCGCCGCTCTCAACGCCAGCCAGGCTTATCTGGAGGTGCAGAACAGCGTCAGCCAGGTGCAGGCGCTGACCCAGGCGCTGCGCTCGAGCCAGACATCGCTGCAGTCGACCCGGGTCGGACAGGAAGTCGGAACGCGCACCTTCGTGGATGTGCTCAATGCCCTGGAGCAGGTTTTCTCGGCGCAAAGCAACCTGCTGCAGGCCCGCTATACCTATCTCACCAACCGTCTGCAACTGAAGGCCGCCGTCGGTGAGTTGAGCATCGACAATCTCCAGACCATCAATAGCATGCTCACGTCGGAGAAAGAGGAAGAGCTGCCGGGCGCGGAAAGCATGCCGGGCGGAGGCGAATAAGCGCGGCCGTTGGCAGGGCCGGCGGGTCCGCCATTGGGGCGCTGTCTCAAGAAACCGTGACAGGGCCCGTTTCGTTGCCCGCGGTCATGACAGAAGGTGCCGATAGCCGCCCGCAACCAGCACCGCCAGGTCGATGAGCAAGGGCTGTACCGCGCGCCCCGACGGATAGGCCAGGTAGAGACTGCGCCAGTGCGGGTTGAATTTTTCCTTGTAGTGGCGCAGCCCCTTGTAGTGATAGAAGGCATCGCCGTATTCGTAGATCATGCGGATCAATCGTTCGTTGTGCCGCGCCCAGGCCTGGCCGCCGACGCCGCTGAGCGGTGCCATGCCCAGGTCGAACCAGCGATAGCCCTGCGCCCGGCTTTCCTGCATGAGTCGCACGAACAGAAAATCCATGGTGCCGGATGGCGCCGCGTCGGCATGACGCATCAGGTCGATGCCGATCTCCTCGTGGCTGCCGAAGCTCGACACCAGGTTTGCAAACGCAACGACCTCCTCTTGCTGGCGAACGACGACGATTGGCATCCATTGCAGATAGGCGCGGTCGAAGCGCCCGACGGAAAACGTCTTTTCGCCTCCCGGCTTGGTCGCCAGCCATTCGTCCGAGATTTCACGCAGGCGCGTCCATAACGGCTCCGGTAGCGGATGCTGCAGAATCTCCAGGCGCAGCCCGAGGCGCTGTCCGCGATTGATGGCGCTGCGCAAATCCTCATTGCGTTTGCCGGAAAGCGAGAACGCTTCCAGGGGCACCCGCGCTTTTTCTCCCAGCTTGAGCAGGGAAAATCCGCAATCGTGGTAGTGGTGCAGGTGGGCCTCGTCGACCTGGTAGAAAATCGGGGTGTGGTTGTAGCGTTCGGCGAACTGGCGGAAGTCCGCGATGGCCGAGGCCATGACCGGCGGCGTGCAGGCCGGGTCTCCCATGGCCACGAGGCGGTTGCGGATCGTGCCGTACTGGATCAGTGCGGTGCGTGCGCCGTTGTAATACAGGTACTTGTCACCCGTGAAGGTGAGAAACGAAGACCCCGTGCCACCGTGCTCGTCGTAAAACGCCCGGGCCGCGCGCAGGGCTTCGGCATCGGGCAGGGTCGGTGCGGGTCTGGGCATGCGGAACCAGGTCCAGGCAAGGAAGCCGAGCAGGGTGATCGGCATGATGATCAGCATGCGTGCGAAGCGCGCCGCGTCCAGCCGATAGCCGAAACTGAACAGGCGGGAGGCCAGGTCGACGTCGGCGTGGAAGCTCGTGCCGACCAGGGCGGTGGCGAGAATGGCCAGGCACGCCATTGCCAGCCATACGGCATTACGCTTGCTGAGAAGAGGATATCCGGCGCGGGAAAAGCGGCCGCGGGCGCCGACCAGGAGCCACGCAACCACGAGCAGAAACGTGGATTCCGCATAACCGAAACCCTTGACCAGGCTGAGCACCGCACCAGCGATCAGCAGGATCTCGGTCAGCACATAGGCGGAGCGCATGCGTGCCGCGATGCCGCGTGAGGCACCGATAAGCAGTACGCCGATGGCCACGCTCAGCAGATACGAGCTTTCCACCGCGAACAGTGGCACATGCTGCTTCAGTACCCGCATGTGTGTCGACAATGCCGGAAAAGCCGCCGACAGCAGCAGCGCCAGGCCGGCGCTGAAGGAGAGGTAACCGAGCAGGTTCACGCCCAGGCTGGCCAGCATGTCCACCGACAGGCGCAGGGCACCGAACAGGGGGTGGCGCCGGGTGCGCCGCGCCAGCCGCATCAGGAAGCCGCCCTCGTCGATGGTCAGCAGGCTGATGCCGAGATGCGCCCCGATCAGCAGCGGCAGCAGGTAATAGCCGAGGCGGTACAGCACCAGGCCGCCGAGAATGGCGCTGGGTGTCGCCGTGCTGCCCAGCAACAGCAGTAGCAGGCCATCGAACACCCCGAGGCCGCCAGGCAGAAAGCTGAACAGACTGAGGCCGGACGCGATGGCAAAGGCGGACAGGTACACCTCCGGCGCGATGCTGGCGCCGATTGCCCACAAGCAGATCCACAAGGTGAGCGCCGCCAGCAGCCAGTCGATCAGCGAGATGAGGATCAGCGCCAGGCGATAGCGTCCCGTCAGGGGCGGAAGGCCGGGGTAGATACGCCGATGCAGTGCGCTGTGGCCGGTCAGGAACCAGAACGTCGGCAGATAAAGGCTGACCAGGAGCAGCAGCAGCCGGGCGATCCAGACCGGTAGCGGCAACATCGCCAGGTCGCGCCCGTGAGCCGCCAGTACCCAGGCCGCCAGCGCTGCCACACCGAGCGGAAGCGACAGCAGTTGCAGGCCGGCATAAATGCCGGCGGTCTGGCCGCTGACGCCTTCCCGGGTCAGAAATACGTAGCGGATGCCGGGGCCCGTGGTGCCGCCGGCGCTGACCATGTTGTTGAAGGTGTTGGCAACCCAGCTATAACGGAAGAGACGTCGTTGCGGGATGCGGATCGCCAGCCAGCGGCACAGCAGCACGTCGTACAGCCACATGCCGCTGACGGCAAATACGCTGACGGCCGCCACCAGCGCAAGGCGGCCGGGCGGTACGCTCGCGATACTCTCGCGAAAGGCCCGCAGATCGAGGCTGTGCAGACTGATGGCGAGCAGTGCCGCGATGAGCAGAAGCCAGACGAGCGGTGCTATCCGCCGCACCCGGGCGAACAGGCGCTCCAGGGCCTGTCGACGTTTCAGGCTGCTTCCGTCGTCGCCGGGCCGGCCCTCGTCAGCCCCATCCTCGGACGTGTCTTCGTCGGACTGTTTCATGGCTTGTCGCGAATCGGCGAGGGGATGCGCCGTGCGGAATTATGGCAGCCACCATGGGGCGGGACATCGATTGCTGTAGCATATCGCATCCACCGCCGAGGAGAGACTCGAAAATGGGGCGCGCGGACGCACATTATCTGCGAACGGTCATCGCGGCCGGCCTGCTTCTGTTGATGTTCGGCGTGCTGTGGTTTGCAGCGCTGGGACACCGTGATCTCAACGAGCCGGACGAAGGCCGCTACGCCGAAATTCCGCGCGAGATGGTCGTCAGCGGCGACTGGATCACGCCGCGCCTGAATGGCCTCAAGTACTTCGAAAAACCGCCCTTGCAGTACTGGGCCACGGCGGCATCGTTCGAAGTGTTCGGACCTGGCAATGCCAGCGCCCGCCTGTGGTCGGCGTTACTGGGGTTTCTCACCGTCCCCTGGGTGTTTTTCGTCGGTGCGCGGCTGTTCGACCGCCGCGCGGGCTTTTACGCCGCGTGCATGCTGGCGGGCAGTTTGCTGTGGGTGGTGATGGGGCATCTGAATACCCTCGACATGGGGGTCAGCGCCTTTCTCACTTTCGGCATCGGCGCGCTCGCGCTCGCGCAGTCACGGCGCGACGAACCCGCGGTCGTGCGCAACTGGATGCTGTTCGGGTGGGCGATGCTGGCGGCAGCGGTGCTCAGCAAGGGGCTGATTGGTTTGGTGCTGCCGGGTGGTGCCGTGGTTCTGTACAGTCTCTGGCAGGGTGACAGGACGCTCTGGCGTCATTTGCATCTCGGCAAGGGCCTGCTGCTGTTCATGGCGCTGACCGCCCCGTGGTTCGTCGCCGTCAGCCGCGCCAATCCCGACTTTCTGTGGTTTTTCTTCGTACATGAGCATTTTTTGCGCTATGCCACGACGGAAGCGCAGCGCACGCAGCCGTGGTGGTACTTTTTCGCGTTGCTCTGGCTCGGCTTTCTGCCGTGGCTCGGCAGCGGGTTTCGTGCGCTGACGCGTCCCGGGTTTCGCTGGCGGCGTGGTGGCGGCGATTTCGATCCGGCGCGCCTGCTGTGGGTGTACGGGGTGTTTGTGCTGGTGTTTTTTTCGATTTCGAATTCAAAACTCGCCCCCTACATCCTGCCCGTTTTTCCGGCGTTCGCCTGGCTTGCCGGGCGCGGATTCGCCCGCGACGGCCGCAGCCGGGTCGATGCGATTGTCGCCGGGTTGCTGGGAGCCGCGCTGATTGTGGTGGCTCTCAATCTGCGTTGGTTTGCGCGGGATGACCTGCCGCTGGCGATTCTCGTCGGCGGGCGGCTCTGGCTGCTGGCGGCCGGATTCGCGCTGCTCGCCGCCGGCGTGGTCGCGGTGCAGACAGTCCGTCCACGCTTGCGCGTCGCCGGATTCGCGCTTGCGGCGCTGCTCGGATTCCAGCTCATCAACTGGGGATACCAGGCATTGGCACCGATTTACTCGGCGCGCACGGTCGCGCAGGCACTTGCGCCACTGGCGAGCCCCGATGTGCCGGTATACAGCGTGGGTTTTTACCAGCAGTCGCTGCCGTTTTACCTGAATCGTACGGTGCGTCTGGTCGCTTACCGGGGTGAGATGGATTTCGGATTGCGTCATGAGCCCGGCGCCGGTATCCCTGATTTGCCGACCTTTGCTACGCTATGGCGGAGCAAGGACCAGGCGCTGGCGGTTATGCAAATCAAAGATTACGATAAACTCGCGGCGGCTGGATTGCCGATGCGGGTCATCTACCGCGATCCGCGTCGCGTGGCGGTGGCGCGGCGATGAACCCGGTCGCATTGGCCCTCATTCTGACCGGCGTCATGCTCAATGCCGTCGCCCAGCTCGCGCTGAAGGCCTCGGTACGCCGGATGGGACCGATCGCGCTCGATCTGCACGGCGCCTGGCCGGTCGCGCTGCGGCTCATTCTGGAGCCGGCCCTGTGGCTGGGCCTCGGCTGTTACGTTGTCAGTGTCGTGGTCTGGCTGCTCGCACTCTCGCGGGTGGATGTCAGCATCGCTTATCCGATGCTGTCGCTCGGCTACGTGGTCAATGCAATCGCCGCCTGGTGGCTGTTCAGCGAAGCGCTGGGGCCTGCCCGTGTCGCGGGTATCGCCGTCGTCATCCTTGGGGTCGTCATCCTCGCAAGAGCGTAAAAGAGCGTAAATCGATGCTGCCATTCGTTCGCCCGACCATTGAGCAGGAAGACCTGGACGCGATCGCCGAGGTATTGCGTTCCGGCTGGATCGCTTCCGGCCCGCGTTGCCGCGCGCTGGAAGACGCGCTCGCCGACTACCTGGGTGGCGGCGCGCGGGTACGGATGCTCAATTCCGGCACCAGCGCACTCGAAGCGGCGGTGCTGGCGGCAGGTATCGGGCCAGGCGACGAAGTGATCGTGCCGGCCATGACCTTCGTCGCCAGTGCGCAGGCGGTACTGCGGGCCGGTGCGACGCCGGTGCTGGTGGATGTGGATCTGGACAGCCGAAACCTGACGGCTGCCGCGGTGGAAGAGGCGATCACACGCCGAACCCGCGCGGTGATGCCGGTGCACTTCGCCGGCTTGCCCGTGGATATGGATGCGATTGCCGCAGTCGCACAGCATCACGGGCTGCGGATCATCGAGGATGCGGCGCACGCGATCGGCGCCCGGTATCGTGGTCGCCCGATCGGCGCGGCAGGCGATCTGGTCTGCTTCAGCTTTCATCCCAACAAGAACATCACCACGATCGAGGGCGGCGCCCTGGTCTGTTTCGACGACGCCACGGCGGCGCATGTCGAGCGCTTGCGCTTCCATGGCATCGAGCGCGATGCCGATGGCGGCATGGATGTCGGCGAGTGGGGCGGCAAGATGAATCTCGCGGACGTGAACGCCGCCCTGGGGCTGGCGCAACTGCCGCGGCTCGATCGGTTCAATGCGCGCCGCCGCGCGCTGGCGGAGCTGTACCTGCGCACCCTCCCGGCGCACCCGTGTCTGGCGCCGCCGTGTGCGGGCGAGGGCCACAGTTGGCACATCTTTGCCGTGCGTATCGACTTCGCGCGACTGGGAACGACCCGTGCCGCGTTCCAGCGTCATCTGCAAGGGCACGATATCGCGACCGGGATGCATTACCCGGCCGTTCACACCTTCAGCCTGTTTCGGCAGCGTGGCTATCGCCCGGAAGATTGCCCGAATGCGCGAACGATCGGTGAACAAACGCTGACCCTGCCCCTGTTTCCGGCCATGACCGACAGCGATGTGGAGCGCGTTTGTACGGCGCTCGGCGCTGTCATCGCGGAGTTCGAGCATGAGCGCTGAGGATAGCGCGCCGGAAGCCAGCATCATCATCCCGGTGTTCAACGAGGAGGCGGTGCTGCCGGCATTGTTCGAGCGCCTGTACCGCGCCCTGGACGCGACCGGTCGCCATTACGAGATACTCTTCGTGGATGACGGCAGCCGTGATCACTCGCCGGCCCTGTTGCGCGCCCAATATCAGCAGAGACCGCGGGAGACGCGGGTGATTTATCTCAAGACCAACGCGGGTCAGCATGCGGCGCTGCTGGCCGGGTTCGAACGCGCGCGCGGCGCGCGCCTGGTCACGCTGGATGCCGACCTGCAGAACCCGCCGGAGGAAATCGGCCGCCTGCTGGACAAGATGGACGAAGGCTACGACTACGTCGGCACCATTCGCCGCGCGCGCCAGGACAGCCTCTGGCGGCGCGTGGCCTCGCGCATCATGAATCGCCTGCGCGAGCGGCTGACCCGCATACGCATGACCGATCAGGGCTGCATGTTGCGTGCGTACGATCGCGACATCGTGCGCGCCATTCTGGACTCGCGCGAGATCACCACGTTCATTCCGGCGCTTGCCTATCTGTACGCGGGGCGGCCGACCGAGATGGTGGTCGAGCACGAGCAGCGGGCGGCGGGCAAGTCCAAGTATCCGCTCTACAAACTGTTCCGCCTCAATTTCGATCTGTTCACCAGTTTTTCGCTGGCACCGCTGCAGGCGTATTCGATGCTGGGCATGCTGATCGCGCTGCTGTCGTTTCTGTTCGTGGCGTATCTCGCGGTGCGCCGGCTGGTGGTCGGCCCGGAAGCCCAGGGCCTGTTCACCCTGTTCGGGATTGCATTCTTCCTGATCGGTGTGGCATTGCTCGGCATCGGCCTGCTGGGCGAATACCTTGGGCGCCTGTATCTTCAGGTGCGGCAGCGGCCGCGTTACCTGATTGGTTCGGTGCTGGAGGGAGAGCCCGGGGACGATGGACAGTGCACCGTGGATGAAGGCAAGCAGCGCCGTGAGGCCTAGGCTCCCAGGGCCTGGGAACCATTTCTGCCAAAAAAAATCCCGCGTCGGGATGACCATTACTGGATAGGGGAGCATCGGTGCGGGCGGTCGTTTTTGCCTACCATGACGTTGGTGTACGTTGCCTGCTGACGCTGCTGGCGCATGGTGTCAGCGTGCCGCTGGTGGTCACGCATGCGGACGATCCGAGCGAGAACCGCTGGTTCGCGAGTGTCGCCGATGTGGCAACCCTGAGCGATATCCCCGTCATCCGCCCGGTTTCGCCGGACGCACCGGGTGTGGCGGAGCAGGTCGCGGCCTGTGCGCCCGATTTCCTGTTCTCGTTTTACTATCGCCACTTGCTGCCACCCGCGCTGCTGAGCCTGGCGCGCTACGACGCCTACAACATGCATGGCTCGCTGCTGCCGCGCTACCGTGGCCGCGCCCCGGTCAACTGGGCGGTGCTGCATGGCGAGCGTGAGACCGGCGCCAGCCTGCATCGAATGGTTGCCCGGGCGGATGCCGGAGATCTCGTGGATCAGTCGCGGGTGCCGATCCTGCCCAACGATACCGCCGGAGACGTCATGCGCAAGGTGACCTGGGCGGCGGAACTGGTGCTGGACCGGAGTCTTCCGTCGCTGCTTCAGGGAAGCGCCAGACTGGCGCCGCTGGATCTTGCGCAAGGCAGTTATTTTGGTCGCCGCACACCAGCCGACGGCCGTATCGACTGGTGCCGCCCGGCCTGGGAGGTGCATAACCTCATCCGCGCTGTCGCACCGCCTTACCCGGGCGCATTTTTCGATATGGGCGGGACGCGCGTCAGCGTGCTCGGCAGCTATTATCAGGACCGTCCAGCGCGAAGCGGGCGGAAGCCGCCTGTCATTTACTGGGACGATGGCGCCTGCTTCGTCGATTGTATCGATCGCCGCCGCCTGCGCCTCGTCGATATCCGGGTGGCGGGCGAGACGCTGGACGAAACCCGCTGCCGGCGATTGTTCGGCGCATCGATTCTCGAACCGCAACAGGACCAACGCGCGTGAAGATTCTCATTCTCGGAATCAACGGCTTCATCGGTCATCACCTGTCGCGACGTATCCTGGATACCACCGACTGGCAGGTATTCGGCATGGATATGTTCAGCGACCGGGTCGAGCCGCTGCTGGACGATTCCAGGTTCCACTTCTTCGATGGCGACATCGGCATCAATCGCGAGTGGGTTGAGTATCACGTCAAGAAGTGCGATGTGGTGCTGCCACTGGTGGCGAT
>CAZYIP010000019.1:17119-29263 GCA_964646895.1 uncultured Salinisphaerales bacterium | reverse complement strand
CATCTCGCCGCGAACGATTTTGCAGAAAATACAATCAGCCATGCTTCGCTCCTTAACGCTCCAGGGGCTGGCGGCCGGCAAATGCATGCGCCAGGGTGCCGCCATCCACGTATTCGAGTTCGCCTCCAAGTGGCACGCCACGGGCGAGCCGGGTCACGCTGGCACCGTATTCACGCGCTATCCCGGCCAGATAGTGGCTCGTGGCTTCGCCTTCGACGGTGGAGTTCGTGGCGATGATCATTTCCTCCACGCCGCCGGCATCGAGACGCTCGCCAAGCCGGTCCAGCCCCAGTTCCTCCGGGCCGATTCCGTCGATCGGGGAAATATGGCCCAGCAGGACGAAATACAGTCCCCGGTAATCGGTACCCTGTTCGATCGCAAGCACATCGGCCGGCCCTTCCACGACGCAAATGCGCGAGCGATCACGCCGCGGCGATCGGCAGAACTCGCATAGCTCCTCTTCCGTGAACATGCGGCAGTCGCGGCAGCGGCGAATTCGGGCGAGTGCGCTGGCGACCGCTTCCGTCAGCCGTTCGGCGCCGGCGCGGTCGCGCTCCAGCAGGTGAAACGCCATGCGCTGGGCCGACTTCGGTCCGACTCCGGGCAGTACGCGCAGTGATTCGATGAGTTGTTGCAGCAGCGGCGAGTAGCTCATCGGCGCGCGGAACCGCCCGCTACCGCTTTGCCCCCGCGCATCAGATGGGCAGATTCAGGCCCGGCGGCAGGTTCAGCCCGCCGGTTACTTCCGACATTTTGTCCCTGGTCGCCTGTTCGACCCGGTGAACGGCGTCGTTGAACGCCGACGCCACCAGATCTTCCAGCATGTCCTTGTCCTCGTCCACCACGCTCGAATCGATACGCACGGAACGTACTTCGTGGCGGCAGGTCATCACGACCTCGACCATCCCGGCACCCGACTGCCCGGTGACCTCGATGTGTGCCAACTCTTCCTGCAGCTTCTGCATGTTGGCCTGCATCTGCTGCGCCTGCTTCATCAGATTGCCAAGGCCGCCTTTCATATTCATAAGTGATCCCGATCCGGTCGTTACGGTAAAAAAGACAATGTGCAGCGCCGCGCGGCGCTTTTCAAGTGCGCCGCGCCATTCACTGCGCGGGCGGTTCATCCACCGGCGCGACCGAGCCCGGGCGCACGGTTGCACCAAAACGACTGCCGAGAGCGCGCACATGCGGGTCCTCGGCGATCGCGGCCTCCGCCTCCTGCTGGCGTTCGCTTTGCTGGCGCTCGCGCAGTTCAGCCGGGGTTTCTTCCGTGGTCTCGGCAATCTTGATGCGCAGGCGCAGGTCGTCTCCGAAGCGGGACCGCAGCGCTTTTTCCAGCCGATCCTTTGCCTTCTCGGTAAACACGTGCTGGTAGCGCGGCTGCATCTGCAGCGTCAACACGCTGCCGCTCAGGCCCGCCGGGACGCAATTGCGCGCGAGCTGATCCGCCACTCCGCGTACCTTCAACGTCGCCACCGTCTCGGCCCAGGGAGCCGACATCAGCGCGTCCGTATCCGCGGGCGGCTCAGCGACTGGAGCAGGCTCCGGGGAAACGGGCGATGGAGGCTCCTGCGGCGGTCCGGATTCGGTGGCGGCAGGTGCCGCTCGTGGCGCCGGCGAGGGGGGGCTCTCCGTTGCCGGTGCACGCTTCGGTGGCGGCATCGATTCCCCATCCGCCGGCCGGAACGCAAGCATGCGCAGCAGGGTCATTTCGAAGCCGGTACGCGGATCCGGCGCCCATTGCAGATCACGCCGTCCCAGGATCGTCATCTGGTAGTAAAGCTGTACATCCTCGGGCGTGAGGCGCGCAGCCAGATCCGCCAGCGCGCGCCGCCGGTCCTCGCCGTCCTCCTCCAGCGGCGCGTCCGGCAACACCTGCAAAAGCGCGATACGCTGCAAGGCCGCCGCCAGCTCATCGAGCACGCCTTCATAATCCGGCACCTGCTCGTCCAGCGCCCGAATGCCGGCCACCAGCCGCGATGGGTCACCATCACCGAGCGCATGCAGCAGTTCGTCCAGGTGGTGACGCCCGATGGTCCCCAGCATGATGCCGATTTCGCTTTCACGCAGTTCGCCTTCGCTGAAGGCGAGCGCCTGATCGAGCAGGCTCAACGCATCGCGCATGCTGCCATCGGCGGCCGCGGCGAGCAGCGCCAGCGCACCCGGTTCCGCCTGCACTTCCTCGCGCCGGAGGATGTCTTCCAGATGCGCGGCGATCTGACGCCTCGACAGGCGCTTGAGATTGAACTGCAGGCAGCGCGACAGAATGGTGACGGGCAGTTTTTGCGGATCCGTCGTCGCCAGCAGGAACTGCACGTGCGGCGGCGGCTCTTCCAGAGTCTTGAGCAACGCATTGAACGAATGGGTGGACAGCATGTGCACCTCGTCCACCAGATACACCTTGTAGCGACCCCGGGCGGGTGCGTACTGCACATTGTCGAGCAGTTCGCGGGTATCATCGACACGCGTGCGCGACGCCGCGTCGACTTCGATCAGATCGACGCAACGCCCCTCGTCCACTTCACGACAGCTGGAACACTCACCACACGGATCGGCCGAAACGCCACGCTCGCAGTTGAGGCTCTTGGCGATGATGCGGGCGATGGTGGTTTTGCCCACGCCGCGGGTGCCGGTAAACAGCAGCGCCGGGTGCAGGCGCTGGCGCTCCAGCGCATTGCTCAATGCCCGGACCACATGCGGCTGCCCGATCAGCTCCGAGAAGCGCCGCGGGCGCCATTTTCGCGCAAGGGCCAGGTAGCTCATCAGACACAACCGGCAACAGGAGAAATGGAGGCGGTACGCACCAGCCGCACCCTGGCGCCCGAATCGGCCGCTACCGCTGCTCCCTTCCGGGCCTGACGGGGTTCGCAACCTATCGTCGCAGGGGGACCGATGCGTCCCGCCATCGAACACGACGGCGCAGCCTGGGCAAAGGCCCGCGCCGCATCATACTGGCGGAGAGAGAGGGATTCGAACCCTCGATACGGCGTAAACCGTATACACGCTTTCCAGGCGTGCTCCTTCGACCGCTCGGACATCTCTCCGGGAAACAGAGGCGGCATGCTAGCGAATAAGCCCGGAATCAACAAGGTCTTTGTTGCGACGGCCCTTGATCGACGACAAAAGCCCGGGCCCGGATGCCTTCCGTGGGAACAACCCCGGAAGCGCTTCTTGAGCCGCTCGCACGACAGCGGCCCGCTCATCCACGGTTCGCTCAGGGTCAACCGCCACGCGATGCGGTCTGCGGTGACGACTGATTGGCCTGCGCCGGAAGCGGCGGCGGCACCGCCAGGCAACGCTGAACATTCTTGCCGGCATCATCCGTGACAGCGTAAACGAAATCCGGCGTGCCTGCCGGCACGGCAGGAATCTGCATGCTGGGATCCGCAGCCGGCGTTTCCAGGCCCGCCGGCGCTTTCAGCGGCGGCACGGTCCGCGCCTGCAGATACGAGTGCGCCGAGGTGCATGGATCGCTCGCGCATGCACTGACCGCCAGTACTGCCACCAGCAGCAGGATCCACCTCACGCCGTGGCCCCGGCGGCGCGCAGCGCGGCGCGCACGTCGTCGTGGAAGCGTGGATCCAGGGGCGTCATCGGCAGGCGAATCCCCGGCGGAATCCGGCCCAGCTGATGCAGCGCCCATTTGACCGGAATCGGGTTCGATTCGAGAAACAGGGCCTTGTGCAGTGGCTGCAGTTTCGCATCCAGCGCCTCGGCGGTCTGGCGATCGCCTTCGAGCGCGGCTTGACACATGTCATGCATAAGCCGTGGCGCCACATTGGCGGTTACCGAAATATCGGCCTTGCCGCCCGCGAGTATCGTCTCCATCGCGGTGCTGTCGTCGCCGGTGAAGATATCCATGCGATCGCTGCACCGTGCCACCAGCTCGCGGATCCTCTCCAGCGAGCCCTTGGCTTCCTTGATACCGACGATGTTGGGGATGTCCGCCAGCCGGTCGACCGTGTCCGGCAGCATGTCCACCGACGTGCGACCGGGCACGTTATACAGAATCTGCGGGATGTCCACGGCCTCGGCGATCGCCGCAAAATGGCGATACAGACCTTCCTGAGTCGGCTTGTTGTAATACGGCGTAACCAGCAGGCATGCTTCCGCGCCGGATTCCTTTGCCGACAGGGTGAGGCGGATCGCCTCGTCGGTTGCGTTGGCGCCGCTTCCGGCAATGACCGGGATACGCCCGTTCACGCTCTTGACCACCCACTCGATGACCTCCATGTGTTTCTCGAAGCCGAGTGTGGCCGACTCACCGGTGGTGCCGACCGCGACGATGCCGTCGGTTCCCTCCTGCACGTGCCAATCGATCAGCCTTTCCAGGCTCTCGTAGTCCACCCGCCCGTCGTCGAGCATGGGGGTGACCAAAGCGCACAAACTGCCAGTAAACATGCTACTCTCCGCACCGACGCAAATCGGCCGCAGTATACCGCAAACCGTGCCGGCCACACACGGGGGCGGGCACCGGCACAGTCGCGTTCAGGCGCGGGACTTGCCGGTCGTGAACGCCGCGTGCATCGGCGTCGGATAACCGGTTTGTTTGGCAGCAACTCCCGCAATATCCTGTGGCTCGGGTAACCGGCACGGGCGGCGAGTCAGCGCCAGCGTGCAGGATTTCGGCGCAACACCTCGATCACATCGAGCAGGCGTTGGGGAACCGGTTCCTCGATAATGTTGCCGTACTCCCGCAACAGCGCTGCGTTCTGCGCGCGATAGGCCCGCACCATTTCCGCCGCCTCGGGATTCTCGTCGATATGCCGCGCTATCTCGAGCCGCGCCTCGTCACCGAGGTGGCCGTCCACGTAATCGTGGAGCAACTCCGGATTAATAGCGCCGCGGACCGGTTTCACGGGGACTGCGCCGCCGACGCCGGCTTGGATCGCTCGAGGCGGGCCCGCAGGGCGCTGCGGCCCCGCGACAGCCGCGAGCGCACGGTTCCCACCGGTACTTCCAATACGCTCGCCACCTGTTCGTACGTCAACCCTTCCAGGCCCACCAGCAAGATGACATCCCGCTGCTCGGACGGCAGCTCATTCAGGGCCTTTTCCATCGCCCCCAGTTCCACGTACGCTTCCGGGCGCGACAGGGTTGCGTGCTGTGCGGTGGAATAGCGGGCCAGCAGCAGCACCGGATCCGGCCGGCGCAACTGGGAGACGTACAGATTGTGGAGGATCGTAAACAGCCACGCGCGCAGATTGCTGCCCGGCTGCCACGAGTCCGCCTTCGAGAGTGCCCGCTCCAGGCACGCCTGCACGAGATCGTCGGCCTCATCGCCCTGGCGAGTGCGCGTGAGCGCCCGGGCATAACGCCGCAAATGTGGAATTTCAGCGACGATCAGCGCGCGCAGGTGATCGCGAGGCATAACAGATATTGTCTTTTCAAAGGATGGTTCCGGTTGACCCGCGACAGGCACCAATCGACCATCTCATGCCGGTGCGCGAAGCGGGGGGCGAATCCCGGTAATGCGCGCCGATGAAGATCGAGCATTCGGGTTGACTGCGTTAGCGGCGGAGTGCGAGTGGTATTGTTTACCCGCGTGCGTGAATTAATTGTCAACAGCTCCTAATATAGCGCAACGGACACGCTGTTACGGTCTGAACCCACCCATGAACTACTGCAGTCACTGCGGCTCACCATTGGAATATCGCATCCCGGCGGGAGATACCCTGCCCCGCTACCTGTGTCCGTCGTGTCATACGGTCCATTACCAGAACCCCAAGATCGTGGTCGGCTGCATCGCTCAGTGGGAAGGGCGCGTGCTGCTGTGCCGGCGTGCGATCGAGCCACGCCGGGGCTTCTGGACACTGCCTGCCGGCTTCATGGAAAACAGCGAAACCACTGCCGAAGGCGCGGCACGCGAGACGTTGGAGGAAGCAGACGCCAGCGTGGAGCAAATGACACTGTTCAGCCTGATCAACATCGCGCACATCAATCAGGTACACATGTTCTACCGGGCGAATCTCACCGACGGCCACTTCGCTGCCGGACTGGAAACGCTGGAGGCGGGGCTGTTCGACGAACATGACATCGTCTGGGACCAACTCGCGTTTCCCAGTGTCTACCTGACGCTGCGCAACTTCTTTGCGGATCGCAGCCGGGGCCAGCTCGGCGTTCACGTCTCGGACGTGACCGGCAGCGCGTGGCAGCCGCTGGCCCGCGAAGTACGGCCCGTGGTCGCCACGGTGGCGGCCATATCCACTCGTCAAAACTGACGGAAAGCTTTTATAATAGAGCTTTATCCAGGCTCCGTCTCACGAGCAGGGACACCTCGGCCGCGGCAACCAGCGACGATATGGATGACGCGGCCGGATCGGTGTGGAGATGATTATGACCTTCGTCGTTACCGAGAACTGCATCAAGTGCAAGTACACCGACTGCGTGGAAGTCTGTCCCGTGGATTGCTTCCATGAAGGGCCGAACTTCCTCGCCATAGACCCCGACGAATGCATCGACTGTACCTTGTGCGAGCCGGAGTGTCCGGTCGACGCGATATATTCGGAAGACGACCTGCCCGAGGATCAGGTGCAGTTTTTGAAGCTGAACGCCGAACTGGTGCGAAACTGGCCGGTCATCACCGAAATCAAGGACCCGCCCGAGGATGCCGACGAATGGGACGGCAAGCCTGACAAGCTGCAATATCTGGAGCGGTAATTGATCCCGCGTATGCCGGCAACACGACCCTAGCCCCGTGGATGATGCCGCGCATGCAGTTCGCGCAGGCGGGCTTTCGCCACGTGCGTGTATATCTGGGTGGTGGAGAGATCGCTGTGACCGAGCAATGCCTGGACCACCCGCAGATTCGCGCCGTGATTGAGCAGATGGGTGGCGAAGGCATGACGCAGGCCATGCGGCGACAGCGGCGCCTCGATGCCGGCGCTGCGTGCGTAGCGTTTGATGATGTACCAGAAATTCTGGCGTGACATGCAATCCGCCCGGCGACTCGGGAAGGCATGCTCGCAATCGCGCCGGACCAGGATGCGGGGGCGACTCTCCTCCAGAAACGTTTCAATCCACGCCTGGGCCTCCTCACCCAGCGGCACCAGGCGCTCCCGGCCACCCTTGCCGGTGATGCGCACCATTCCGTGACGCAGGTTGATCTGGTGCAGGCGCAGCCCGACCAGTTCCGACACTCGCAACCCGGTCGCGTACATCAACTCCAGCATGGCCCGGTCGCGCAAGCCAAGCGTGGTCCCTGTGTCCGGCGCGGCCAGCAACGCCTCGACCTGCGCCTCGCTGAGCGCCACGGGTAGCATGCGCCCCAGTTTCGGCCGCCCCACATTGGCTGTCGGATCCTCCGCGACACGCCCTTCACGCACCAGATAGCGGTAGAATCGGCGCAGGCTGGACAGCAGTCGTGCCGAACTGCGCGGCTTCAATCCGCCGGGACCGCCGCGCGCTTCCAGATAGCGAAAAACCTGCTCCCGGCGTGCGGCACTCAGGCCCGGGCCCGCTCCGCGCGCAGCCAGAAACGCGGCAAAATGCATCAGGTCCGACCGGTATGCCGCCAGCGTATTCCCGGCCAGATTGTGCTCCATCCACAAAGCATCCAGAAATTGTTCGATCAACGCCTGGTCGTCTGGCGTCACCGAGGCTCCGGGGCCTGTCATCGTCTCTCCGTACGTCGCCGTGCCACGCCGTTTATAATGACATTTTTATCCATGAGGTCCATGCACTTGATTCGACGCGGGGCGGCGCGGCTGTACGGCGTCTATGCGGTCACGGCATTTGCGCTCATCGCCACATTGAGTTGCCTGCTGATCGTACTATGCCCCGGACAACGGTACCGTCGCCGCGCCGGCGCCGCGGGTATGCGGCTGGCGCTGCGGATGATGGGCATCCCGTTCAGCGTGCGCGGACTGCAGCATTTGCCCGCACAGCCCTGCATTGCCGTCGCCAACCACGCAAGCTATCTGGACGGTCTGGTGCTGACGGCTGCACTGCCCTCCTGCTTCAGCTTCGTGATCAAGGCCGAAGCCGCGCGCGTACCGGTGCTGGGCCTGATCTTGCGACGCATGGGCGCCGCATTCGTGACCCGGACCGATACCCGCCGCGCCTCGCTGGAAACTCGCGCCCTCATTCGCGCCATCGGTACCGGCACGTCGCTGGCAATCTTCCCGGAAGGCACATTCGCCAGCGGCCCGGAACTGCTGCCGTTTCGCCGCGGTGCGTTCTTTATCGCCTCTTGCGCCAACGTGCCGGTGATACCCGTCGCGATCGATGGTACGCAACATGTGCTCCCGGATGGATGCTGGCTGCCGCGGCGCGGCCGTATTCGAGTCGAATTACTGTCGCCGCTGCACGCGGATCGGGTGCAACCGGATTCCGCCAGCCGCTTGCGCGACAACGCGCACGATGCCGTGCGCCGGCAATTGGCGCGGCAAAGAAAACAAACGCAAACAGGTGATACATGCGCGACCTGATGACGACCCGCGAAGTCGCCGACTATCTGCGCATCAAGGAGCGCAAGGTCTACGACCTGGTGCAGACACGGCGCATCCCGTGTACCCGGGTCACCGGCAAATGGCTGTTCCCGCGTTCGATGATCGACTTGTGGGTGCTGCGCAACACGGAATTTCACGGACCGGCCCCGCGACCGGAAGCACCGCCGGTCATCGGCGGCAGCCACGATCCCCTCCTCGAATGGGCAGTGCGCGAATCCGGCAGCGAACTCGCCACCCTGTTCGATGGCAGCCTCGACGGTGTGCGCAGGGTGATCGGACAGCAGGCACGCGCCTGCGGCGTACATGTCATCAACGCGGATGACGGCAGCTACAACACTCACCTGATCGACCAGAACCTGGGCCGCGCCGAAACCGTGCTGCTGCAGTGGGCATGGCGGGATCAGGGTCTCATCACGGCCGCTGGCAACCCGTTGGCCATCCATTCGCTGGCGGACGTCGTGGAGCGCGGCATCCGCCTGACCGACCGCCAGCAGTCAGCCGGCAGCCATCTTTTGCTGACCCACCTGCTCGCGCCCCTGGGAGCGCAGCCGGACACGCTGAATCGGGTAGCGAGGCCGGCCCGCAACGAAAGCGACGCCGCCCTGGCGGTGGCGGACGGTGTTGCCGACGCGGCGCTGGGCATCGCGGCGGTCGCAAATCAGTACCGCCTGAACTTCATTCCGCTGCATCGCGAGCGCTATGATCTGCTGCTCACACGGCGCGACTACTTCGAGCCCTCGCTGCAGGCATTGTTCAATTTCGCGCGCACGGACGCCTTCGCGGAAAAGGCGCGAGCGCTGGGCGGCTATGATATCAGCAACCTGGGGCAGGTCATTTACAACTCACCGTAGGAGCGCCACGAGCTGCAACTGTCGCCGGTGCCGCGGCCCGACGCCCTCGCGATCTACTGCTTCGCATCCGGATGGAACAGCTGCTTGCCGTCCAGGCGGTACGAGGCGACCACCTGCTGACCATGCTCCGACAGCAGCCAATCCATGAACTTGCGCGCCAGATCGGTTTTCGCTTCCGGACAGCGCTTCGGGTTCACCAGCATCACCCCGTACTGGTTGAACAACCGCGGGTCGCCCTGCACCAGAATTTTCAGATCGCCCTTGTTCTTGAAGCTGATCCAGGTACCGCGATCGGACATCGTGTAGGCCTCCATGGCGCGCGCCGAATTGAGCGTCGGTCCCATGCCCGAGCCGGTTTCACGGTACCATTTGCCACTCGCCGGCTTCGGGTCGAGCTTTGCCTCCTTCCACAGGCTGAGCTCTTTCTTGTTGGTGCCACTGTCGTCGCCGCGCGAGAGAAACACCGCCTTGTCGTGATAGATCTTCGCCAGCGCCGCGGTGACATCGGTCATGCCCGCGATGCCCGCCGGATCGGAGGCCGGGCCGATGATTATGAAATCGTTATACATGACATCGTGGCGATCGATACCGTAGCCCGCTTCGACGTATTTCAGCTCTGCCGGTTTGGCATGCACCAGCAACGCATCCGCATCGCAACGCTTGCCCATATCCAGCGCAGCGCCCGTGCCGACGGCCACCACCCGGACCTGTATGCCGCTGTCCTCCTTGAACCTGGGCAGCATGTAGCCGAAGAGACCCGAATTTTGCGTGGACGTGGTCGAGGCGAGAATGATGAACGGGTCGTCCGCCGCGCTCGCCGGCAGGGTCGACAAGGCCAGGAGCAGAACCGCTGCGGCAATGGCTAGCGAGCGGGTGAATCCGCGATGGATGGCTTGGCGCATAATGACTCCTCCGACAGTCAGTTAGAACGGCTTATGCAAGTAATTTTCCTTCGAGAAAGGCTTGCGCGTCCCTGCTCTCGGGGCGGACGAAAAAGTCCGGCGCTGCGGCGTCCTCGACCAGAGTTCCCCGGTTCAGAAACAGCACCCGCTCGCCCAGCCGGCGGGCCTGTGCCAGGTCGTGCGTGGTCATGATCACGGTGGTGCCCTGCGCGCGCATGGTGCTGATCAGCGTTTCCACGGCGAGTGTGGAACGCGGATCCAGATTCGCGGTCGGCTCATCCAGCAGCAACGCCTCCGGGCGCAGCACCCACGCGCGGGCGATGGCCAGCCGCTGCTGTTCGCCGCCGGACAGGCGCGCTGCCGGCGAGCGCGCCAGACGGGCAAGATCCGTCACTTCGAGCGCCTGCTGCACCCGGCGACGACGCTCGGCGCGCGGCAAGCGCCGGATCGCCATCGGGTAGTCCACGTTTGCCGCGACCGAGCGGCGCAGGAGCACGGGATGCTGGAACACCATGGCATGATGCACACGCGCCCGCGCCGGCGACAGGTCCCGCCAGGCGATACGACCATGGTGCGGACGCAACAGCCCGTGGCACAATCGCAGCAACAGGCTCTTGCCTGCGCCGTTGGGGCCAAGAATGATATTGGACGTACCTGCCTGCACGACAAACGACACCTCGCTCAGCAGATTCCGGCCACCGGCGCGATAGCCCAGCCCTTCCACGGACAGCGGCAGCGTATGCGCCGAGCGGTTACCGATGCCGGTAACCGGCCGCGGCTGCCGCAACAACTTCCGCGGAACCGTCCTATCCGTAGCGTCTAAAAGCTGCATCGCGTACCACCTGAGCCAGCAGATTGATGCCAAGCGCCAGCGTCACGAGAATGATGCCGAGAGCCACCGCCAGCGGCAGATCCCCCTTGCTCGTTTCCAGCGCGATCGTGGTCGTCATCACGCGGGTGTAGTGATTGATGTTGCCGCCGACGATGATCACGGCCCCGACTTCCGCGATTGCACGCCCAAACCCGGCCAGCACGGCGGTGAGCAGGCTGAAGCGGCCGTCCCACAGCAAAGTGAGCATGGTGCGCAGGCGTCCGGTGCCAAACGAGCGCAACTGCTCGTCGTATTCGCGGTGCAGATCGGCCACGGTCTGCCGCGTAAGCGCGGCCACAATGGGCGTTATCAGCACGCACTGCGCAATCACCATGGCCGTGGGCGTAAACAGCAAACCCCACACGCCCAGTGGCCCGGACCTGGACAGCAGCAGGTAGACCACCAGCCCCACCACCACCGGCGGCAAGCCCATCGCCGCATTCAGCACGGCAATTACCAGCGCGCGGCCGGGAAAGCGCAGCACCGCCACGGCGGCGCCAAGCGGCAATGCAATCGCACAAGCGAGTGCGACGGCGCTCAGGCTCACCCGAAACGAAAGCAGGATGATCTCCAGCAGATCGCGATTCAGATGAAGAATCAGGTCGATCGCGGTGAACAAGGCGGCCGTGAGGTCATCCATCGTCTCTGCTCCGTACGACGGTCTTGCCTTGAGCGGTTTTCTTTTGCTGCATTTTGCCGCACCGAGTTACACAAGCACAACAATTCGTAATTCGTGCAGGCAGAAACAACTCAGGACAGACACAGGAAGGCTTTCACCCGCAGAAACGCAGGGTGTGGAAATCAGGATCTGGAGGGGTGGCTGGAAGGGACTCAGTGGCGCCCGGCACCCTTGGCCAAGGCACCGGGAACCGAATTGTGGGAGCGACTTCAGTCGCGATTACCGCATCTGAATCGCGGCTGAAGCCGCTCCCACGAGGGCAGCAACGATCGTGGGAGCGGCGCAGGGCCGCTTGCGGTGAGCTCCGCTGGTGGTCAGGCAGTCGCCTCGCCGGCGACCCCGCGATATCCCGGCAGTTCTATGGGATCGCCGCCGGCGCTCACGCGCACGC
>CAZYIP010000019.1:0-17019 GCA_964646895.1 uncultured Salinisphaerales bacterium | reverse complement strand
ACCCCGCGATATCCCGGCAGTTCTATGGGATCGCCGCCGGCGCTCACGCGCACGCCGCAGTACTTGAGGCCCGGAATCTTGGCTTCCGGATCCAGGGTCGGATTCGTCAACAGGTTGGCGGCGGCTTCGTAGTAGCAGAACGCCATGAACACGTTGCCGCGGGCGACCTTCGAGTCAGCACGCGCGTAGACGGAGATGCGGTTGCGGCGAGTTTCCAGGGTGACAAGCTCGCCGGGCGTGATCCCGAGTTCCAGCAGATCCTCGGGGCACAGATGGCACACCGGCTCCGGCTCGATCGCATCGAGCACCCGGGAGCGCCGGGTCATGCTGCCGGTATGCCAGTGCTCCAGCATGCGCCCGGTGATGAGGACAAACGGGTATTCGTCATCCGGACGCTCATCCGGCTCGACGATTTCGCAGGGCACGAACAGCCCGCGCCCGCCCTTGCGCGGAAACTCGTCCACGAACACCACCCACTCGCCGGGATCCCCCTCTTCGCGGCAGGGCCAGACTACGGCGTCCTCGCGCTCCAGGCGCTCCCAGGTGATGCCGGCGATGCTGGGCATGGCCTTGCGCATCTCGGCAAATACATCGGCCGGGCCGCTGTAGTTCCAGTCCAGACCGATGCGGCGTGCCAGCTCCTGGATGATCCACAGGTCCTGGCGCACTTCTCCCGCTGGATCCAGCGCCTGGCGCCCAAGTTGCACCAGCCGATCCGTATTGGTGAACGTGCCGGTCTTTTCGGTATAGCCGGTTGCCGGCAGCACAACGTCGGCAAAGGCAGCGGTTTCGGTCAGGAACAGATCCTGGACCACCAGATGGTCGAGCTTGGCCAGGGCGGCACGCACGTGCGCCGCTTCCGGGTCGGACATGGCCGGATTCTCGCCCATGACGTACATGCCGCTGACCTTGCCGTCATGGATGGCGTCCGGGACCTCGGTCGTGGTCAGCCCTGGCTCCGGGTCCAGCTTGCAGCCCCACAGCGCTTCGAAACGCTCCCGTGCCGCGGGATCCTTGACGCTCTGGTAGTCCGGGAAGGACGTGGGCATCAGGCCGACGTCGGATGCTCCCTGGACGTTGTTCTGTCCGCGAATCGGGTGCAGCCCGGTGCCCGGGCGCCCGACCTGGCCAGTGAGGAGTGCCAGCGAAATCAGGCAACGCGCATTGTCGGTGCCGTGCTGGCTTTGCGAGATGCCCATGCCCCAGATGATCATCGAAGCGCTGGACGTGGCGTACAGGCGCGCGACCTGCTTCAGCGTTTCCGCCGGAATGCCACAGATCGGCGCCATGGCCTCCGGGCTGTAGGCCTGGATGTGGCGCTTGAGATCGTCGAACCCTTCGGTGCGATTGCGGATGAATTCCTCGTTGGTCAGCCCTTCCTTGATGATGGTGTAGATCATCGCGTTGAGCAGGGCCACGTCCGAGTCGGGCTTGAACTGCAGGTTGATGAACGCGCGCCGCGAAAGGTCCTGCTGACGCGGGTCGGCCACGATCAGCTTGAGGCCGTTGCGATCGATGGCGTTCTTGATCCAGGTGGCCGCGACCGGGTGATTGACGGTCGGGTTGGAGCCGATGAGGAGGACCACCTCTGACTTCATGACATCGCGCACCGGGTTGGATACCGCGCCGGAGCCGATGCACTGCAGCAAGGCCACGACCGATCCCGCGTGACACAGCCGGGTACAGTGGTCGACGTTGTTGCTGCCAAAACCGGTGCGCACCAGTTTCTGGAACAGGTACGCCTCTTCGTTGCTGCCCTTGGCCGAGCCGAAGCCGGCCAGCGCATGATTGCCGCGCTCGTCACGAATGCGCTTGAGACCGCCGGCGGCAAACTCCAGCGCTTCCTCCCAGCTCGCCTCGCGAAACGCCTCCAGCGGATTGGCCGGATCCAGCTCCAGATCGGCCGTTTTGGCCGGCGCGTCGGCGCGCCGGATCAGCGGCTTCGTGAGCCGGTTCGGATGCTTGACGTAGTCGAAGCCGTAACGCCCCTTGACGCACAGGCGACTCTCGTTGGCCGGACCGTTGCGACCGTCCACCGAGAAGATGTGGTTGTCCCTGACGTTGTAGGTCACCTGACAACCAACACCACAGTACGGGCAAACCGATGCTACCTTCTTCATAACCTTTACCCCTGGTCCCAAGGGCTGACGCCGGCGTTGGACAATGCGCCGGTCGGGCAGGCCGCCACGCACTCGCCGCAGCCAACGCAAGTGCTCTCGCCCATGGGATCGTCGATATCGAACATGATGTGCGAACTCATGCCACGCAGCGCAAAGCCGATGACGTCGTTGCCCTGTACCTCGCGACAGGCGCGTACGCACAAGGTGCATTGAATGCACGCATCGAGATTTACCGCGATGGCTGGATGCGACAAGTCCGGCGCCGGCTGTTCACGCATGTCGAACCGGGGCTCGCCCACGCCAAGCCGCTCCGACCAGTAGGTCAGGCGCGAATCCGGCACGTACACCGCCTGCTCCGGCGTGTCCGCTTTCAGCAACTCGAGCACCAGCTTCTGCGAATGCCGGGCGCGCTCGTTCTGGCTGCTCACCTTCATGCCGGCGCTCGGCTTGCGCCAGCAGGAGGGAGCGAGCACGCGCTCGCCCTCGATTTCAACCATGCACGCACGGCAGTTGCCGTCGGCGCGCAAGCCCACCTGGTCCGGCTTGTAGCACAGATGCGGGATTTCCACGCCGTGGCGCCGTGCCGCTTCCCAGATGGTCTCGTCCGGCCACGCTTCGATCTCGCGCCCATCGAGACTGAACCGCACGGTCTCGGTCCTCGCGACTACGTCCTGGGGCTGTGCTGCCATCACGCCACCTCGTCGGGAAAGTATTTGATCACGCAACGCAGAGGATTCGGCGCCGCCTGGCCGAGCCCGCAGATGGAGGCGTCCACCATCACCTGCGACAGATCCTCCAGCAGTTCGCCGTCCCAGCGCCCGGCCTCCATCAACCGCGCTGCCTTGTCCGTGCCCACCCGGCACGGCGTGCATTGGCCACAGGATTCGTGGGCGAAGAAGCGCATCGCGTTTTGCGCCAGATCCCGCGCCTTGTCATGCTGCGAAAACACAATGATCGCGGCCGAGCCAATGAAACAACCATACGGCTGCAGGGTATCGAAATCCAGGGGTATATCCGCCCTGGAAGCCGGCAGGATGCCGCCCGAAGCACCCCCCGGGAAGTAACCGTACAGCTCGTGGCCGTCCTGCATGCCACCGCAATACTCGTCGATCAGCTCGCGCAGCGTAATGCCCGCCGGGGCGATGTGCACGCCCGGCTTGTTCACGCGGCCGCTGACGGAGAACGAGCGCATGCCCTTGCGTCCGTGGCGGCCCTGGGAGGCGAACCACTCGCCGCCCGTTTCAAGAATGCCGCGAACCCAGTGCAGGGTCTCCATGTTGTGTTCCAGGGTCGGGCGACCGAACAGGCCGTTCTGGGCCACGAACGGCGGTCGCAGACGCGGCATGCCGCGCTTGCCCTCGATCGATTCGATCATCGCCGACTCTTCGCCGCAAATGTAGGCGCCGGCACCGCGGCGCAGATGGATCGTCGGCAGCGGCGCCGGCGGGTTCTCCTGCAGGGCCGCCAGCTCACGCTCCAGCACCAGGCGGCAGGCCGGGTATTCATCGCGAATGTAGAGGTAGATTTCTTCGGATTCGATCGCCCAGGCGGCGATCAGTGTGCCTTCGAGGAAGCGGTGCGGGTCGCGCTCCAGGAAATAGCGGTCCTTGAACGTGCCCGGCTCGCCCTCATCGATGTTGACGGCGACCAGACGCGGCGCGGGCTCCTGCCCCACGAGACGCCATTTGCGCCCGGCCGGAAACCCGGCACCACCGAGCCCGCGCAGGTTCGAGTCTTCCATCGTCTTGATGACCGACTCGCGATCGCGCTGACCGCTGACGCATTCGAGCCAGATGTCGTAGCCGCCGCCGCGGCGATATTCGGCGTAGGTGACAGGGCTCAGGGTCTCCGGCTCGATGTCTCCCTCCGTCGCCGCGCGGGTGACGCTCTCCACCGTCGCCGCGGGCAGCGGTTTCTGGCCACAGATCGCCACCGGCGCATCCTGGCAGCGTCCCACACAGGGCACCCGCTGCACGCGCACGTTGGTACCGAGCTTCCCCTCCAGGGAGTGGATCAGCTCTTCCGCGCCGAACATGGCACAGGTCATGGAATCGCATACGCGCACGGTGAGCGCCGGCACCTCCGCATCGGGGTCCATGACGATATCGAAGTGGTGGTAGAACGATGCGACCTCATAGACCTCGGTCATCGACAACCGCAACTCCTCGGCCAGCGCCACCAGGTGCGCCGCACGCAGGCAGCCGTAGCGGTCGTTGATCCGGTGCAGGCACTCGAGCATCAGGTCGCGACGGCGGGGCATGTCGCCGAGTGCCTCACGCACCGCCTCACGCGCCGCCGGCTCCACATGGCGACCTTTCGGTCGCGCCCGCTTGCGCTTGCGGCGACGCTCTCCAGCAACATGCGCTACATCGCCCTGTGCACTCATGACAACCACCCCGCGTTTTTCATCTCGTTCCCGTATCCGATGCCGGGACAACCCCGGCGGCATGCTAAACTGCGCGTATCATTCACGTCATCACCGCGGAGGTCTCCAGAACCATGAACGAAGAAACCTTCAACATGAGTGTGCGCAAGTTTCTCAAGAAGGTTGGCGTTACTTCGCAACGCGAACTGGAAAAGGCGGTCGAGAGCGCCATCGAAAGCGGTCGCCTGAAAGGCGACGAAACCTTCGGCATCAAGGTCCGTCTCGAATGCGACGTGCTGGACCAGCCGCTGGAAATCGACGGTAATATCAAACTCTCCTGATATTCCATTCGTCAAGCGCGTACTGGCATCAGGCATCAGATCAGGCCGGCGAACGGCTCTACCTGCACCCGTTCGCCCGCCTCCACCGCACCACTGTCTTCCGGCAATACGATGAAACAGTTGGCCACGCTCATTGAGCGCAAAATCCCCGAGCCCTGGGGCGCAGCCGACCGTACCGTCAACTCGCCGTCCTTTCCCGTTTCCAGACAGCCGCGCTGAAACTCGCGCCGACCGCGCACTTTCCGCAATCGCTCGCTGACGCGCACCGCCAGGCTCATCCGCACGCGCGGCTCCGCCCCCGCGAGATGATCCAGCGCCGGCTGCACCACCTGATAATAAGTCACCATGGTCGACACCGGATTGCCGGGCAGGCCAAAAAACACCGCGCCCGCGTTCAGGCGCCCGAACGCGACCGGCTTGCCCGGCTTCATGTTGATCTTCCAGAAACCGACCTCCCCGACTTCGCCCAGCACATCGCGCACATGATCCGCGGCACCGACCGAAACACCGCCGCTGGTCATGACCACGTCAGCATCGGCACCCGCGCGCTCGAAGGCCGCCCGCAAGGCCGCCGGCTCATCGCGCACTACCCCCAGATCCAGCACATCCGCGCCGAAGCGCGTCAGCATGCCGTGCAGGGTGTAGCGGTTGCTGTCATAGATATCGCCCTCGCCCAACGGCTCGCCCAGGGAACGCAGCTCATCGCCCGTCGAGAAAAATGCCACCCGCAAGGTCCGGTACACGCCCACTTCGGCAATGCCCAGCGACGCGATCAGGCCAAGGTCGGCCGCCGTCAGGCGGTGACCGGCAGTCAGCACACGTGCGCCGACCGACAGATCCTCGCCCGCCTCGCGCACATGCTGGCCCGGCCGATGACCGGTGCCGATGCGCACGCCCCCGGCTTCCCGGCTGACGTCTTCCTGAATCACGATGGTGTCCGCGCCGCGCGGCAGAACGCCGCCAGTCATGATGCGTACGCACTCGCCTGCGCCGACCTCGCCGGAGAACGGGTGTCCGGCAAAGGCATCGCCGATCAGGCGCAGAGTGACTTCGCCCGACGCCGGGAGATCCGCGCTGCGGACCGCGTAGCCGTCCATCGCCGAGTTGGTATGCGCCGGGACCTGCAGCGACGAGATCACGTCTTCGCCCAACACCCGGCCCAGCGCCTGGCGCAGGGCAACCCGCTCGATGGTCGCTACCGGCGTCAGTCGCGCGATGATGCGCTCGCGCGCTTCTTCGAGCGAGAGCGCGCGACGGCTTTGTTGCACGCGGTTCGATTCGCTGTTCACGTTTGCATTTTCCTCCCCTCTCCCGCTTGCGGGAGAGGGGCCGGGGGAGAGGGTCGAGAGGACCGGCGAGCATCAACCGCCTCACGTATTCGCTCCAGCACGGCCATTGTCCGATTCAAAACATCGTGGTTCCAAAACCTCAACACCGTAAACCCTTTACGGACAAACCAGCGCGTACGCCGCTCGTCGTAATCCTGCCGTTCGTTATGCTGGCCGCCATCGACCTCAATGATCACCGCATGCTTCATACAGACAAAATCCACTATGTACGGGCCCAGCGGCTTTTGCCGCTTGAATTTCAGTCCCATGAAGCGATGAGCGCGCAAGTGATACCAAAGCCTTTTCTCCGCATCGGTTTGATAGGCGCGCAGTTGCTTCGCCTTATCTACACGGTCCATCGTGATACCCTCTCCCCTGACCCCTCTCCCGCACGCGGGAGAGGGGAATGTTGATACTTACGCGCTACGACGCCGGACGCTTGCCCAGTCGCGCCGCAAGCATGTCCCGTTGCGACGGCGTGTTGACGTTGGCGAACATCTCCGGGCAGTCGGAGAAATCCGCCGCAGCCATGCGCTGACGCCCGTACCAGCGGTCGATCTTGCGCTCGCCCGCCCCCAGATAGGCCTCCAGATCGTCGAGCAGCGTACAGCGCAGCAGCGCGAACACCGGCTCCAGACGCTCGCCGCTGTGGGCAACACCGATGTCGGCATCCTCACGCGCGACCGCCTGCCACAAGCGTGGCCCCAGATCGGCCGGCACCTGGGGGCTGTCGCAGGGAGCCGTCAGAAGCCAGTCGGTGTCCGCCGCGGCCATCAGGCTGGCCATGCCTGCCAGGGGGCCGAGGAAGCCCTCATGACGATCGCCGATGACCGGCACGCCGTAGCGGCCGTACTCGTCCACGCTGCGGTTGGCGTTGATCAGCACCCGCGCCGCCTGCCCGCGCAGCGCATCCAGCACGTACTCGACCATGGCACGCCCCGCCAGATCGACCAGCCCCTTGTCCTGGCCGCCCATGCGCGTGGCACGCCCGCCGGCCAGAATGCCGGCGGTCACCCGTTGGCGCGGATAGGTTCCCGCGTCAGGCCGAGGCGCTGCAGAATTGCTCATAGTTCACATAGCCGGGAAACGCCTTGCCCGACCCGCAGTATTCACAGGCCGGATCCTGGCGTACATTCAGCTCGCGAAAGCGCATGTTGAGCGCATCGAAGCACAGCAGCCGGCCGACCAGCGTGCGTCCGATGCCAAGCACCAGCTTGAGCGCCTCCGTTGCCTCCAGCATGCCGACGGTCCCCGGCAGTACGCCAAGCACGCCCGCCTCGTTGCACGAAGGCGCCAGTTCCGGCGGCGGCGGCTCGGGATACAGGCAGCGATAGCAGGGCCCACCGCCGGGCGCAGCCGGCCAGAACACGCTGATCTGGCCATCGAAACGGAAAAT
The DNA here is from genome assembly GCA_964646895.1 of uncultured Salinisphaerales bacterium. Taxonomy (GTDB): domain Bacteria; phylum Pseudomonadota; class Gammaproteobacteria; order Nevskiales; family CAZYIP01; genus CAZYIP01. Next base: position 9,469 of record CAZYIP010000019.1, on the reverse strand, counting down.
GGAACCGTGCACGTTGGGCAAACCCAGACGTACGCAGGCATCGTTGACCAGGTAACGGGTGGGAAAATTGTCGGAACCGTCGACGATCACGTCATAGTCCGAGAACAGCTCCTCGACGTTATCGCTGGACAGCCGCACGCGGTGCGTCTGCACCCTGATTGTCGGATTGAGCGCGGTCATCGCCTGGCGCGCCGACTCCACCTTCGGCTCGCCGACGCGCTCGTCGGTATGAATGACCTGGCGATGCAGGTTGCTGCGGTCGACCACGTCGTGGTCCAGAATGCCAATGGTGCCCACGCCGGCAGCGGCGAGATACAGGCCGGCGGGCGCGCCGAGGCCGCCGGCGCCGATCAGCAGGATTCGCGCATCCATGAGCTTCTGCTGACCGCTCTCGCCGACCTCCGGCAGGATCAGCTGTCGCGCATAGCGCGCACGGGCATCGGCATCGAGCACTCTGGGCATGTGAAAGGGCAGGCCCTCGTCCTTCCAGCGGTTGAATCCGCCCGCCACCGAACGCACGTCGCGGTAACCCAGCTGGCGCAGCCCCTCCGCCGCGAACAGGGAGCGCACGCCGCTGCCGCACATGACCAGGAGCGGGCGCTCCGGATCGGGGGCGACTTCCTCTACGCGCAGTTCCAGAAAGCCGCGCCCGAGCACGGTCGCCCCGTCCGCAACACCCTGTGCCGTTTCATCGCTTTCGCGCACGTCGATGAGCAGCGCGCCCTGTTCGGCGAGTGCCTGCGCCTCGGTGGGCGTGATCTCGGGAATCTGCGCCCGCAGAGCCTGCAGGCGCCGGTCTTTCGCTTTCATTGCCACCTCACTGTCACGGCAGCGTCGGGGCATCCTGCATGTTGTCGCCTTGCGCGACGCTTTCCTGGTCGGTCCGACTCTACCCGCCCGCAACCGAGGGTACGATCATCACGGTCTCGCCACCGGTCAACGGGGTATCCAGTCCTTTCAGGTCGCGCACATCGTTGTTGCGCACGAACACTTTCACGAACGGCCGCAACTCGCCGTCGCGGGTGAGCAGGTGCTGCGCCAGTGCTTCGTGCCGCTCGCCGGCCGCCGCCAGAGCCGTGCGTACCGTGCGGGCATGCACCGTCAGCGTATCGGCACCACCGCTATGCATCTGCAACGCCGAGGGAATAAGCAGTGTCACCGGTGCTGTCACACTCATGGAAACATCCGCCATTCAGTCGAGACACTCAGGATACCACGCCGCGGCCTTTGCATGGCCGCTGATGGCAGCAACAAGGACGGTACCGCGGTGGATGAAGGCGGTGCAGACGCATCGCCGGTGGTCAGAGATCTGCCTGGACCGATCGCGGCTCGCGCCGCTCCCACAGAAATTGCAAGGTCGCGGCTTTTGTGGGAGTGGCGCGAGCCGCCGATGACGGCCGATCAAGCCTCACCGTCACGCTCGCGTCACCACCTCGACGATGGGGTCGTCGGCGCGCATTGCGGCCACCACCACGCGGTCGTAGCGATCGCTCAGATCCAGCGCGATGCGCGCGGTCTCCAGTGCCGCTGCCCGATGACGGGCACTGTCCGCCATGTTGATCACCGGCACCACGCACGCATCGCCGACTCCGTGCAGCAGCCCGTCCTCGGATGCGATCAGCCGCGCCACATGATGCGACGTGAGAATCTCGTCGGCTGCAGCACCGGTCACGGCCGCGATGCGCTCGGGCCGATGCGTGTGGCGGCTGGACAGGGGCATGCCCACGACACGCGCCGAGAGCAGCCCGAGCACCGTGGTGACGCCATTCACCAGGTTGGGCTCACCCTCGCCGGGCGCCTTGAGCAAACGCATGCGTGCGCCATCCGCCTTTACCAGGGTCAGATCGAAACCCGCTTCGGCATGACAGCGGGCGACCTGCGCGGAAGATGGACCGGCATAACGGTCAGGCTTGTCCGAGGGACAGGCGTAGGCGAGTCTGGAATGGTCCCTCGCCGCCGCGAGCACCGCGGCAACGATCGCATCTGGCGCTTCCACAACCGGGTGAGCAGGCAGATCTTGCGGAAACAGGTGCGTGAACACGGTGGTCGTGAAGGCCGCTCGCCCGGGATGCGCCCGCAACAACCGGTACAGGGTGGTTTTTTTGCCGGCAGCGCCCACCGCGCATACGATGCCTTCATGTGCGCACAACGCATCGAGCAGATCGGTGTCACTCATGGCATTCGTCCTCCGCAAAGGCCGTTACCGAAAGTATGCCCGGCAAAAACCCGCATAGCAGGCGCCAGTGGTCACCGCCATCGATACTTGCAAACAAATGCCCGCTGGAGGTGCCGAAATAGAAACCGCAGGGGCTCAGGCCGTCACTGTCGAGACCGTCGCGCAGAATCGTGACGAACGCGTTCTCCTGGGGCAATCCATCGCTCAGAACCGTCCAGCTGCGGCCGCCGTCGCCGGAGCGGTACACCCGAATGCGCCCGTCCACCGTGGCGCGAAACTGGCTGCTGCGCTCCGGGATCACGAGTATGCTGTCCGGATCGGCGGGATCGCTGGCCAGCGCATAGCCGAAATCGCTCGGCAGGCCGGCGCTGATCTCGTGCCAGTGCTCGCCGCCATCGTCGCTGCGGTAGGTGCCGCAATGGCTCTGCTGATACAGGCGCAACGGGTCGCAGGGATGCAGCAGAATGCGATGCACGCAATGTCCGCTCGCCGGTTCGGCCTGCGGCAGATAGGGCGCCCGCACGCCGGCGTTCACGGGCGTGAAGCTGCTCCCGCCGTCAAGGCTCCGATACACGCCACCGGCCGACAGCGCGAGAAAAAGACGCCGCGGGTCGTGCGCGTCGACCTGGATCGAATGGGCCGCCAGCCCGCCCTTGGCCGGAGACCAGGTATGCCGGGTTTCGTGCTGATTGAACGCGGTCACCGGGCGCCAGCTTTCGCCACGATCGCGGCTGACGAACAGCCCCGGCGGCTCGATTCCGGCGTAAATCGTATCGGGTTCCGAATCCGCTCCGGGCGCGAGGCTCCAGAGCATGGTGATGCTGTCCGCGGATTCATCCTCGCGATGGCGCGGGACATCGCGCAGCGGATGCCAGCCATGACCGGCGTCCTCAGTGCGATAGATGTGCTTGCCCCACACCGGGTGCTCGGCCAGCGCATAGCCGAAGCCGCGCCGGCGGTGATCGAGAAATGCCCGCTGGATTTCGTAGCCCGCCAGATGCGGCCCCTCCACCCGCCATTGTTCCCGCGCGGCATCGGAGCGGGCGATGAAAAGCCCCTTGCGGGTACCGACCAGCAGCGCAACCATCCCGCTGCGGGATGCGCCTGAATGGATCATGGATCTCCCCCGGCGCCGCCGGCGATTCAGCGACGCCTCGTTGTGTCAGGCCGTGTTCCCAATCTTTCACGTGTACAAGTGATTGTGAACAGGGCCTGACGGTCGTCTGCGACTCAACCGGGCATCAAAGTATCCGCCGGAGCAACAGGTGGCAAGCCACCTGCCGCAAACAACCTACTCCCACTCGCTCTCGAACAGGGGTTTGGTGGGGCGTTCTGATTTGTCCATGCGCAGGTCCCTGAAGATTTCCGCGGAGGCCGCGGACTCGTTTTCCGGCTTCAGCTTCACGCCCAGTTCCTGCTCGATATCCTCCGAGGACGCGATCAGCAGAATCTCGGCACCTTCCTTGTCGAGAAAGTCAGGCGGATCGACTTCCGCGAACTTGCGATCGCGGAAACGCTTCTGCAAGCGCTTCGGAAAATCGGCCTGACGCTTCGCCGACAAACCGGGTGTCCGTGCCGAATCGCGCTCCGGATTCTTGACGCTGACGATGTAGCTGACCTCGGGCTCGATATCCAGCGACTCCTGTACCTCGCCGATATCCTTCGGCAGCTCGAGCGCATACACCAGATGCGTATGGTCGTCGTGGCGCAGAATGCGGTATATCCCCTCGCCGGCCGGCCGCGCCGCCGGCAGATGACGTTTGCCGCGCGTCCTGGTGTCATAGGAGGTCTCGCTCAGGGCGTCGCGAATCGACTTCGGGCTCTTGCGCACCATATCCACGAAACCCCAGCGCCGGTTGTTGCGCCCGCGGCCGGGCTCGGGCATCTGCTTGTGCCCGATCACGATCAGCCGGTAGCGCTTCTCGCCATCCGGACTCAGCACCATGTACAAACGTTGCAGATCCCCCAGCTTCTCGGGATCTTCCTCCTCAACCCGGGGCTGATAGAAAAAATAGATATCACCGTGCTCCAGCATATCCACCCGGTTTTCGGACCCGTCTCGAGCCATGTCGTCCTCCTGCCTTGTGCCAGGACCTGCTGATGTTTGGACAGTGCGCGTGGCCCGACTACGCCGCACAGCCGATGGATTGCGGGCCCGGCAGCCGCACGGGGTGATAGAATGTGCGGTATGAAAACCCAGGATGCATTTGGTCGCCCGCTGCGTGATCTGCGCATATCAGTCACGGACCGGTGCAATTTCCGTTGCACCTATTGCATGCCGAAGGAACTGTTCGGCTCGGATCACGCTTTTCTGCCGCGCGCGAGCCTGCTCAGCTTCGAGGAGATCGCACGACTCGCCGAGCTGTTCGCACGCCTTGGCGTCACCAAGCTGAGGCTGACCGGGGGCGAACCCCTGGTGCGCCGCGACCTTGAACGATTGATCGAAAAACTGGCGACCGTGCCCGGCATCACCGACATCAGCCTGACCACCAACGGCTCCCTGCTCACGCCGGACAAGGCGCGCCGGCTCGCGGACGCCGGCCTGCGGCGCATCACCATAAGCCTGGATGCGCTCGACGATGCGACCTTTCAGGCGATCAACGATGTCGGGTTTCCGGTCGAACGCGTACTCGCCGGCATCGACAACGCCGCCGCGGCCGGGCTCTCCCCGGTCAAGGTCAACATGGTGGTCAAGCGCGGCGCCAACGATGCCGCCATCGAGGACATGGCCGAACATTTCCGCGCAAGCGGCCATATCCTGCGATTTATCGAATTCATGGACGTCGGCAATTCCAACGGCTGGCGACTGGATGATGTGGTATCGGCCGATGAGATCGCGCACCGCATCGATGCCCGCTGGCCGATCGAACCGGTGCCACCGAATTATCCGGGCGAGGTGGCCAGCCGCTGGCGCTATCGCGACGGCAGCGGCGAAATCGGCATCATCTCGTCGGTGACCAAGCCGTTCTGCGGCAGCTGTTCACGCGCGCGCCTGTCGGCGGAAGGCTCCCTTTACACCTGCCTGTTCGCGAACCGCGGGTTCGACCTCAAGGGCATGCTCCGCGGCGGCGCCAGCGACGACATGATCATGGAGAAGCTGGCCACAATCTGGCACGGGCGCCGCGATCGCTATTCGGAGCTGCGCAGCCGGGCGACACCGGGCGCGGGCGCCGCGCAAAAGATCGAAATGTCCTACATCGGAGGCTGAGGCGCCATCATGAGTGAAGCGGTGGACCATCAGGTCGAAATACAGTGTTACGGCATTTTGCAACAGGTATGCGGCGGGTCCGACCGTCGGGTGCAGGTGGCCGCACTGCCGGCCACGGTCGCTGAAATACTGGAAAGCCTGGTGCGCGATGTGCCCGATGTGCGCGGCTACCTCAACCACACCGCCTGCGCAATCGGGGATCGCATCGTGGAACACGACACCCGCCTGCAACCCGGCGAAACGCTGGTGCTGTTGCCGCCGGTGAGCGGGGGGTAGGACAACAGCGGCCGGTGGAGCGCACCTCCCGCCCTTCGTTCCCGCGAGGGTGGGAAAGACACTGGATTCCCGCCTTCGCGGAAATGACGAATGAAACAAGATCCTGGAAGTGGGTCTGGGGCCTGTTGACATCTCATACGGCTGACGCCACTCCCACCGATTGAGGAGACAACCATGCCGGACCACATCACCGATCAACCGCTGGAGCTGGAAGCGCTTCTCGAAGAAACGCAGTCGCCGGAGAGCGGCGCGCTTGTGGTTTTCGCCGGTACGGTGCGTACACACAACGAAGGGCGCAAAGTCACGGCCATCGACTACTCCGCCTACGAACCGCTCGCGGAGAAGGCGCTGGCCGAAATCGAGCAGGAGACGCTGCAGCGCTTCGACATCGCCCGCTGTCGTATCCGCCATCGCACGGGCGACTTGCAGATCGGCGACATGAGCGTGGTCGTGGTCGTGCGCGCGGCGCACCGGGCCGATGCCTTCGAAGCCGGACGCTACGCGATCGACACCGTCAAGCACAAGGTACCGATCTGGAAACGCGAGGCCTACGCCGACGGCAGTCACGTCTTTCTCAAGGGCTGTGCGCTGCAGGGCGAGCAGGATACGGCGGAATGAAAGACGTCACCAGCAAGCCCGATACCCTGCGCTCGGCGCGTGCCTGCGCCACCATCACCATGCCGGCATTCTGCCTGCCGTTGCTGCGCGAACGGCGAACCGAAAAAGGCGATGCGCTGGGCGCCGCGCGCGTTGCCGCCATCATGGCGGTCAAACGCACCCCCGACCTGATTCCGCTGTGTCACCCGCTGCCGATACAGAACGTGAACGTGGACTTCGATCTGCAGGAGAACCAGGTACGCACCGAGGTGGAGGTGCAGGCCATCTCCAACACCGGCGTGGAGATGGAGGCGCTCACCGCCGCCAGTGTCGCCGCCCTCACCCTGTACGACATGCTCAAGCCGCACGCGGGCACAGACCTCGCCATCGGTGACATACACCTGATCGAAAAACGCGGCGGCAAATCCCACTACCGTCGCCGCGTGGAGCCCACCGTGGAGGGCGCGGTGATCGTGCTTTCGGACACCGTCGCGGCTGGCCGTGCCGAAGATCGCGCTGGCGCGCTGGTACGCGAGCGCTTGCACGAAGCCGGGGTCGAGTGCCCGGAAGCCGAGATCATCGCCGACGAGCCGGTGGAGCTGGAAGCGCGGATTCGCTACTGGACCGAACGGCAGGTCGCCCTGATCGCCACCGTGGGCGGCACCGGTATCGGTCCCCGCGACCGCACAGTGGACACCGTGCGCCCGATGCTGGAGCGCGAGATCCCAGGAATCATGGAAGCGGCACGCAGCCATGGCCAAAGACGCATGCCATACGCTATGCTGTCGCGCGGCGTCGCCGGGCTGATCGACAAAACGCTTGTTATCACCCTCCCGGGGAGTACCGGCGGCGCTACCGAACACCTGGATGCGCTCATTCCCGGCATCCTGCACGCTTTCGACATCGTGCGCGGTGTTCCTCACGAACACGGCCACAGCCTTTAATGGATAACCGGAAGGCATGGCCTCCGCCGGGAAGCGACCCCAGGCACCATTGCCGTGCGCTGTCGCGGCCAGACCGCTCCCGCAACCGTAAACTGCTTACACACGGTTTTTGATACCCGACCACCAGAACTGCCGGCGCAGCAACACGTACTTTGCATGTCTGACAAGACAATCGAGGGGGGACCGCGCGCGCGCTACCAGCGCGACCTCAAGCGCGCGGATTTCGTCGCGGATCCGGCCCAGGTCCGCGTGGTCGACGCCCTTGAGGAACTGCACCACGCATTGATGCTGCGCGAATGCCGGCCGGTACGCAGGCACGGCTTGCTGGGCGGCTTGCTGCGCCGGAACCCGCCGCCGTCGACGATCACCGGCCTGTACCTGTGGGGCGCCGTGGGCCGCGGCAAAACGTACCTGATGGACTGCTTTTTCGACTCTCTTTGCATGCAGGCGAAGCTGCGCACGCACTTCTACCGTTTCATGCGGCAGGTCCACGACGCGCGCAAACGCCATCGCCACGAGCAGGATCCGCTGGACAAGATCGGCGCGGAACTGGCCACGCAGGCGCGAGTGCTGTGTTTCGACGAATTCTTCGTCTCCGACATCGCGGACGCCATGATTCTCGGCGGCATTCTGCAGGCATTGTTTGCGCGCGGCGTCACCGTTGTCACCACATCCAACGTTGCGCCCGACGACCTTTATCGCAACGGCCTGCAGCGCGCCCGCTTCCTGCCGACCATCGAGCTGATCAAGCGCCACATGCGCCCGCTGCGGATTGATGACGGCGAGGACTTTCGCCTGCACCTGCTGCAGCAGGACGAGGTGTATCTGACGCCGCTCGGCGCCGCCGCGGAAAGCAGCCTGAGGCAAACGTTCGATCGCCTCGCCAGCACTCCCCCGCTTGCCGACACCAGCCTGCGCATTCAGGGCCGCGACATCGCGTGTCGACGGCTCGCCGGCGGGATTGCCTGGTTCGATTTCGAAGCCCTGGTCGGCGGACGGCGCAGCGCCAGCGATTACGTGGAACTGGCGCACCGCTTTCACACGGTACTGGTCTCGGACATACCCGTGCTCGACCGCTACCACGAAAACGACGCTCGCCGCTTCGTCAGTCTGGTGGACGAATTCTACGACCGCCGTGTGCACCTGATCCTGTCGGCCGCGGCATCGATCGATTTGCTGTATCAGGGCAAACGCCTGACCCTGGAGTTCGAGCGTACCCGCAGCCGGCTGCAGGAAATGCGCTCCCGCGCGTATCTGAAGCAGCCGCATCTGGCGTAGCAAGCAAAGAGCCGAAAACCTACCCCAGTGGCCACAGCCAGGCCGCGCCCCGCACTCCGCTGGAGTCACCAAAGCGCGCGCTCCGCAAGCCGGTGCGTACTTCATCCGAGAAGATGTGCGGGCGCCACAGATCGGGCACGCTGCGATACAGCCGCTGGAGATTGGATACCCCGCCGCCGAGCACGACCACCTCCGGGTCGAGCACATTGATGATCGTGGCCAGGGCGCGCGCAAGATGCTGTTCATAGCGGCCGAGGACCGCTTCCGCGATCGGATCACCGGCTTGCGCAAGCGTCGCGATCTCGGGCACCCGTGGCACACCGGCTCCACCGGCAGCCCGGTATTCGGCCTCCAGCGCGGGCCCGCTGAGGTAGCACTCGACACAGCCGTAGCGTCCGCACCAGCATTGCACAAGCGGGCCTTCGGCCGGCCACGATATGGGCGTATGCCCCCACTCTCCGGCAATGTGGTTGACGCCCTGCAGCAGACGCCCGTCGATCACGATACCGCCCCCGACGCCGGTGCCCAGTATCACCGCGAACACCGAATCCGCACCCTGCGCGGCGCCATCATGGGCCTCCGACAGGGCCAGGCAATCCGCGTCGTTGGCGTAGCGCAGAGGGCGATCGAGCGCAGCCTGCAGGTCTTGCAGCAATGGCTTGCCGTTGAGGCATACGGTATTGGCATTACGCAAGCGGCCGCTCACCGGCGACAGCGAGCCCGGTCCGCATATGCCGGTGCGTAGCGGCGCTTGCGGCTTCAGCTCCCCTTCCACCGCACGCACCAGGGAAGCCACCGTTCGCACCGTGGCTTCGTAGTCGGCGGAAGGTGTCGGCACTCGCCTGCGAAGCAGAATTTCGCCGTCGGGCGCCAGCGCCGCCACTTCCGTTTTGGTGCCGCCAAGGTCCACGCCCAAACGGATCTCGCGCCTGTCGTCGGGTCGCATGGTCATCTGCTCCTGGGGTCTGTTGATCCGAACAAGTCAGGGCC
>CAZYIP010000018.1:0-29616 GCA_964646895.1 uncultured Salinisphaerales bacterium | reverse complement strand
CCTACCCTTTCATCGAATCGAAGTCCTGCACGTTGATGCTGTCGCGCTTGCGGAACAGCACCACCACGATGGCCAGCCCTATCGCTGCTTCCGCGGCGGCCACGGTCAGGATGAAGAACACGAACACCTGCCCCGCCATGTCTCCCATGAAGCGTGAAAAGGCGATGAAGTTGAAGTTCACCGCGAGCAGGATCAGCTCGATGCACATCAGGATGAGGATTGCATTGCGCCGATTAAGGAATATCCCGGCCACACCCAGACAGAAAAGGATGCCGCCAAGCGTCAGATAATGCGCCAGCGTCAGCATGGGCTACTCCGATTTCATCTTGATCAGGCGCAGGCGATCGCTCGCCCGTACCCGCGACTGTGCCGCCGGGTCCTGAAAATGGCGTCGACCGCGTCGCCTCAACGTCAGCGCGATCGCACTGATGATGGCGACCAGCAGAATCACCGCCGCCAGCTCGAACGGATATACGTAGACCGTGTAAAGCTGGCTGCCGAGCGCCTGCGTGTTGCTGACATCCATCGGTGGTGGCGGCGAATGATAGCGCTCGCCGCCGAAGCTGCCGCCGGCAACCACCGCCACGATCTCGACCACCGTGATGGCGCCGACGAGAATGCCCAGCGGCAGATAGCGCGCGAACGAACCACGGAAGGAATCCACCTTGCCCACGTCGAGCATCATGACCACGAACATGAACAGCACCATCACTGCCCCGACGTACACCAGGATCAGGATGATGCCGAGAAACTCAGCCTCCAGAAGCAGCCACAGCGCCGCGCTGCTGAAAAAGCACAGCACCAGCAGCATCACCGAGTGCACCGGGTTGCGCACGGAAATAACGCCCACCGCCGCCGCCACCAGCACGGCAGAGAATGCGTAAAACAGATATACGGTCGGGTGCATGCGGTTACCGGTATGGGGCGTCGCTGGTACGATCGGCGGCGATCTGCTTTTCGAACTTGTCGCCGAGCGCAAGCAACTTGTCCTTGGTCATGATCTGCTCGCCGCGGTTCTCGAAGTGGTATTCGTGCATGTTCGTGAGCACGATCGAATCCACCGGACAGGCCTCCTCGCAAAAGCCGCAATAGATGCACTTGAACAGGTCGATGTCGTAGCGGGTGGTGCGGCGGGTACCATCGGCGCGCTGGTGCGAGTCGATGGTGATCGCCAGCGCCGGACACACGGCCTCGCACAGCTTGCATGCGATGCAGCGCTCCTCGCCGTTGGGATAGCGGCGCAGCGCGTGCAACCCGCGAAAACGCGGCGAGCGCGGCGTTTTTTCTTCCGGATAATAAATGGTGGTCTTGAACCTGAACATGGTGCGCCCGGTGACGATCATGCCGCGCACCAGTTCCAGCAGAAACAGGCTCCTGATTTGGTCGAGAAGCGCTTTCATCCTCGTATCCTCCGTTTCAGCCGAATCCGTTTCAGCTAAACCAGGGCGGTACCCGCCCCAGAATCATCAAGGCTTCCACGGTCAGCCAGATCAGGGTCAGGGGGATGAACACCTTCCACCCCAGACGCATGATCTGGTCGTAGCGATAGCGCGGAAACGTCGCACGAAACCACAAGAAACAGAACATGAAGAATGCTGTCTTGAGCAGCATCCAGACGATGCCCGGCACCCACGCGAACAGGGTTTCCAGCAACGGAATACCGGCGAACGGCGACAGCCAGCCGCCCACGAACAGCACCGCGCACAAGGCCGAGATGAGAATCATGTTGGCATACTCGGCCATGAAGAACAGGGCGAAGCCCATGCCCGAGTATTCGACGTGATAGCCGGCGACGATTTCGGACTCGCCCTCGGCCATGTCGAACGGCAGGCGGTTGGTCTCCGCCACGCCGGACACGAAATAGATCACGAACAGCGGCAGCAGCGGCAGCCAGTACCAGTGCCAGAACCCGCCGCTCTGTGCCTCGACGATGTCGCTCAGGTTGAGGCTGCCGGCGGCCATCAGCACGCCCACCAGGGAGAAACCCATGGCCAGCTCGTAGGAAACGATCTGCGCCGCGGAGCGCATGGCACCCAGAAAGGCATACTTGGAATTGGAGGCCCAGCCGGCCAGGATGATGCCGTACACCCCGAGGGAGGTCATGGAGAGGAAGTACAGGACCGCCGCGTTGATATTCGCCACCACCGCGCCCGGCGCGAACGGAACCACCGCCCAGGCCGCAATCGCCGGCGTGAAGGCGAGAATCGGCGCGATCACGAACAGGTAGCGATCCGACGGCGCCGGCATCACTACCTCTTTCAGCAACAGCTTGAATACATCCGCAAACGGCTGCAGCAACCCACGATAACCGACCACGTTCGGCCCGAAACGCGATTGCGCGAAACCGACCACCTTGCGCTCGGCGTAGGTGTAGTAAGCAACGGCGAGAATCAGCGGTACGAGCAGGATGACGATTTTTATCAGGGACCACACGATCGCCTGCAAATCGCCGGGCAACAGCCCCCAGGTGGATTGGATGAGTTGATCCATCGACCCGCCCTATGCCTTCTTCACGTTGACCGGCCCGAAGCGCGGGCCCAGCGCCGCCGTCTGTTCTATTCCCGCGGCCAGCCATATCGCGCCGTCGGGCACCGACTCGTCCAGACGCAGCGGGAGTTCGGCTCGACCGCCGTCCGCGCTGGCCTCGATGCGATCGCCCTCCGCCAGGCCGAGACGCTCGCACAGCACGGGATTCATGCGCGCCTCCGCGACTCGGGCCAGCGGCGTTTCCTGCAGCGGCCGGGCGCGGCGCACCAGCATGTCGACGGCGTAGATCGGGATTTCACCGATGCGGACGATGCCATCGGCGGTCCGCCCGGTGGAAGCGCATTCTAACGGCGCCGAACCGAGACGGTCAAAGTCCACTGCCGGCTCACCAATCGCCGAGCGCGCTTCCGCCAGTACCTCATCCGGTCCGAGGTAATCGAAGCCGTCCAGATCCAGCAGATTCCCGAGCACGCGCAGCACCTTCCAGCCCGGTCGTGCCTCGCCGGCTGGCCGGGCCGCACCACGGCAGGTCTGCCACCGTCCTTCTGCGTTGACAAAGGTGCCCGCCGTCTCCCCGAACGCGGCCATCGGCAGCAGTACGCTGGCCACCGCCTTCATCGCCTCGCTCGCGAACGGCGTCAACATCACCACGGCGTCCGCCTGCGCCAGCGCGCGCTCCGCCAGCGCACCGTCCCACAGATCGAGGCTCGGCTCGACATTCATGAGCAGATAGCCGTGCCGCGGCTGCTCCAGCATGTCCCGGACATGCATGCCGGCATGGCCGCAAGGCTCACCGCCCGCTTCCCGGTGCGGCACCACTCCGGCCAACCACGCGCCGGTGCTGTTGCCCGCATCACCGAGCACGCCCGGGCGTGCGCCGGTCGCCCGCGCGAGCACCATGGCCCACGCGCGCAACACCGCCGCCCGCGGGTGGGATGCGGCAAGATGCCCGAGTATCACCGAAGCATCGCTCGCCTCCTTGAGGCTTTGCGCGATCCGGCGGTGCGCTTCTTGCGGCTGCGCGTCGTTCAGTGCCGTCTGCATTGCCTCTGGCAACGCATCCGGAATGTCAGCCGGGTCGAGTGCGGCGACGACCTTGATCAGCTCGTCGACCATGGCATCCGGACGCACGGCAAGCTGCTCGGCGACCGGAAAATTCATCGGATAGGCGACGGGATTCAACAGCGATATGCTGCCCCCCCGCAACGCTGCCTTGCGCAGCCGCAGCCCGAGCAGCGGCGCCTCGTGACGAATGAAGCTGCCCACCAGGAACGCGGCTTCGATCCGCTCCAGCGACGCCACTTCGCGCCCAAGCCCGGGATATGCGGGCATCGCCTCCTGATCGCTGAAATCCCACTCGCGCAGCCGGTGGTCGATATTGGCGCAGCCCAGCCGGCGACCCAGGCGCTGAAACAGATACAGCTCTTCCAGCGTCGAGGTCGGCGAGGCCAGCAGCCCCAGCGCGTCGGCCCCGTGTGCATCGACCACGCCACGCAGTGCCTCGGCGGCTGCCTCCAGGGCGGTCTCCCAATCCGTCTCGATCCACTCGCCGTCGCGTCGAATCATCGGTCGTTCGAGGCGGTCCGGCGCCTGCAGGCCCTCGTAGCTGAAACGGTCGCGGTCGGAGAGCCAGATCTCGTTGACGGCTTCGTTTTCACGCGGCACCACGCGAATCACCCGCCCGCGCAGAATGTGCATGAACACGTTGGAGCCAACCGCATCATGCGGCGCCACCAGCTTGTGCGCCGACATCTCCCAGGAGCGGCCGGCGTTGAGCGATGGCTTGTGCAGCAGCGCGCCTACCGGGCACAGATCGATCACATTGGCCGAAACCTCGGAGACGATGGAGTGCGCTATATAGGTGCCCACCTCGGTGAACTCGCCGCGCCCGGTCGCGCCCAGTTCGCGCAACCCGGCGATCTCGTCGCCGAAGCGGATGCAGCGGGTGCAGTAGATGCAGCGGGTCATGTTGGTGCGGATCAGCGGCCCGACATCCTTGTCCTCGATCGAGCGCTTGCCTTCGACGAAGCGTGAATAGGGCGCGCCGTAGCCCATCGCCAGATCCTGCAATTCGCACTCGCCACCCTGATCGCATATCGGGCAGTCGAGCGGATGATTGATGAGCAGAAACTCCATCGCACCCGACTGCGCGGAAATGGCTGCCGGCGAACGGGTAAAGACCTTCATCCCGTCCATGATCGGCGTTGCGCACGCCGGCATGGGTTTGCGCGCCTTCTCCACTTCCACCAGGCACATGCGGCAGTTGGCCGCCACCGAGAGCTTGTCGTGATAACAGAATCGCGGCACATCGATCCCGGCCTGATCGGTTACCCGGATCAGCATTTCGCCCTTGGGCGCCTGCAGGGTGACGCCGTCGACTTCGATGGTGACCAGTTCTTCAGCCATGGTGATGCGGTTACCCCTCTCCCTCAGGCGGCGTCTTTGCGCGCGCCGGGCCCGACCATACAGCGGCCATGCTTGATGTGGTACGCGAACTCGTCGTGGTAGTGCTTGACGAAGCTTTGTACCGGCATCGCCGCCGCATCGCCGAGGGCGCAGATCGTGTGCCCGAAAATGCGGCTGGCGACCGAATCCAGCAGATCGAGATCCTGCGGGCGGCCCTGCCCGTGCTCGATGCGGTGCACCGTTCGGTGCAGCCAGCCGGTGCCTTCCCGGCACGGTGTGCACTTGCCACAGGATTCGGAAAAATAAAAGCGCGACACGACTTCCAGCGCCCGCACCATGCAGGTATTTTCGTCCATGACGATGACCGCGCCGGAGCCCAGCATGGATCCGACCTTCATCAGCGACTCGTAGTCCATGTCGACATCCAGCATCGCCTCGCCGGGCACGACGGGCACCGACGAGCCACCCGGAATCACCGCCTTGAGCCTGGCACCATCGCGCATGCCGCCCGCCAGCTCCAGCAGAGTCTTGAATGGTGTACCCAGCGGAATCTCGAAGTTGCCCGGGCGCGCCACATGGCCGGACACGCTGAAGATCTTCGTGCCCCCGCTGCTCGGCGTGCCCTTGGAGGCAAACCACTCGGCGCCATTGCGGATGATGGATGGCACGGATGCGAACGTCTCGGAATTGTTGACGGTCGTGGGCCTGCCATAGACGCCGAACTGGGCGGGGAACGGCGGTTTGAAGCGCGGCTTTCCAGGCTTGCCCTCGATCGATTCGAGCAGCGCCGTCTCTTCGCCGCAGATATAGGCACCCGCCCCGAGCAGGTTGTACAGATCGAAGTCGAAGCCGCCGCCGAGAATGTCCTTGCCAAGAAAGCCGTGTTCGTATGCCTCGCGCACGGCCTGTTCGACGCGCTCGAACGGCTCGTGCATGAACTCCCCGCGCAGATAGTTGTAGCCGACGGTGGCGCCCATCACATAGCCGCCGATGATCATCCCCTCGACCACCGCATGCGGATTGAAGCGCAGCAGATCGCGGTCCTTGCAGGTGCCGGGCTCGGACTCGTCGGAATTGCACACGACGTACTTCTGCCCCGGCGCGTTGCGCGGAATGAAGCTCCACTTGAGCCCGGTCGGAAAACCGGCGCCACCGCGCCCGCGCAGGTTGCTGTCCTTGAGTATCTGGACAATGTCTTCCGGCGACAGCTTTTCGCGCACGATTTTCTTCAGCGCGTCATAGCCGCCGAGCTTGAGGTAGTTGTCGAAGGTCCACGGCTCATCGAACTGCAGCGTGGCGTAACAGACCTGGTTTATCTCCATGGCGATCGTCTCAGTCGTGCTCGTCAATCAGGCTATCCAGGATTTCGTCCACCTTTTCCGGTGTCAGGTCGACGTAGTATTCGTGGTCCACCTGCATCATCGGTGCGCCGGTACACGCGGCGAGGCACTCCTCCTCGTGATTCAGGAAGAAGCGCCCATCCGGCGTCGACTGGCCGCGCTTGATGCCCAGCTTTTTCTCGACATGCTCCACGATGCGATCGGAGCCACGCAGCATGCACGAGATATTGGTGCAGACCGAGATCGCGTGACGCCCGACCGGCTGGGTCTGCAACATCGAGTAGAAGGTGGCAACTTCGTAAACCGCAATCGACGGCATGTCGAGGTAATCGGCGACAGCGTCCATCAGTTCGACGGTCAGATAACCGCCGTTTTCGTGCTGGACCTCACGCAAGGCCGAAATCACCGCCGAAACCTTCTGATCCGGCGGATGCTTGGCCGTCCAGACGTCGATTTTCTCGCGAACATGCGCGGACAGCAGATCCGCTTTGCGCTCCTGCATTGCCTGCCTCTGGAACGTTGCTGAAAGTTGTTCTGTTGTACCGGGTTACGCTTCGCTAACCCGGCCTACCACGCACGTGGCGACGCGTAGCCCAACATCCTGAAAACACTTGTTCTGCTTACCGGTCGATCTCACCAAACACAATGTCCTGCGTCCCGATCAGGGCTACGACGTCCGCCAGCATGTGCCCGCGCGCCATCTCGTCGAGCGACGCCAGGTGCGGAAATCCGGGCGCGCGCAAATGGAGCCGGTACGGCTTGTTGGCACCATCCGATATCAGGTACGCGCCGAACTCGCCCTTGGGCGCCTCGACCGCGGCGTAGGCCTCCCCCGGAGGCAACACATAACCCTCACTGAACAGCTTGAAATGGTTTATCAGCGCTTCCATGCTGTATTTCATTTCTTCGCGTGGGGGCGGCGCGAATTTCTGGTTCGCGGATATCACCGGGCCCGGGTTCGCGCGCAGCCAGTCGATGCACTGCTGCACAATGCGCGTGCTTTCGCGCATTTCCTGCACGCGCACGAGATAGCGGTCATAGCTGTCGCCGTCGCGTCCCACGGGCACATCGAAGTC
Organism: uncultured Salinisphaerales bacterium; assembly: GCA_964646895.1. Classification (GTDB taxonomy): domain Bacteria; phylum Pseudomonadota; class Gammaproteobacteria; order Nevskiales; family CAZYIP01; genus CAZYIP01. The sequence goes on along the minus strand of CAZYIP010000018.1, from coordinate 22,307 downwards.
CATCCGATCGTACACTTCGTAGGGTTGTTTCTTGCGCAAATCCCATTCCACGCCGGAGCCGCGCAACATCGGCCCGGTGAAGCCGAGTTCGATCGCACGCTCGGGCGTCACTACGCCGATCCCGACCGTACGCTGCTTCCAGATACGGTTGTCGGTCAGCAGGGTTTCGTAGTCGTCCACACAGGCGGGAAAGCGCTTGACGAATGCTTCGATGAAATCGAGCAGCGAGCCCTCACGCTGTTCGTTCATGCGCTTGAGGTCTTTCTCGCTGCGCCAGCGCGACGGCTGGTACTTTGGCATGCTGTCCGGCAGGTCGCGATAGACACCGCCGGGACGGTAGTAGGTCGCGTGCATGCGCGTTCCGGAGACTGCCTCGTAGCAGTCCATCAGATCTTCGCGCTCGCGAAAACAATACAGGAACACGGTCATCGCGCCGATGTCCAGCGAGTGCGCCCCCAGCCACAGCAAGTGATTGAGAATGCGCGTGATCTCGTCGAACATCACACGGATATACTGCGCCCGGATCGGCACGTCGACGCCGGCGAGCTTCTCGATCGCGGCGACATAGGCGTGTTCGTTGCACATCATGGACACGTAGTCGAGCCGGTCCATGTAGCCGATGCTCTGGTTGTACGGCTTGCTCTCGGCGAGCTTCTCCGTGGCGCGGTGCAGCAGACCGATGTGCGGATCGATGCCGCGCACGACTTCGCCATCGAGTTCCATGACCAGTCGCAAAACGCCATGCGCCGCCGGGTGCTGCGGGCCGAAGTTCATGGTGAAATTCTTCAGCTCAGGCATCTGGCGGAATCTCCCCGTCTTCGGTCATGCCGAGAAACGCCCCGTGCATGTTCCCGGGTCGCGACCGAATCAGATCCTCGCTGAAACGATGGTCGTCGCGGACGACCTTGGGCACCAGCACGCGGCGCTCGATCGAGACCGGCTGGTAGACCACCCGCTTTTTCTCCTCGTCGTAATGCACTTCGACTTCGCCACTGAGAGGGAAATCCTTGCGGAAGGGATGACCGACAAAACCGTAATCGGTCAGCAGGCGGCGCAGATCGGGATGGCCTTCGAACAAAATGCCGAACAGGTCGAAAGCCTCGCGCTCGTACCAGTTGGCCGCGGGCCACACATTCAGCAGCGAAGGCAGGATCGGGAACTCCTCGTCCTCCGCATAAACGCGCATGCGCAGGCGCCGATTGTGTTCCAGCGACAGCAGATGATAGACAACCGCGTAGCGATATTCGATATCGGCACGATCATCCGGCCCGAGGTACTGCACGCCGCGGCTGAATCCGTGATGCGTGGCACTGCCGCCTTCCCACTCCGACAGGCCATAGTGCAGATAATCAACGCCGCACAGATCCGTGAGTTGCCTGAAGCGAAATGCGGCATCGTCACGCAATGTGGTCGCCACTGCGACGAGCTCCGCCGCGTTCACTTCCAGAGTCAGCTCGCGAGAGCGCTCGTCCTCGACTACCCGGGCAGCGGAAAACCGCTCGGTAAGCGCATCTCTGAGCGTGCCGTTTTGTTCAGTCGTCGCCACGGTTCAGGTTCGAGCAATAGTATTGGTGCGGCGGATTTTATTCTGCAGTTGCAGAATGCCGTACAGCAGCGCTTCCGCGGTCGGCGGGCATCCCGGGACGTATACATCCACCGGAACGATGCGATCGCAGCCGCGAACCACGGAGTAGGAATAATGGTAATAGCCACCGCCGTTGGCGCAGGACCCCATGGAGATGACCCAGCGCGGCTCGGGCATCTGGTCATAAACCTTGCGCAAGGGCGGTGCCATCTTGTTGACCAGTGTTCCAGCCACGATCATGACGTCGGACTGGCGCGGGCTGGGCCGGAAGATGACGCCGAACCGGTCCAGATCATAACGCGCGGCCCCGGCGTGCATCATCTCCACCGCGCAGCACGCCAACCCGAACGTCATCGGCCACATGGAGCCGGTGCGCGCCCAGTTGACGAGCTTGTCGACGCTGGTGGTGACGAAGCCCTGATGGGTGACGGCGTCTACTCCCATTCCAGCGCTCCCTTCTTCCACTCGTAAATGAAGCCGACCACGAGAATACCCAGGAACATGGCCATGGCCGCGAACCCGAACACGCCTATGGCGTCGAGGGATACTGCCCACGGAAACAGGAATGCGACCTCAAGGTCGAAAATGATGAACAGGATCGCCACCAGATAATAACGCACGTCAAACTTGAGGCGGGTATCCTCGAACGGCTCGAAACCGCACTCGTACGGGGAGAGCTTTTCCGGATCGGGCTTGTGCGGTGCAAGGATGGCGCCGCTCGCGAACGCGACCACGGCGAATACGAGCCCGACCAGGAGAAATATCAGAATCGGCAGATATTCTTGCAACATGTAATCGTGCTCCACCGGCGGACGGTGATTCTTCTGGGTGGTAGCTCAACCTATGCATTCTACCATGTTTGACTTTGTCGGGCGCGCCCGACAGACACGCTATCGTCAACGACCCAGCGTAACGGCCGGCTCATCCTGCAGTCAGCCGGTCGGGGCGCCAGATGATACTCGCTGGCGGCAGGTATTGCATAGCCCGGGGGTCTCCCACTGACGCCAGCCTGTGATGATGCGCCGCAGCACGTTGATGCGGTGCGGCTGATTAGCGCAGACAACGTCCACCACTTCTGCGCCACTGCGGCCGAGCATGATTCTGAAGACACAGGAAGCACGCTGACCGCCGAAGCCGACAGGGTCCGTAAATACGCCGAACAGCCGACATTCAGCCGGCTTTCATGACTTCCCCTGACCTGCTGAAACCCTCAAATGGTGCCGATGGCCGGACTCGAACCGGCACGGCTCTCGCCACTGCCCCCTCAAGACAGCGTGTCTACCAATTCCACCACATCGGCAATGGTCGCGCGACGCGACTATTTATCGTTATCTTCGCTCCCGTTCGCGGGCGCTGGCACATCGCTCGGTGCCGCAGGTGCGGATGCACCTGACTCCTCCGGCGCCGATTGCGGTTGCGACTGCTCGGGCGCCTGCGACCGCTCGGGCGCCGCATCCGGCACCAGCGGAGCGGAGCCTTCGCTGCCAGGCACAGGCTTCGGAGCCGGCGCCTGCTGTTCGACCGGCGCTTGCTGCTTCAGTTGATCGACCACGCTACTGGGCGCACCGCCACCGTGTATCAGATAAGCCAGCGCAAGGCTGGTAACGAAGAACAGGGTCGCGAGAACCGCGGTCGAACGGCTGAGGAAGTTGCCCGAGCCGCGGGCGCCGAACACCGTGCCCGATGCACCACTGCCGAATGCCGCGCCGGCATCGGCGCCCTTGCCGTGCTGGATGAGCACCAGCGAGACCAGGGATATCGCCAGCAGTACGTGGATAATCAGGAGAATCGTATGCATCAATGTGTACTATGTGGATGCTGTATTCAAGCCGTCGATACGGCGGCGGCGCGACCGATTGCCAAAAACTGGTCTGCATCCAGGGACGCGCCCCCGATAAGCCCGCCGTCGACATCAGCGCAGGAAAACAATTCCGATGCGTTACCCGGCTTGACGCTACCACCGTAAAGTATCTGCAAATCGGCGGCGATTATAGCATCCTGTGCGCCGATGTGCGCACGCAGAAACGCATGTACCGACTGCACCTGTTCCGGCGTCGCGGAGCGACCGGTGCCAATCGCCCAGATCGGCTCGTAAGCGAGCACGAGATTGCGGAAGGCACTCACGCCGCAAAAATCGAGAACCACGTCGAGTTGGGCCGCGAGCAGCGCTTCGGTACGCCCGGCGGCGCGCTCGTCGAGCGTCTCGCCGATGCACAGGATCGGCGTCAGCCCTGCATCCCGAGCCGTGGATACCTTGTGCGCGACCCGTTCCGGCGAATCACCGAAAAACTGCCGCCGCTCGGAGTGGCCGACGATCACGTAGCGGCAGCCGACATCGATCAGCATTTCGGCGCCCACCTCGCCGGTATAGGCGCCTTCACCAGCGTGCTCGCAGACATCCTGGGCTCCGAGTGCGACAGTACCGCCATGCAGCACGGAGGCGACCCGCTGCAGATAGACAAACGGCGGACACACGGCAACATCCACATCGGCGCCCAGATCGTCCAGCCCCGAAGCGATGCCCGCAACCAGGCGCTCCGCGGCCGCCTGCGTCCCGTGCATCTTCCAGTTGCCAGCGATGAGATAGCGTCGTCCCATAACGAACTCCAACACCATTTTGCGCGCCGGCTAAAAAGGTAGCCGGCAAGAATCAATCATCAGCCGCCGCGCGCCTCACTTCATCCGCGATGTAGCGGGCGCATTCCCGGACATGTGCTTCGTCCAGCCCCTCCACCATAACGCGAATCAGCGGCTCCGTGCCGGACAGCCGCAGCAGGACGCGACCGGAGGTACCAAGCTTCGCCTCCACATCGGCCACCGCGCTGCGCACCCGCGAACCCTTCAGCAAAGCCGGGGAGCGGCGCTTGACGCCAACGTTGATCAGCTCCTGCGGACAGCGAACCACGTCCGACGCCAGCCGTCGAAGCGACAGGCCGGTCGCGGCCATCGTCTCCAGTACCTGAAGCGCGGTCACGATACCGTCGCCGGTCGTGGTGCGATCCAGACACACCACATGTCCGGACGGCTCCCCGCCCAGGGAACCCCCGGTTTTCCGCAGCCGATCGAGCACATACCGATCGCCCACCGCGGCACGTTCGAAGTCGATGGCGGCCCGTTCGAGCGCCAGCGCCAGCCCCAGATTGCTCATCACGGTGCCCACGACGGGGCCCCGCAACGTGCCGTCCGACTGACGCGCGCGGGCAATAATGTAAAGGATCTGATCGCCGTCCACCAGGCTGCCGCGATCATCCACCATCAGGCAGCGGTCGCCATCGCCGTCGAGCGCGATGCCCAGCACGGCGCCCTGCTCGACCACGGCGCGCTGCAATGCCGTCAGGTCGGTGGAGCCGCACTGCTGGTTGATGTTCAGCCCGTCCGGCTCATTGCCGATGGCGATCACCTCCGCACCGAGTTCGCGAAAGACGTGCGGCGCCACCTCGTACGTGGCACCGTGTGCGCAATCCACGACCACGCGCATACCGGCCAGGGACTGCGTACGTGGAAACGCACTCTTGCAAAACTCGATATAGCGGCCAGCGGCATCCTCGATGCGGCGCGCGCGGCCCAGTGCCTTTGGCGCCACCGTGTCCATGGGCTCGCTCAGGAGCGACTCGATGCGTTCTTCCACTGCATCCGCGAGCTTGTAGCCCTCGGCAGAGAAGAACTTGATGCCGTTATCGTAAAAAGGGTTGTGCGACGCGCTGATCACGACGCCGGCGCGGGCACGGAAAGTACGCGTGAGGTAAGCGATGCCGGGGGTCGGCATCGGCCCCAGCAGCGCCACATGCACGCCGGCGGCGGAAAAGCCGGCCTCGAGCGCGGATTCGAACATGTAACCGGATACACGCGTATCCTTGCCGACCACGACACCGAAACCGGCCCCATCCCCTTCCGCGACCAGCGCGCGGCCGGCGGCCCATCCCAGTTTGAGAATGAACTCCGCCGTCATGGGGATCTCGCCAACGCGCCCGCGTATGCCATCCGTACCGAAGTATTTCTTTGCCACTTTTTCTTCCCCGAATCCCGTTATTGCATGGCCCGCGACTGGCAACGGTGGTGCGGGACCGCGCCCGCCTTCGCACTACCCACCGTCGCGACAGGCACGCACGGCACTCGCCACGGCGACGGCATCGCGCGTCTCCGCAACGTCGTGGGTGCGAATAATCGTCGCACCTTCCCATACGGCAACGGCAGCAGCGCCAATGCCGCCGTGCAATCGCTGCGCCATGGTACTGTGCAATACGCCGCCGATCATCGACTTGCGCGAGACACCGACGAGCACCGGATAATCCAGCCTGCACAGATCGTGCAGATGCGCGAACAGGCGCAGGTTGTGCTCCAGAGTCTTGCCGAAACCGAAGCCCGGGTCTATGACGATCTGGCTCGGCGGGATGCCGGCTTCGATGCATGCACGTGCGCGATCCAGCAGAAAATCGCGCACCTCCACTACCACATCGTCGTAGTGGGGATTCTTCTGCATGGTGCGCGGATTGCCCTGCATGTGCATGAGGCAGACCGGCACACGACAGGCAGCGGCGGCATCCAGCGCACCCGGCGCGCGCAGCGCATTGATATCGTTGATCAGACCGGCACCGGCGTCCACGGCAGCCCGCATCACCTCAGGCTTCATGGTATCGATGGAAATGACCACATCGAGTGTCTCGTGCAGCCGCTCGATGACGGGCATGACCCGGCTCAATTCCTCCTCCACCGGCAGCGGATCGGCGCCGGGACGTGTGGATTCGCCGCCGACATCGATGATCGACGCGCCGGCCTCGGCCATGAGATGGGCCTGTTCGAGGGCGCGGTCGAGCGAATCGAAGTGTCCGCCGTCGAAGAACGAGTCCGGCGTGACGTTCAGCACGCCCATGATGCGGACCTGACGCAGATCCAGGGGCTGTGGCCGCTTCATTTCGGCGCACTACCGTATGCAGCGTCGACAGGTCGTTGACCACACCCGTTACGGTCGAGATTCATGCTGTTTCTGTCCAGCGGTGCAAACAAAGAAGCCGGCGGGAACATTCCCGCCGGCATGGGGATCGGACGCAGTTCGCTACGCAGCCACAATCCGCGAACCGGTCAGTGCTGACCCGCCGGCTTCGGCGTGCCACCATGGTCCGACGCCGGTTTGGAGTCGCCTCCGGCCAGTGCACCCGGGCCGGGCAGATCGGTGTCGTTCCAGCTCTCGGGCGGGCCCGGCGGCTTGCCGCGCATGATGTCGTCGATCTGGTCGGAATCGATGGTCTCGTACTTGATCAGCGCCTCCGCCATCAGGTGGAGGGTGTCCATGTTCTCCTCGAGGATCTGCCTCGCGCGGCTGTAGCTCCCTTCGACAATCGAGTGGATCTCGCGATCGATCATCTTCGCGGTCTCGTCCGAAATCTGCTTGCTGTGGCCCGCCGCCTGTGCACCAAGGAAGGGCTGGCCATCATCCTCGCCGTAGGAGAGCGGCCCGATCTTGTCGGACAACCCCCAGCGGGTCACCATGTTGCGCGCGATTTCGGTGGCCTTCTCGATATCGTTGGCCGCACCCGTGGTCACCGCATCCGCGCCGAAGATCAGCTCCTCCGCGATGCGTCCGCCGAACAGGCTGCACAGCTGGCTTTGCAGCCGCCGCTTGCTGTAGCTGTAGCGGTCGTCCTCGGGCAGGAACATGGTCACGCCCAGAGCGCGCCCGCGCGGAATGATCGTGACCTTGTACACCGGATCGTGTTCGGGCACGAGCAGGCCGACGATGGCATGACCCGACTCGTGATAGGCAGTCAGGCGCTTTTCATCCTCGCTCATGACCATGGAGCGACGCTCGGCGCCCATCAGGATCTTGTCCTTGGCCTTTTCGAAGTCGTCCTGATCGACCAGCCGCTTGTTGGCGCGCGCGGCGAACAGCGCTGCTTCGTTGACCAGGTTGGCCAGGTCCGCCCCGGAGAAACCGGGCGTGGCGCGGGCGAGAATCCCCGGCTTGACGTTGTCCGCCAGTGGCGCGGCACGCATGTGCACCTTGAGAATCTGCTCGCGGCCGCGCACGTCCGGCAGCGGCACCACCACCTGACGGTCGAAGCGACCGGGACGCAGCAGCGCCGGGTCGAGCACGTCCGGGCGGTTGCTCGCCGCAATCACGATCACACCCTCGTTGCCCTCGAAGCCGTCCATTTCGACCAGCAACTGGTTCAGGGTCTGCTCGCGCTCGTCGTGGCCACCGCCCAGACCGGCGCCGCGATGACGGCCAACGGCGTCGATTTCGTCGATGAAAATGATGCACGGCGCGTGCTTCTTGGCCTGCTCGAACATGTCGCGCACCCGCGATGCGCCAACACCCACGAACATCTCGACGAAGTTGGAGCCGGAGATGGAGAAGAACGGCACGCCCGCCTCGCCGGCGATCGCCTTCGCCAGCAGGGTCTTGCCGGTACCCGGCGGTCCGACCAGCAGGACGCCCTTCGGAATGCGCCCACCGAGCCGCTGAAACTTGCCCGGTTCACGCAGAAACTCCACCAGCTCGACAACTTCCTGCTTGGCTTCCTCGACCCCGGCCACGTCTCCGAACGTCACCTTGATCTGATCCGCATTGAGCATGCGTGCCTTGCTCTTGCCGAAGGACATGGCACCGCCGCGACCGCCACCGCCCTGCATCTGACGCATGAAGAATATCCACACGCCGATCAGCAACAGGAACGGGAACCAGGAAATGAAGATTTGCATCAGCAGCGATTGCTGCTCCGGCGGCTTGCCGATCACCTCGACATTGTTGTTGAGCAAGGTGCCGATCATGGCCTCGTTATTCGACTCCGGGCTGTAGGTGACGAAGTCGGTGCCATTGCTGCGCTGCGCCTTGATTTTGTTGCCGTCGATGGTGACCCGGTCGATCTCGCCCTGCTTTACCTGGGACAGGAACTGTGAGTAGGGCACCTGCTTTTCCGAGGACGAGCTGGGCGAAAAGCTGTTGAACACGCTCATGAGCACGAGCGCGATCACCACCCACAGCAGAAGATTTTTGGCTAAATCGTTCAAGGTATCATTCCTCGACTGATACTGCGCCGCACGCCCCGCGACGAGGCATAAGGGCTAAATCGATAAGGCATTCTCTCGCTATGACGCAGTACATTGCCTACCCCTCACCTTACTATACCGTAAGACCGCGCCAGAAGATAAAGCTCTCGGCTGCGGGAGCGAGAGGCGTCGGGCTTGCGCACCACCACCCGGGAAAACGAAGCGCGCAGCTTGCGCAGAAACTCGTCAAAACCCTCACCCTGAAAGGCTTTTGTCACCAGGTTGCCACCGTCTTTGAGGCCGATGGCGGCAAAGTCCAGCGTCAGTTCCGCGAGATGCATGGACCTGGCCTGATCGGCAGTCGCTATACCACTCATATTGGGGGCCATGTCCGATAAAACAAGATCGAACTTTTCGCCGCCCATGATTTGTTCCAGCTTTTGCAACACCGTTTCTTCACGAAAATCGCCACGAATGAACTCGACCCCCGGCAGTGGCTCCATGGGCAGCACGTCCAGCGCCACCACCCGCCCCGTGGGGCCGACGCACTCGCGGGCATAGCTGCTCCAGCCGCCCGGTGCCGCGCCGAGGTCCACGACCTTCATTCCCGCTGCCAGAATACGGTCTCTGCGCTGGAGCTGCTCCAGCTTGTAGTAGGCACGCGAGCGTACGTTCGCCTGACGCGCCTGGCGGACGTAGGGATCGCTCTCGTGCTCGCGCAGCCAGCGGCGGCTGCTACTCCGCTTGGCCATGGGCACCACGGGAAGAAAAAGTTCGGCAGGGGCCGCATCTCGCCGATCCGTGCGGACAAACGCCCGCACCAGGCCGTCGCGATCTGCGTCGCCACAGGCTCATTGCCCGCCGCACGGGCGGAGACGATGTGGCGCCAGCTGCAATTGCGGTCATGGTGTTTCGCCTATTTTAGGGTATTTTCAAGCGCGGCGCAGCGTCGGGCGTCGTGAAGCGCCCATGGCGAGGCCGCAGGCCCGGCATCGTGCAACCCCGCTCCGGGGCGAACCGATAACCGGCGAATACGTTAGACTGTCGCGTCACCGCGGAACTGATCCCATGCACACACGGCAACCATGACGAGCGATGCATCCAGCAAGGGGCAGCGGGGATGGATACTCGCCGCCCTGATGGTCACCATGATGCTGGCCGCCATGGATACGACCATCGTGTCCACGGCGATACCGCAGATCGTCGATGACCTTGGCGGGTTCGCGCTTTTCACCTGGGTGTTCTCGATCTATCTGCTGGCGCAGACGGTCACCATACCGATCTACGGCAAGCTCGCGGACATATTCGGCCGCAAGCCGATCCTGATCGGCGGGACGCTGATATTTCTTGTCGGCTCGGCGGCGGCGTCGGCGGCATGGGACATGGTGGCCCTCATCGTCTTCCGGGGTCTGCAGGGGCTGGGAGCCGGCTCCATCATGGCCACCGTCAATACCCTCGCGGGCGACCTGTATTCGGTGCGCGAGCGTGCGCGAGTCCAGGGCTGGCTGTCGAGCGTGTGGGGACTGGCTGCCATCATCGGCCCGGCGCTGGGCGGCGCCTTTGCCGAATACGCGACCTGGCGCTGGATCTTCCTGATCAATTTGCCCATTGGCGCGGTTTCGATCGTGCTGATCGCCGTATTTCTGCAGGAGCAGGTGGAACATCGAAGCCACCGCATCGATTTCGCCGGCGCGGGGCTGGTGCTGGCGGGAGTCGGGACGTTTATCTTCGGACTGCTGCAGGGTGGTCAGGCGTGGCCCTGGCTGTCGGCGCCGAGCATTGCGGTCTTCGCCATCGCGGCGTTGCTGATCGCGACGGTGGTGTGGGTCGAGCGCCGCGCGGCCGAGCCAATCATGCCACCATGGCTATGGCGGCGCCCCATCCTCACCGGCACCAATCTGGCCATGGTCGGCATGGGGCTGGTCATGATGGGGCCGAACACCTATCTGCCCACTTTTGCCCAGTCGGTGCTCGGCCTCGGTGCCATCGCCGCGGGTTTCGTGCTCGCCAGCATGAGTATCGGCTGGCCAACCGCCTCGTCGCTGTCGGGGAGTCTTTATTTGCGAATCGGATTTCGCGATACCGCGCTGGGCGGTGCGGTGCTCCTGGTGATCGCCGCGCTTGGATTCACCCTCCTGCCCTACCCTGGCCCTATCTGGGCAGTGGTGCTCGACCAGGTCATATTGGGCGCCGGCTTCGGACTGCTGTCGACGCCGTTGCTGGTCGGCGTACAGACGGTAGTGACCTGGGAACGTCGCGGCGTGGTCACTGGCGCCAACATGTTTTCGCGCTATCTGGGCCAGAGTCTCGGCGCCGCCACTTTCGGCGCAATTTTCAACGCCACCATGGCCGCCCGTCTTCGCGATGCGCCGGCCGCGCTCCGGGACCAGCTTCCCCACGATATCAACGCGGTCATCAATGCGCTCTACGGGCGCAGCCTGAGCGATGCCGCAGAACAGTACCTGCGTCACGCCCTGTTCGCCGCGACCCACCACATCTATCTGGGCGTGCTGGCCGTCACGATCGTGACGCTGGTGATCGTCCTGCTCACGCCCCGCGAATTTCCGGAGGCGCCGGAACACGCCGCTACGCCGCCTACCCGGGCAGCCACCTCCCGCAGATCGGGTTAGCGAAGCACGCCATGCAACAGCGAGAGAGATGATTCAGCCCTCCACGACTTCTCCGCGCTCGATCGTATAGCGCTTCTGCGCCAGCGACTCCAGCAGTGCCGGGTTGGATTCGGCTATCAGAATGGAGAGCGCGGCATCATCCCGCTGCAGGCTGGCAAGCGCCTCCGCGTAGCGACGTGCCAGCGCCGGGACCAGACCCTGAAACGGCTCGTCCAGCAACAGAAGCCGGCGCCCGATCATGAGTGCGCGACCCAGGGCGACCATCTTCTGCTGTCCGCCACTCAGAGAGGCGGCCTGCCGCGCGCTCAGCTGCGTCAGCTCCGGCAACAGCGCATAAACGCGCTCCAGGCCCGCAGCGCGGGCAGCGCTGTCGAATTGGCAGGCATGGGTCGGCAGCAGGAGATTTTCCTCTACCGTGAGCGCACTGACCATGCGCCGGTCCTCGGGCGCGTAGCCGATCCCCAGGCGGGCGCGCCGGTGTGCCGGCAAAGGATTCAGCTTCTCTCCCGCCAGCCGCAGACTGCCGCCATCCGCCTTCACCAGACCCATGATCGCGCGCAGGGTGGTGGTTTTGCCGGCACCGTTACGGCCGATCAATGCCACGATGGCGCCCGCGGGCACGCCCAGGTTCACGCCACGCAGTATATGCACGCCGCCAAGGTCGACACGCAGGTCCGCGACATCGAGCGTCGGCTCCGCCATCACAGCACGCTCTCCAGCACACGGCGATCGCTCAGTACCTCGTCAGGCCGGCCGGTCGCCAGGAGTTTGCCCTCCATCCACACTGCAACCCGGTGCGCGTACCGGCGCACCACCTCCATGTCGTGTTCGACGAATACGGCGGTCACGCCCCGCTCGCGCAGCGCATCAGCAAGCGTGTCCATGATGGCGTACTTCTCGTCCGCGCTGACGCCGCTGGTAGGTTCGTCCATCAGCAGCAGGCGCGGTTTCAGCGCCAGTGCCATGGCGATATCCAGCAGCTTGCGGGTTCCTTCGGACGTTTCGTCGACCCGCCGTTCGCTCACGTCCTCCAGCTTGAACAGCCGCAGCAGGGCCCGCGCGCCGGCGTCATAGGCGCGATCGTCCAGCGCCATCCACGGTTGCCAGAAACGACCGCGCGCCGACACGGCGAAACGCAGATTGTCGATCACCGTATGGCGGGCAAACAGCTGCGGTTGCTGAAATGCACGGGCAATGCCGAGCCGGGTGATGGTACGCGGCGCCAGGCCGGTAATCTCCCGCCCGCGGAAAACGACCCGCCCCGCGGCCGGTTTGAGATAGCCCGTGCAGATATTGAGGAAGGTGCTCTTGCCGGCACCGTTCTGGCCGATGATCGCCAGGCGCTCGCCGGTAAACACATCCAGGCTGATATCGTGCGCGGCCCGCACCCCGCCGAACCGGATGTCCAGACCGCGGGCCTCCAGCAGGGTATGGAACGCTTGCCGCGGCGTATTCACCGGCGCCTCCATGACTTCCAGCGAGCGTCGTAGATGCCCCACAACCCGGCCGGGGCAAAGCGGATGATGACCAGAATCACGATGCCAAGGAGCATGCCCCAGGTGTAGGTCAGGTATTGGGCGGCATTGACGCTGAGCAGCTGGTACAGGACGGCGCCTGCGAACGGGCCAGGCACACCGCCGACGCCACCGAGCACTGCGATGACGAGGAATTCCGCGGAAGTCACCCAATAGGCGAGTTCGGGCCCCACATGGCCCACCGCCATGGCGGTGATCGCGCCACCAAGACCGGTCAGCACGCCGGATACCACGTAAGCCGCCAACAGTACGCTATAGGCCGATCTGCCCAGATACTCCACGCGAATCTCGCTGTTCCGGATCGCTCCCAACGCCCAGCCGAGCGGCGCCCGCAGATAGCGCGTCACGAGCCAGCCGGCGATCACGGCCACGGCGAGGCTGAGATAGAACAGCGCCAGATGAAAAGTGGCGCCGCTCATGCGAGCGCCGGACAACCACGACAGCTCCACCTCCATGCCGTCGGAGCCGCCGGTGAGGTTGTAGAACTTGAGCAGCACGGTATACGCCACCATGGACAGCGCCAGGTTGAGCATGGCAAAGAAGATACCCCGGTAGCGCACCACGAACAGCCCCGCCACCAACGCCACCAGGCCGGCCACCGCGCCGCCGGTCAGAATCAGCGCGACAGCACCCACCTGCAGGACGGGCGCGAGGTAGGCAACCGCATAAGCCCCGCTCGCATAGTACAGCCCGTGCCCGAAGGAAATGAGCCCGGCACGCAGCAAAATGCCGACCGCAAGCGCCGCCAGCGCGCTGGCGATGATGATCGTGAACTGGTACGGCGCCGAGGGACTGAGCAACGGCACAACGGCAAACACCGCCAGAGCCAGCAGAAACAGCGCAGTTCGCGGCCAGCGGGCCCGGGTGCCCTGCGGCGGCACATCGGGCTTTCGAGCCTTCCCGAGAGCCATCAGATTCTCCGCTTCTCGGGCACGCCAAACAGTCCGTACGGCCGCACCAGAAGCACCGCCACCATGATCAGGTATGGCACCACCGTGCTCAGTTCGGCGAAAAAGAACACCGCCACCGAATACGCAATGCCGATCATCAGCGCGGCCACCGCCGCGCCCTCGATCTGTCCCAGACCCGCCACCGCCACCACGGCAAACGAAAGCACGATCATGTCAGCGCCAATGCCGATCGAAACACCGATGGTAGGCGATGACAGGGCGCCCCCGAGAGCCGCAAGCACCGACCCTGCCGTAAAGCTGACGGTAAAAATCCAACTGACGTTGATGCCCATGGCGGCGGCCATCTCCGGGTTTTCCTCCACCGCCACCACGAATTGCCCGGTCACCGTACGCCGCAGCATCCAGCGCAGGCCGAACAGCACCAGGATCGCCACCGGCACCAGCAGAAGCTGATAATTGGTATACGGGATGCCAGCGATGCGGGTATTGCCGAGAAGCCGGAGCGCGCTGCCGGTGTAGTACGGCTGCACGCCCCAGACCAGCTTCTGCACATCCTCCAGGATGAGGAAGATTGCATAGGTCGCCAGCAACTGCAGGTTTTCGCGCTCGGAGCCCGAACCGCGCGCATACGTCCAGCGCAGCAGAAAGCGCTCCAGAATCGGCCCCAGCGCGATCCCCACCAGCGCCGCCGACAGAAACAGTGCCGGATAGATCAGGTACGGCGAGAGACCCAGCGACGAGATCAATACCCACGCGCTCGCCGCGGTGAAAGCGCCGATCGCGTAAAAGCTGCCGTGGGCAACATTGAGCACGCGCAGCACGCCAAACACCAGGCTCAGACCGACGGCGACCAGGAACAGGGTGGCGCCGTAAGCCACGCCGTTGATGACGGCCGAGAGCAACGGCCCGAGAATATCGCTCACGCGCGCCCCGCCTCCCCTTGCCCGCCTACTGGTAGCTGACGGGCTCCGGTACCTTGTCGAGGATCGACGGCTTCAGCGACAGGATCCATTTCTCCGCATCAGCGGTCCCTTCCGGCGCCATGATCAACTCCGGCGGAAACGTGATGATCTTGTCGAATACGGCGAACGGATAGTCCGGGCTGTGCACGGATACGCCGTACATCTCGTGATAGGTCGCCTGGTGATCCTTGCGGATGACCATCGGCCCCATCAGCGTCTCCACCTCCAGGCCCTCCAGCGCCGCGGCGAACTGCGCCTTGCTCGGCCACTTGCCGCCGTTGGCGGCTATCGCCCTGGTGTAGCCGTCGCGAACCGTCAATATCGCGCGCCGCAGCGTGTACGGATAGGTCGATACCGGATACTCGCCGAAACGCTCGCGATACCGCGTAACGAAGTCCGCCAGTTTCTTGTTCCTGATTTCTCCGGGATGAAACAGGTAACTGCTCTCCGAGCCGGAAATCACGCCGTCCGGCAACGCCTTCAAACCCTGGATATCACCCTGGGTGCCGAGCGACAGCACCACCTGGCTGCTGTCGAACAGTCCGCGCGCGACCCCCTGCTGGATCAGCGCCACCACATCGCCGCCCCACAGGCTGGAGTAGATCATGTCCGGGCGCAGGGCGAGCAGACGCGAGATTTCGCTCGAATAACTGCCGGAGAAAAGTTTCGGAAACAGCGACGTCTCCAGCTTCACATCCGGCTTGAGCGCGCGCATGGCGGCGGAAAAGTATTTCCACTGGTCACGCCCGAACTTGTAGTCCTGATTGATGCCGGCAATGGTCTTGATGTCGGGCCGGGTCTTGGCCACGTACATGGCGGCGGCGAGCGCATTGGCCGAGGCCGGTGCCTGGGTCCGAAACACCCACTGGTACTGATGGCCCTCGAACAACGCGTCGGTAGTGCAGTCGGCGAAGATGGTGGGCACCTGCAACTCTTCGGCCACGGGCGCGACCGCCAGGCAATCGGAGCTGGAGACGTAGCCCATGACGACGTCCACCTTGCCGGCAAGCTGGCGAAAGGTGGCGATGTTCTTGCTCGCGCCACCGGACTCGTCGATGTATTGCGCCTTGATCGGCACGCCATCAACGCCTCCCGCCTGGTTGATGCGGTCGATGATGAGCCTGGCGGAATTGACGCTGGGCCCGCCGATCACCGCACCGGAACCGGAGACAAAAGTGACCACTGCAATATGAATGGCGTCCGGCCTGTCCGCTTGCGCCAGCACCAGCCCCGGCAGTGCGAAGGCCAGAATCAGCGCACCCAGTCTCGAAAGCAGTTTATGCATATTTTCTCCTCTTACCTCCATGTTGATAATCGTTTAGTTCAAGGTCTGTCATCAATTGCAAGTGGGGCGCGTGGTACCCGTACCAGCGAATCCGCGTCGAATTTTTTGCGCAAAACACGCGCCGCGGAACATACGATACCCATATCCCGGGAAGCGCGCATTTTAATCGTTTCATCATCCCGCCACCATTATCGGGTTTCGGCTAGCGCTTTTCAGCGTGACCGGGCGAGCGCCAACAGTTAGAATCTCAGCCTGTTTTGTCGAACGGAATCCATGACCCATCATGCGCCTGTCCCAGTACCCGCTATTCACTTCCCGCGAAACCCCGGCGGACGCCGAGATCGTCAGCCACCAGTTGATGCTGCGCGCGGGGATGATCCGGCGTCTCGCCGCCGGCATCTACACCTGGATGCCTCTGGGACTGCGGGTCCTGCGCAAGGTGGAAAATATCGTGCGCGAGGAAATGGACGGCATCGGCTCCGCCGAAATGCTGATGCCCGGCGTGCAGCCCGCGGAACTGTGGCAGGCATCCGGCCGCTGGGACGGTATGGGACCGGAACTGCTGCGCCTGCAGGATCGCCACCAGCGCTGGTTCTGTCTCGGCCCCACCCATGAGGAAGTCATCTCCCAGATCGTGGAGCAGGAGGTGCGCAGCTACAAGCAGCTTCCCCTGAGCTTTTACCAGATTCAGTGGAAATTTCGCGACGAGGTGCGCCCGCGCTTCGGTGTCATGCGCGCGCGGGAGTTTCTGATGAAGGATGCCTACACCTTTAATATGGACATGGACTCGCTCAACGAGTCCTATGAAGCCATGCGGGGCGCCTACCAGCGCATATTCGAACGCCTCGGCGTGGCGTTTCGCATCGTCAAGGCGGACAGCGGCAAGATCGGCGGCAACCGCTCGGAGGAGTTCCATGTGCTCGCGCACAGCGGTGAGGATCTGCTCGCCGTCTCCAGCGATGGCGGGTACGCAGCCAACGTCGAGGCCGCCGAGGCACTGCCGCCCGCCGAGCCGGCGCCGGCAGCGGGCGCGGAAATGGCCCGGGTGGAAACACCGGGCGATCATACCATCGCGGATGTAAGCGCTCGCCTGGGCATACCGGCCTGGCGCTGTCTCAAGACGCTCATCGTCGCCGGCGCCGACGGCGAACCGGTCGCGCTGGTGTTGCGGGGCGACCACGAACTGAACGAGATCAAGGCCAGCAAGCATCCGCGGCTGGGCGACGATCTGACGCTGATAGACGAGGCCCTCATCCGCCAACGCATCGGCTGCGGTCCGGGATCCATCGGCCCGGTGGGGCTGGATATCCCGGTGATCGCCGACCATGCCGCGGCGGTGGTGGCCGATTTCGTCTGCGGCGCCAACGAAGACGGATACCACCTCACCGGCGTCAACTGGGGCCGGGATCTGCCGATGGCCGAAACGGCCGACCTGCGACTGGTTGTCGAAGGCGACCCGAGCCCGGACGGGCACGGCGAGCTGCGCTTCGTGCGCGGCATCGAAGTCGGGCATATCTTTCAGCTCGGCCAGAAATACACCGACGCCCTCAACGTGCGCGTACTGGATGAAAACGGCCGCGAACAGATTCCGCAAATGGGCTGTTACGGTATCGGCGTAAGCCGGATAGTGGCAGCCGTGATCGAGCAGTGCC
Source organism: uncultured Salinisphaerales bacterium (assembly GCA_964646895.1). Taxonomy (GTDB): domain Bacteria; phylum Pseudomonadota; class Gammaproteobacteria; order Nevskiales; family CAZYIP01; genus CAZYIP01. The sequence goes on along the minus strand of CAZYIP010000018.1, from coordinate 4,760 downwards.
ACGACGATGCCGGCATCGTCTGGCCGCGGCCCGTAGCGCCGTTCAGCGTGGTGATGATACCGATCAACGCCCACAAATCGGCGCGCCTGCGCGAAGCGGCCGATAATCTGTACCAGGAACTGCGAAATGCCGGCGTGGAAGTGCTCTACGACGATCGGGGGCTGCGCCCGGGAGTGATGTTCGCCGACGCCGAGCTGATCGGCATCCCGCACCGGCTGGTGCTTGGCGAACGCGGCCTGGACGCCGGCACAATCGAATACAAGGCCCGCGGCGATGCCGACACGAAACAGATCACCTGGAGCACGGAAGCGGTACTCGAGGTCGTCAGAGACTGCTGACCGGCAGCAATACCGTCGCGCACACGGACCGTGAACACCGCGCCCGGATACGTCGACCGCTTTGCAAGCCGGGCCTCATGCCCCAAGCGCGCCCTGTGGCTCATGGCGGCTCTGACACTCGTTGCCAGCGTCGCACTGGCGGCGCCAGCGCAAACCCCGCCGATCGACCCCGACCCCGCACTGCGCGAGTTGCTGGTAAAGGCCATTGATGACAGTACCAGCTTTCGTGATCGTTACCACGCGGAGGTATGGCTGGTGGACATGTCCGGCCGGCTGGCATCGACCATAGCGGACGCTTCCGAGCGATTGCGAATTCTGCGCACGGTGCATCGCGAGGCGACGCGCGCCGACCTGTCGCCGGAGTTGGTCCTGGCGGTCATTCAGGTCGAGAGCAACTTCGACCGCTACGCCATCTCCAGCGCGGGTGCGGAGGGGCTGATGCAGATCATGCCGTTCTGGCTTGACGAGATCGGCCACCCGGACGCCAATCTGTTTCACATCGAAACCAATCTGCGCATGGGCTGCACCATCCTCAAGTACTATCTCGACCGCTCCGGCGGCAAGCTGTTCGAAGCCCTCGCCCGCTATAACGGCAGTTACGGCAAGCCGGATTATCCGGAACGCGTATTCCGGGCACTGAACCGGCGCTGGTACGCCCAGTAGGGAATCGCGGCTTGCGCCGCTCACGCGAAACCTGCAGCCACCACTGCACTTGTGGGTGCAGCTTTAGCCGCGATGAGGCACCGAGACACCCCTTCGGAACAAGGCATCCCCCGGTACGTTAAAATACCGCTTCATCCACCCGGTCACGAGCCATGCCATGCCCATCCGAATCTACCACAATCCGCGCTGCTCCAAATCGCGCCAGACCCTCAAGCTGCTGCAGGATGCCGGTGCCGATGTCGAAATCGTCGAGTACCTGAAAACACCGCTCGACGCACGAGACCTGGGCGATCTGCTGCAGCGCCTCGACATGCGCGGCACCGATTTGCTGCGCAAGGGCGAAGCAGCCTACAAAACGCTGGGGCTGCATCCCGATTCGTCCGATGAGGAAGCGATTGCCGCCATGGTCGAGCATCCGATCCTCATGGAGCGGCCGGTCGTCGTGGCGGGTTCGCGCGCGGTGGTGGCGAGACCGCCGGAACGTGCGCTGAAGTTGTTGCAAGAGGCGTGACTTCGGTACTGATCGCTGGCACGTCGCGCAGGCGTGGGACGCAACGGTAGTGGAGGCGGCTTTGGCCGCGATTCAAGAATGCAGGAATCACGACTGAAACCGCTCCCGCGAACGCTAGCCGGCCCGCGCCTTCGCCCGAGCAAGATTGCCCGCGCGGTTGCGTTGTTCGGCTATGCCGGCCTCTGGCTGACGATCGCCCTCTGGTATGGCTGGCTGTCGCCGTCGCCGCTATTTGGCCGCGGACTCGCGGTCGTATTGCTGATCCCGCTGGCGTTTCCACTGTACGGGCTGGTTCGCGGGCGCGCCTATACCCACGCATGGGCCAGCATGATGGCACTGTTCTACATGGCCCTTGCCATGACCGAAGTCATGAGCAACCCGGCAGCCCATGCCTTTTCGTATACGGCTCTGGCAGCCAGTTCCGCATTTTTTCTGGGTTGCGTCTTTTACGTGCGTTTTCTCGCCCGGGAGCGATGACGGCCGGGCGGGAATGGCGACGTACATCGACGCCATCGCCACCCGGCCGCAGTCAATCCCGCCGCTAACAGACGCGGCGACGACGCCGACGGCCAAGCAGACCGAGAACGATGGCGCCAAGCCCCATGAACGCCAGCGCCGACGGCTCCGGCACACCGACTGGCGGCGGGGGTGGCGGGTTGGGGACACTCGCCGTATCCACGTTAAGAATATCGAACGCCCAATGGTTGTCGCGCTGGTAGCAGCCAGCGTCGATAAACGCACTGCCCGTCGCGCCTCCCGGGCCATTACACCAACCGGGCACCGCAGTGAAGTTGCCCTCCCCGGCGCGCGCGAAGCCCTCCGAAAGGTTACGGATGCTCGTGCCTGAGCTGTCCATGGCGCGATTATCGTATTGCATGATGCCGACGATGTAATCGCCCGGAGCCAGATTGCGCTCCATATAGGTGTCCCAGTGGTTGCCGCTGACGGGATCCTCCGGCACCACGAAAACATCGTTCACCTTGCCGCCATCGTCATTGTCCCAGATATACCTGCCGTCGCCGCGAAACAGTGCCAGGATCGGATCGAACCCGCCCGCCGCGATCTCATCGCCCGCGGCGTTGACCCCGCCGGCATAGCTCAGGGTCTTCAGGATTACGTTGGAGTAGTCGTTGACGGTGAAGTTGAACAGCTGGACGTCATCGTCCTGATTGAAGGTACCGGTAAACGAGAAGTTGGTGGCGAAGGCGGTCCCGAAAGCCAGGCAGCTAACGAGCGCCGCCATAACGACCATCATCCGCTGAAGTATCCTTGTCATTGTTCTTCCTTATCCATAATGAGGGCTGGTATTTCCTGCAGTGCGGAGCCGCCTTCCTGGCGGACGCACTCCCGTTTATTAAGCAATATTGATACCTTTATTAACAATTTATTGTTTTTCAACAACTTAAATACGTTCCTAATTTTAATTCAAATGATGCTGTAAAATTTATCGACATATTGCGCGTGTCATGACGGGCCGCATAGCTGTTGCCGTCCATCACAATTTATTGATCAATAACAATTTTTATAAAACGCACCCCATAGAGCCGTGCGCCGTCGGCGAGCGCAGGAAATCAGTACCGATTTCCTGCATATTTGTAAATAATTCCGACAGTCATGTTTTCGCGACGATGCACCTTCACCTGACCGGTTATCGGCCAAGCGGAACCCCTGCCAGCAGCGCCGTCAGATCCTTCACCGATTTCGCTTCGAGCTGGTACACGGTTTCGGCAATCTGGCCGGCCAGCGATTCGCCGGTGAACGGCGTCGCCAGCGTGCTGAATTTCTCCAGCGCTCCATTCCAGTCCAGTGGATTGCTGTGGAAGCCGCGATAGGTTGAGGCCTCGGCCGCCAGCACCTGGCCATCCGCCATCTCGACCTCGACCCGGCTCGGCATCTCGTCGGGAAAACGCGCCGAATAACCCGCATCCGGCTCCGCGCCAACCTTTGCGAGCAGCGACTGTACATCGGCCGCGCCAATCCGCTCCGGCGCATATTGCTCGGGCTGAACCTGGCCGTCCAGCAGGGCGACCGCGACCATGTACAAAAGGGAATGGTCCGCCTCCTCCTTGGTACGGATCGTGCGCTTGTCGCCCTCCTCACCGCCGCCGATGATGTCGAAGGCCACCTGAAAAGTCCTGATCCTGACGGCGCGAATCCGGTCGGGGTCGAAACCTGCGCTCTGGTGGATCTCGATGGCGGCGTCGATGGCCGTCTGCGAATGGATCTCGGCATTGTGCTTTTTGACGATCGTACGCAGCACGCTGTCCAGCCCCTCAGTGGACCAGTCGATGGAAAACTCACCGGCAATCGTCTGCTTGAAGCCCTTGTTGCCCTCGAAGACCTCCTCGGGCCCTGTGATTCCCACCGAGGCCAGCAGCGCTGCGTGGGTGCCCTCCTTGCCCACCTGCGGATAAGCCAGCCCCTTCCAGTGCGACAGATTGCCGGTGCGCGTGACCCGCAGCGCGTTATTGGCCGTGCCGGAAATGGCGATCGCGTTCGCGGTCTGCCCGGTGCTCAGCCCGAGTGCCCGCGATACCGCTCCGGCTACGGCGTAGGCGCCCTGCACCGTGTGGTCGAAGCCCTTTGCGCGCACGGGCGCCACATCGGAAAGCCGTGTATGAATCTGGTAGGCGATGGCCACGGCAAGCAGGAAATCCTCGCCGTTCGCTTCGACACTCTCGGCCGCCGCCAGCACCGCGCCGATGTTGTCGGAGGGGTGATTGGTCTCCCCCGGCGCCAGATAGCTGTCCATGAAATCGAGGTAGCGGCTGAGCGCGGTATTATAGAACGCGGCCCGGTCCGGGGCCGACGTGCCACCGCCGATCAGGGTCGATGCACCGTTACCGCCCAGGGTCTCGGTGAGACCACGAATGGCGATCATGGGTGTGGCATCCAGCGCGGCGATCGCCACACCCAGGGTATCGAGCACGCGGATCTTGAGTTGCAGCACGGCTTCGCCGCTGAGCTGCTCGTAGCGGGCGTCGGTGACAAAGCGGGCGAGTTGCTGGACTTCGGTCATGATCATGTCTCCCTGTGTACTGCCGTATCTTCTTCGACAACGAAACCGACAGATGAAGTTTCCTTGCCGCACACCATGGCTGGCTCCACCTGCATCCACGCGACCGATCGCGGCTCGCACCGCGCCGCAAAAAGCCGGTTTCCAAATCATGAAAACGATTGGCAGCGCCAGTGCGGCTTGGTACAGTTTGCAAAAATGAAAACTCGAACCTTCAGCACGTCCCGACGTT
>CAZYIP010000017.1:6986-31178 GCA_964646895.1 uncultured Salinisphaerales bacterium | reverse complement strand
GCCCGACTTGCCCTGAAATCCGGCCAAAACCGGCGCGACCGGAGCTACGCCGCGAACACGCCTTTCGGAACCGTTGATGGTCACGGCGCTCAGTCCCTTTCGACCTTGAGGATCTTGCCGGTGTTCTTGTCGACCTTGACCTCGATGCGGCCCTGACGGCTGTCTCTGATCTTGACTTCCCACACGGGAGTGTCGCGGTAATGATCGCTTTCAATTTCCCTGACGGTACCGCCGTATTCGGTGGTCGCGATCTTGCCGGCCTGGCAGTAATCCACTTTGCCGTCATGACCACCGGCCCTGGTTGAACCGTCGGTCCGGGATGCCCCCTGCCCAGCGGGCGTTGTCGCGGGCATGGCCTCCGAGGCAGTGGCCGCCCGCGCCGAGCTGACGGGGCCGAGCATGCCAACAGCGAGAATCGCCGCACACGGCAGCGTCACCAGTAGGTGCTTCGTTTGCAGGAATGATGTCATGTCCAATGGTTACCCCGGTTTTTAATGAATTTGCCCGCGACAACGGGTGGCTTCCAGCGCTTCGATGAACCCGTGGCACCAGGTGCGCACATCCTGCCGTCGCAGTATCTGCATGAGGGCGTGCCAGCGCTCTCGCCGTTCGCGCTGCGGCATGTTCAGCGCCCGCGCCAGGCTGGAGGCGACTTCGTCGATATCGTATGGGTTGACCAGCAGGGCTGCGGTCAGTTCCTGCGCCGCTCCCGCCAGCCGCGACAGGATCAGTACGCCGGGATCGTCCGCGGCCTGGGTGGCGACGAATTCCTTGGCTACCAGGTTCATGCCGTCACGCAATGGCGTCACCAGCCCGACCCGGCTGACCGCGAGCAGGCCGAGCACCGTGGCGCGCGCGAAACTGCGGCTCATGTATTGAACCGGCGCCCAGTCGTAGTCCGCGTAGCGGCCCATGATTTCGCCAGCGATGCCGTCCAGCTCGCGGCGAATCTTGCGGTATTCCGGAACATCGCTGCGTGATGGCTGCGCGATTTGCATGAATACCACCCGTCCGTGGGTTTCCGGGTGGTTTTGCAGCAGTTGCCTGAAAGCATAGAACCGCTCAGCCAGGCCTTTGCTGTAGTCGATACGGTCGACCCCGACGATGATGTCGTGCGCGGACAGGGTCTGCTGCAGGTGTCGGCCCATGCGCGATCGGCGGCCGCGATCGGCCTGCGCCGCGACTTCGTCCACATCGATGCCGATGGGAAATACGCCCGTGCGCACGCGGCGCTCGTCAAGAATAACGTCGCATTCGTCGATGACCCCTGCGCCCAGGCCCCAGCGGGCGCTTTGCAGAAAGTCGTGCTGATCGAGACGCGTCTGAAAGCCGATCAGGTCGTATTCGCACAGGTGTCGGAGCAGGTCGGTATGGCCGGGCAGCGCACGCAGCACGTCGAAGGCCGGAAACGGCGTGTGGAGAAAGAACCCTATGGGCAGGTCGATGCCGGCTTTGCGCAGTTCGTGACCCAGGGGAATGAGATGATAGTCATGGACCCAGATGACGTCGTCATTGTTCAGTAGCGGCCCCAGCTTGCGCGCGAAGCGGGTATTGACGCTGCGGTAGCCTTCGTAATCGGCATGCTGGAAATTGAACAGGTCCAGCCGGTAGTGCAGCAACGGCCACAGCGCACGGTTCGCAAACCCTTTGTAGTAGTGCCGGTAATCCTCCCCGGACAAGGGCACGGTGGCAAACCGGACTCCGCCGACCTCGCGCAGTTCCGGGGCTTCATATGATTCACCGGTGACGGTCGAGCCGTTCCACCCGAACCACAGCCCGCCACTGTCGCGCAGGGCCGCCATGACGCCCACCGCAAGTCCGCCTTGCGGCGGCCGGCCGCTTCGGGGCAACGCTACGCGGTTGGAGACCACGACCAGGCGGCTCAAAAAGTCTTTCCTCGCAATGGGTGTGAGCATGTTGGCGCTGTCGAAGCACCGGCTCCCACGGCATTTTTGCTGGCTTGAGCAGAATGTGCTTTGGATGAAGCAGTCGAGCGCATGCGGATGGGCAGCATGATAAACGCTACAGGCTCGATTCATTATAGCGAAAATCCATGGATGAGCAGGCAGGCGCTTCCCGCGAGCCTCATATTGTGGGAGCGGCGCAAGCCGCGATATAGGGTTTGCCTATGATGGTCCGCAGATGACTTCCGGCTCGTGCCGCTCCAGCCATTGCCTGCGTCCCCCGTTTTGCAGCGGGGTGCGGGTACGCCTGCTGCCGGTCGTCGGTCAGTGCCCGCTGCGATGACCTGTCCACTCGGTGTAGCGACGGAGCCAGTCGAGTACGTCGGGCGGACCGGCGAAGCGCCACGATGCCAGCGTAGGGCCTGCCCCTACCTTGATGGAGATTCCCCCCAGCTCATTGACCATCCGGAATCCGTCCTCGTCGGTGACGTCATCGCCAAGAAAGACCGGGCAGCGGCCCGCGAAGGGCGGCGTGCGCATGAACCCGGCGATGGCCGTACCCTTGTCGATGAGCGCAGGTCGCAGTTCGAACACCTGCTTGCCATGATGGAGTGCGAAACCTGGCCCCAGCCGGGTGAGGGCTTCATGCAACGCCTGCCTTGCTGCCTGGCGTAACCGGGGCGCCCCACGGTAGTGCAGTGACAGGCTGGCGCCCTTGTCTTCAAGGATCAGGTCGGGATGCCGTGACACGAAGTCGGCGAGACCGGGACGCACGGCCGCCAGCGCCTGGTCTTGTGCGGCGTCGCGATGCCAGTGTCCTTCCGAATCGCGCCGTTCTGCGCCGTGCTGGCCCGCCACGGGCAGCACAGCCGGTGCAAGCAGGCGATCCACATCGATGATGGCGCGGCCGGTGATGATTGCCGTCGCGCCCGCGGTGGCGTCACTGAGCGCGGCCAGGATTCGGGGCAGCCGAGGTGGCACCTCGACACTGTCCGGGCGATCCGCGATGGCGATCAACGTGCCATCCAGGTCCAGGAAAAACGCCCATCCCGGTTCGAAGGGAGGACGCCCGTGTGATTTGGAATTTGCGGTCGAATGCAATGTACCGACTCCAGGTATCAGCGCGTTCGTCGCAGGGCCATAGCCGCCGGTCGGGGTACGAGCCGCGCGTGGGGGCCTGATGCTGCGCATCTTAGCGTGAAATGCCGACTGCCGCGTCAATCTGTTCCAGCGGTCTTTCGCAGGCATTGCACAGGTCCGTGATTATTATGTAACATATTGAATATATTTATTAATATTGATATACTTACCGTCCGGGCCGCATGATGAATGCGGCGTTTCCCGCCCATTCCGGCGTTATGGTGCTTGCCATACTGACGCAGCCGCGCTGCAATGGAGGGTAAGTCCAACAGTCCCCGTTTTGCGTACGCGTTGGAGTTCAACCCTTTGGCCGGCGCTACACTGACCGATAAGGGTAGTGAACGAAAAAATATAAGAACCCTCACGCCCTCGCCGTGTTCTAAGTGGAGAGGGCCGGCATGCATTCCGAGGATATCGGCGCGACTGGCGTCGCGTAATCCACGAATTGGAGTGAATAATGACCGCGAAGGAGTTCAGCAATGGGGGGGCGCATCGAAAGTTTCTCGAGTCGCTCTCCTCGTTCACCAAAGAACATCAGGCCCGCCACTGGGAGGGCACCTTCTCCGAGTTTCTCGAACAGGTGGTGCGGCCGTCACCGGGCACGGTGACGCGTAACAGTCACCAGTACACCTGGGACATGCTGCGCTGGGTCCGCAGCCGCGAGGAGGGCGGGAACACGGATGGCGAGTTTCATCTGTTCTCGCACGAACTGTTCGGCATCGACACCGCGTTGCGCCGCGTCATGGATTACTTCAAGGCCGCCAGCGCCGGGTCCGAGGTGGGACGGAGGCTGCTGTTGCTGCTGGGGCCGCCGTCGGGCGGCAAGTCGACCCTCGTGATCCTGCTCAAGCGCGGTCTGGAGGAATATTCCCACACCGACGACGGTGCCCTGTATGCCATCAAGGGCTGCCCGGCGCACGAGTCGCCGCTGCATCTGATTCCGCATACCCTGCGGGCCGAGTTCCGCGACACGTATGGCGTGGATGTCGATGGCGAGCTGTGCCCCTATTGCCAGATGCGACTGGAGCACGAGTTCGAGCGCGACTTCATGCAGATGCCGGTGGAGCGCATATTCATCGGCGAAGCGTCGCGGGTGGGGGTCGGCACCTATGCGCCGCATGACCCGACCACCGCCGACATCGCCGACCTGATCGGGTCGGTCGATCTGTCCAAGGTCTCCGAATACGGTGACGAAGGCGACCCGCGCGCCTGGTCCTGGTCCGGCTCCGTGTATGCGGCCAGCCGCGGCCTGCTGGAGATGATCGAAATCCTCAAGGTCAAGCGCGAATTCCTGTATCTGCTGCTGACCCTGACCCAGGAGAAGAACGTCAAGGTATCGCGCTTCCCGCTGATCTATCTCGACGAGACCATCGTCGCGCATACCAACCTGGCCGAGTTCCGCAAGTTCGTGCAGGAGACGGAGAACGAGGCACTGCTCGACCGCATGGTCATCATCCAGGTGCCGTACACCCTGTCGTACAAGGACGAGGCGCGTATCTATCGCAAGCTGATCACGCAGGCGCCAACTTTCCGCGAGGTTCACCTGGATCCGCACGCGCTGCGGGTGGCGGCAGTGTTCGCGGTGCTCAGCCGCATCAAGCCTTCCGAACGCGAGGACCTCGATCTGACCAAGAAGGTCAAGCTGTACGCAGGCGAGGACGTGGAAGGCTTCTCGCACAACGAGGTGGAGCGTATCCGCGCCGAGGCGCAGGAGGAAGGGCTGTCGGGCGTGAGTCCGCGCTTCGTGGTCAACGCGCTGTCGAATGCCATCGCCAGCAGCGAAGTCAAGAGCCTCACCAGCATGGAGGTGCTGATCACGCTCAAGGACGCGGTGGAAAACGACGCCCGGGTCGAGGCCAAGCAGAAGCGCGCGTGGGTGGATTTTCTCGTGACTGCGCGCAAGGACTTCTACAACTACTGGGTCAAGGAAGACGTCCACAAGGCGCTGTTCGTTTCCTTCGAGGAAGAATCCCAGTCGCTGCTGGAAAAATACCTGGACGAAGTGGAGGCGGCGCTGGATCGGCGCGAAGTCACCGACCCCATTACCGGCGAGCGTCGCGAGCCGGACGAGCGCTTCCTGCGCTCCGTGGAGGAGAAGATCAACATCTCGGATGCGGGCAAGCAGAGTTTTCGCCAGGAGGTCGTGCGCAAGGCCATGGTGGCCTACAAGAACCAGGAAAAATTTACTTTGGACAGCCACGCCCGGCTCAAGGAGGCGATGGAACAGTACCTGTTCGAGGAGCGGCGTGACGTGCTGCGCCTGGTGACTTCGGTCACGCGGCCGGACGAGGAGGCGCAGCAGAAGATTGCCGCCGTCGAAGCGCGCCTGATCGATGAGTACGGTTACGATCATCACAGTGCGCGCGAGGCGCTCAATTACGTAACCACGCTGTTGTCCCAGGAATAAACCTGGGGGGAAAGCACTTCAATGCCGCTGAACACGAACCCGTCGGATACTTCGGGAAGTCGTTGGTACGATCTCTTCTCGCGCGGCACGCGCGACTGGCTGCGCCACAACGAGAAGGTGCGCGAGGCCGCGCGCGATGCGCTGCCGGACCTGATTGCGGGTAGCGATGTGCTCACCCGGCCCGGCAACCGCACGGTGCAGGTGCCGGTGCGTTTCATGGAGCATGCCCGCTTCCGATTGCGCGATCCGGAGCAGCAGGGCGGCGCCGGACAGGGTGAAGCCAAGCCGGGCGACGTGCTGCGCCCCGGCCAGCCCGGCAGTGGCCGCGGCAGCGCCGGTGGCGAGGGCGAAGGTGGCCTGCGCTTCATGCTGGAGTTTCAGGTCGACGATATCCTCGACTGGCTGTGGGAAGAGTTGCAATTGCCCAACCTGCAGCCGCGGCCGGGCACCACCCTGGAAGAGGATGAACTGCAGCGCAGCGGCTGGGACCGGCGCGGCGCCCGCTCGCGGCTGGATCGGCGGCGCACGGTCAAGGAGGCCGTCAAGCGGCGCTCGGTCGAAGGCCAGAGCGCGGTGCCGTTTTCCAATGAGGATCTGCGTTTCCGCCAGCTCGTGCGGCGCAAGCGCTACTCCACCAATGCGGTCGTGTTCTTTTTGCTCGACGTGTCGTCGAGCATGGATGACAACTGCCGCCGCCGAGCCAAGACCTTCTTCTTCTGGGCGCTGCAGGGCATCCGCCGCCAGTTCACGCGTATCGAAGCGGTGTTCATCGCGCATACCGTCGAAGCCTGGGAGTTCGAGGAGGCCGATTTCTTCCGTGTCCACGGCGAGGGCGGCACCCGTTCGTCCTCGGCGCTGGTCAAGGCCGAGGAGATCATTGCCGAGCGCTACGATCCGGCGCGCTACAACAGCTATCTCTTCTACGCCACCGACGGCGAGAACTTCATCGAGGACCGGGAGCGGGCCGCCGCGTCCCTGCACCGCCTGGCCCTGGGGATGAACTTCCTGGGCTATGCGGAGATTCGCGAACGACGACCCATCCGGCGCCAGACCGAAGTCGCCGCCCTGTTCGAGTCGCTCGCCCTGGCCGGCGCGCCGACCGGCACGTACATCATCGCCAGCGAAGCCGATATCTGGCCGGCGATCAAGGCATTCTTCTCGGATCAGGCCGGGGAGCCGGCGGCAGTATGAACGGTGAGCTGAAGGAGCTGATATCCCGGATCGAGGCCCTGGCCCGCGAATCCGGCCTCGAATACTACCCGGTCGATTTCGAGATCGTGCCGCCGTCGTTCATGATGGAGATCGCCGTTTACGGGTTGCCCGTGCGCATGCCGCACTGGTCCTTCGGCGTGCGCTGGATCTACCAGATGGTGCAGCACCGGATGGGGCATTCGCGCATCTTCGAGGTCGTGTTTCCCGGCAATCCGAACCGCGCCTATCTGGTCAATAACAACACCCTCGAAGAGAACACGCTGGTAGCCGCGCACGTGCTCGGCCATGCGGATTTCTCTCACAACAACCTGCTCATCTCGCGCAGTCAGCAGCAGACCGGCTATCACATCGTCGAGCAGGCGGCCGCGCATGCACGACGTATTCAGGAGGCGGTGGCGGAGAATGGCCAGGCGCGGGTGGAGGCGGTACTCGATGCCGCGCTGGCGCTGGAGCAGCACATCGACAGCCGCTTTGCGGTCAACCGCGCTCCATACGAGCCCGAGCCGGATTTCAAGGAGCCTGCCGACGGTGGTCCTTTCGGCCCGCGGTTTTCGAGCTTGCCGGGCGAGAAGCCCGCACAGGGTGCGCCGCCGCGGCAGGGGCCACGGGTGCTCAAGATCCCCCCGCGGCCGGAGGCGGACCTGCTCTGGTTCATCGCCCGCTATGCCCCGGAGATGGAGGACTGGGAGCGCGACGTGTTTCTCGCCGTGCGCGAGGAGTCGTATTACTTCCAGCCGATTTTCAGTTGCCAGATCATGAACGAGGGCTGGGCATCATACTGGCATGCGCGCATGCTGCGTGAGGCGGACTTCCTGCCCAACGCCCTGTATCTGGACGCGATGAAAACCCACTCCGACGTGGTGCGGCCGCATGCCGGGGAGAATCAGGTCGCCCTGCAGATCAATCCTTACCACCTCGGTTTCGTCATGTGGGATCACATCGTGCGCGAGCATGGCATGGACGAGGCGCGCCGGATCATGCGCGAAGAGGACGATTTCGGCTTCATTCGCAATCACCTGAGCGCAGAGCTGGCGCAGGAACTCAAGCTGTTCGTCTACGAGGCGCGGCGCAGCGGCGAGGTACGCGTCACCGACGCCAACATCCACGAGTTGCACGAAAACATCCTGGCACCCAAGTACAACTTCGGCGCCCCGCACGTGCTGGTACGCGAGCTGCGCAACGACGGCAGCCTGGTGCTGGAGCATGAAACCCGGTCCGACGGGCGGGGGCTGCACCTGGAGCGCAGCCGCCGGGTGCTGGAATACATCCATCGCGTCTGGCGCCGCCCCGTAGTGCTGCACACCGTCGATGCCGAAGGGGAGCCGGAGCGCCTGCAGGTGGGTGTGCGCTAGGAGATACCAGAGCTCTCCGGCCGCAGTGGACCGAGCGCTGTTGCACCGTCTGCCGTTTTCCTCTCCTCCGCTTTCACCGGGTCGACGACTGATTTGGCTGCCGTCTTGTCAGCCGGTGGTGATCGACTCCACTCCCTTGTCGGTGCTCACCAGGAGAATGTCTGCCGGGCGGCGGGCGAACAGGCCCACCGACACTACACCGGGGATGCGGTTGATGGCGTCTTCCATCTCGACCGCGCCGGTGATCGTCAGGTTGTGCACATCCAGAATCACATTGCCGTTGTCGGTAACGGCATTGGTACGGTATCGCGGCTGACCACCCAGTTTGACCAGCTCCCGGGCCACGAAGCTACGCGCCATCGGAATCACCTCCACCGGCAGTGGAAAGGCGCCGAGCACGTCGACCAGCTTGCTGCCGTCGATGATGCACACGAAGCGCCGGCTGGCCGCGGCGATGATCTTCTCCCGCGTCAGCGCTCCGCCACCACCCTTGATCAGTTGCAGGTTGCGGGTGGCCTCGTCGGCGCCGTCCACGTACAGGTCCAGCGTGCCGGTATCGTTCAGGTCGTGTACCGGAATACGGGCGCGTTTGAGGCGTTCGGTGGTGGCTTCGGAGCTGGATACGGCACCGCGCAGCATCAGGCGCCGTTCCACCAGCAGGTCGATGAATTCGTTGACCGTGGAGCCGGTGCCGATGCCGATCACCTCGCTCTCATCAACGTGGACGAGGGCCGCCTCGGCAGCCTGGCGCTTGAGTTCGGTTGGATTCATGGTCTCTCCCGTGGCCGCTCGTCGGGCACACGCCCCCGCCTCGCGCCTGATGCGCGGCGGGCCGTGTTCCCGGCGTTGTACTATCGGATCGATAACTGCCCGGTGGATCGTCGGTGTCCACCCGATGCCTTTTATTTTAGGGGATTGTTATGGACATTGCGCAGTTGCTCACTTTCAGCGTGAAGCAGAATGCGTCCGATCTGCACCTGTCGGCCGGCCTGCCCCCCATGATTCGGGTGGATGGGGACATCCGGCGCATCAATCTGCCGACCATGGGCCACAAGGAAGTGGCCGAGATGATCTACGACATCATGAACGACAAGCAGCGCAAGGAATACGAGGAATTCCTGGAGTGCGACTTCTCGTTCTCGATCCCCGAACTGGCGCGTTTTCGCGTCAATGCGTTCAATCAGGAGCGCGGGGCGGCGGCGGTGTTCCGCACGATTCCATCCAGGGTGCTGACGCTCAAGGAACTCAACTGCCCGCAGATCTTCACCGAAATCTCGGAAAAGCCACGTGGCATCGTGCTGGTCACCGGCCCTACCGGTTCCGGTAAATCGACCACCCTGGCGGCCATGGTCAATCACAAGAACGAAAACGAATACGGCCATATCCTGACGGTCGAGGATCCGATCGAATTTCTGCACGAATCGAAGAAGTGCGTGATCAACCAGCGCGAGGTGCACCGCGACACCCTCGGTTTCAACGAGGCCCTGCGCTCGGCGCTGCGCGAAGACCCCGACACGATTCTGGTCGGCGAATTGCGCGACCTGGAAACCATCCGCCTGGCGCTGACGGCGGCCGAGACCGGCCATCTGGTGTTCGGCACCCTGCACACCAGCTCGGCGGCCAAGACCATCGACCGCGTGGTCGACGTGTTTCCGGCTGCCGAAAAGGACATGGTGCGCGCGATGCTCTCGGAGTCGCTGCAAGCCGTCATTTCTCAGACCCTGCTGAAGAAAAACGGCGGCGGCCGGATTGCCGCGCACGAAATCATGATCGGTACCGCGGCGATTCGTAACCTGATTCGCGAGAACAAGGTCGCGCAGATGTATTCCTCCATTCAGACCGGGCAGGCCGTGGGCATGCAGACCCTGGATCAGTGCCTGCAGGCGCTGGTGGCCAGGAACCAGATCAGCCGTGAGCAGGCACAGCGGCGTGCGGTCAACAAGCAGGCGTTTTAGGCAGGGCGGACGCGGACGATGGAACAGCATGAAATAGTAACCTTGATGCAGGATCTGCTGCGCCTGGTCAAGCAGCGCGAGGGCTCGGACCTGTTCATCACCACCGGATACCCGCCGGCGATCAAGGTCGACGGTCAGGTGGAGCCGGTGCGCAAGGAGCCGCTCAACGCCGAGCAGGTGGCCCTGATGGTGCGGGCGTTGATGAACGACCGGCAGAACAAGGAATTCGAGGGCACGAAAGAGTGCAACTTCGCCATTTATCCGCAGGGGATCGGCCGCTTTCGCGTGAATGCCTTCGTGCAGCAGGGGCGTGTCGGCGCGGTGATGCGCGTCATCACCAATGAAATCCCCACGTTCGAAGAGCTCGAACTGCCGGAGGTATTGCGTGACATCTCCATGGCCAAGCGGGGCCTGGCATTGATAGTGGGGGCGACCGGTAGCGGTAAATCGACGACGCTGGCGGCCATGGTGGGGCACCGCAACGTCAATTCCCGCGGTCACATCGTCACCATCGAAGACCCGGTGGAGTACATGCATCGCCATCGCGGCTGTATCGTCACCCAGCGCGAGGTGGGCGTGGACACCGAATCGTGGGGTGCCGCGTTGAAGAACACGCTGCGCCAGGCCCCGGATGTCATTCTGATTGGCGAGATCCGCGATCGCGAAACGATGGAGTACGCGGTTCAGTTCGCCGAAACCGGGCACCTGTGCCTGGCGACCCTGCATGCCAACAGCGCCAATCAGGCACTGGAACGCGTGACCAATTTCTTCCCCGAAGAACGGCGCGACCAGTTGCTGATGGATTTGTCGCTCAACCTGCGCGCCATCATTTCCCAGCGCCTGATCCGCCGCAGTACCGGCGAAGGCCGGATTGCTGCGATGGAGATCATGCTCAACTCGCCGTTGATCGCCGATCTTGTCTTCAAGGGTGATATCGCGCGTATCAAGGAGGTCATGGCCAAGTCGCGCGAGCGCGGCATGGTGACCTTTGATCAGTTCCTCTTCGACTTGTTCGAGAGTGGCAGGATTACCTACGAGGAAGCGCTGCGCAATGCGGATTCCCAGAACGAACTGCGTCTCAAGGTCAAACTGGAGAGCAAACGTGCACCGGGGCGGCCGGGCGACGATCTGAGCGGGATGACGCTGGTGGAAGATGAACATCACTAGGGCCCGCGATTATTTGCACGCGTGGGTTACCGTGAACCCGGCCCGGAACCTGTCCCCTCACCCATGGGGGCGCGAGGAGGGAAGTCAGGTGACTCCAGGTAAACGAAGCACAGTGCCGGCCGCGTGCCTTGCGAATGCCACCGCGGGGGTCGTTGTCGTGACCCTGCGGGTTATGGATGGCAGCTAGCATGCCCATGCGAATCACGCGCTATCTGCGTATGGCAATCGAAAAGTCCGCCTCGGACGTCTACTTTACCGTCAAGGCACCCGTCCTGATCCGGGTCGACGGTGAGATCAAGCCGGTGGACGCCGAAATGCTGACCAGCGAGGCGGTAGCGGCCATGGCGGACGATGTCATGACGCCGGCGCAGAAGGAGCGCCTGGAGACGCACATGGAGGTGGATTTCGCGAGCCAGGCTGGTGGCCTGGGGCGCTTCCGCGTCAATGTGTTCCGCCAGCGCGGGCATCTGGCGATGGTGTGGCGCTACGTGAAGGACAGCGTGCCCACCATCGAAGAGCTGCATCTGCCGCCGATTCTCAAGGAACTGGTGCTGTACAAGCGCGGTCTGGTGCTGATGGTGGGTGCCACCGGTTCCGGCAAGTCAAGCAGTCTCGCGGCAATGATCGGCCATCGCAACCTGCGCCGCAGCGGCCATATTCTGACCGTCGAAGATCCGATCGAATTCCTGCATACCAACCGCCGCTCGATCGTCAATCAGCGCGAGGTGGGGATGGATACGCTTTCGTATCCTGCCGCGCTGCAAAGTGCCCTGCGCGAGTCGCCCGACGTCATCATGATCGGCGAGATTCGTGATCGCACCAGCATGGCGGCCACCCTGCAGCTGGCGAGCACGGGTCATCTGGTGCTATCGACCCTGCACGCCAACAATGCGCCCCAGACCCTGCAACGCGTTCTCACCCTGTTTCCGGAGGACATGCGTGACCAGATTCACATGGATCTGGGGCTCAATTTGCGGGCGATCGTGTCTCAGCGTCTGGTGCGCGCGCGCGGTGGCGGCCGTATTCCGGCGGTGGAGGTCATGGTCAACACGCCCCTGATTGCCGATCTCATCATTAACGGACGCATCGACGAGATTCACGCGGCCATGGACGGCAGCGCCCGTCCCGGGATGCAAACCTTCGATGATTCCCTGTACGCGCTTTATCGTGCCGATCTGATCGGGCTGGACGAGGCGCTGGACAACGCCGACTCCCGCTCGAACCTGGAGTCGCGAATCAATTTCGGGAGCTGACGACGCGCCCGCCCAAAATGGTGCAGACTGCGCGTCCGACAAAGTCCCAGCCGCCGAATGGGGTATTGCGGCCGGCACTCAGCATGGCTTCCGGGTCGAGCCGCCAGTGGATTTCAGGATCGACCAGACACAGGTCGGCCGGTGCGTCAACGGCGATTCGGCCGGAATCGAGGCCGAGGATCGCGGCGGGGCCGGACGCAAGCCGTGCCGCCAGGTCGAGCGGCTGAAGCACGCCTTCCCGCACCAGGCGCAGCCCGAGCGGCAGGAGTGTTTCGAGGGCGGAAATCCCCGGCGTGGTCATGGCAAACGGGTTGATCTTGGCGTTCGGTTCGTGTGGCTGGTGGTCCGAGCAGATGGCGCTGATGGTACCGTTGGCCACGGCTTCGCGCAGGCCGTCCCGATCGGCCTGGCTTCGCAGTGGCGGCTCGACGTGATAGAGGCTGTCGAAGTCGCCGACATCCGTGTCCGTCAAAAAGAGCTGGTGTGCCGCAACGTCCGCGGTCACCGGCAGACCGCGGCGCTGCGCTGTGGCGATCATCTCCGCGGATTGCGCGCAGGACAGGCGGCAGAAGTGGCCGCGGGCGCCGGTCTGTTCCAGCAGGATCAGCTCGCGGGCGAGCGCCGCCGTTTCCGCTGCGGCCGGAATCCCGGCGAGCCCCAGGCGTGTACCGACGGGTCCTTCGTGCACACAGCCATCGCCCTTGAGTTCCGGGTCGATGGGATGCAGGAACACGGTGAGCCCGAAGGTGGCGGCGTATTCGAGGATATGGCGCAGAATCGATGGATTGCGGAACGCATGGCGCGCGTTGCTGACACCCACGCAGCCGGCATCCTTGAGCGCGGCCATTTCGCTGATCTGCTCGCCCTCGAGTCCGCGGGTGAGCGCGCCCAGGGGGTGAATGCGCAGGCAGCCGCTAAGGCGGGCATGATGCGCGATCCAGTCGACCACGGCCGGCGTATCGATGACGGGGCGGGTGTCCGGAGGCACGCACACTGCGGTGATCCCGGCCGCTGCCGCAGCGCGTGATTCGGATTCGATGGTCGCCTTGTGCGACTCTCCCGGCTCGCGCAGATGCGCCGCCAGATCGACCACCCCTGGCAGCAGCCATAGCCCGGCAGCATCGATGGTCTGTGCCGGCTCCACACCAGGGGGCGCCTCACCGATCGCGATGATGCGCCCGTCGCCTACATGAACGTCGGCTACGGTATCCGTGCCCGACGCCGGGTCGAGAATCCTGGCGCCCCTGACGAGCAGGGGCGGGTTGATGTCGCTACTGTCTGTCATTGGCGGGAGGCCCCAGAATCATGGCCATGACGGCCATGCGAATGGCGATGCCGTGACGCACCTGTTCCAGGATCACCGAGCGCGGATGGTAGGCGAGTTGCGAATCGATCTCCACGCCCCGGTTGATCGGTCCCGGATGCAGGATGATGGCGTCGTCGCGTGCCGCGTCCAGCATGTGGGACGTCAGCCCGTAACGCTGAAAATATTCCTCGGGGCCTGGCAGAAAGCGGCCGCTCATACGCTCGCGTTGCAGCCGCAGCATGATGACGACATCCGCGCCTTCAATGCCTGCCCGCATGTCGTGAAACGCCCGTACGCCGAGCGTTTCCACCGCGACCGGCAGCAGCGTGCGTGGCGAAACCACGCGAATGTCCGGGACGCCCAGCGCACGCAGCGCGTGAATCTCGGAACGCGCGACCCGCGAATGCAGAATGTCACCGACGATGGCTACGCGGAGCTGCTCGAAGTCCGGCTTGTGGCGACGAATGGTGAACACGTCCAGCAGCGCCTGGGTCGGGTGCGCATGACGGCCGTCGCCCGCGTTGAGGATGGCGACATGCGGCGCTGCGTGCCTGGCAAAGAAATGCGCGGCGCCGCTGGCGCTGTGGCGGACGACGAACATGTCGACCTGCATCGCCTGCAGCGTTTCCAGCGTATCCAGCAGGGTTTCTCCCTTGGTCGTCGACGACGCACTGATCTGCATGTTCAGAACGTCGGCCGACAGGCGCTTGGCTGCCAGCTCGAAGGTGGTGCGGGTGCGGGTGCTGGGCTCGAAGAACAGGTTGACCACGGTGCGCCCGCGCAGGAGCGGCACCTTCTTGACCGCCTGGTCGGTCACCGGCACGAACGACTCGGCCGTGTCCAGAATTTCGGTGGTCAGCGCTCGGCCGAGACCTTCCGTGGTCAGCAGGTGGCGCAGCCGACCGTCGTCATCGAGTTGTGGGTCCATGCCGACTCTTTTGTAAAGGCTGCTATGGCGTGATGGCCAGCCCGAGCGGTGCCGGGCCACGCAATTTTACGTGTTCGCCGGTGCCGAGCGCCAGACGCAGCCCGGTGATGTCGGCCGCAATCGGCAGCTCGCGCCCGCCGCGGTCGACCAGCACCGCAAGACTTACCGAGCGTGGACGGCCGTAGTCGAATATTTCGTTCATCGCGGCGCGGATGGTGCGCCCGGTAAACAGCACATCGTCCACCAGCAGTACATGCGCGTCGTCGATCGCTGCCGGCAGATGCGATGGCCTGACTTGCGGATGCAACCCGATACGGCTGAAATCGTCGCGGTAGAAGCTGATGTTGAGACTGCCGAGCGGCGTCCCGACACCCAACTGTTGGTGCAGGCGTTCGGCTATCCACAGGCCGCCGGTGTGAATACCGACGATGCGCACTTCCGCCAGCCGGTCGCCGAGCCATTCGCGGATATCGTCGGCCATGCGCGCCAACAGGGTATCGATCTCGTTCTCGTCAATGGTCTTCACGGCTGCATTTCCAGCCAGTCCTGCAGGATGAGTTGCGCGGCCAGGCTGTCGGTGTCGCCCTTGCGCACGCGCCGTGGACGCGCGCCACTGCGCCGTGCTTCGCGCAGCCGTGCATTTGCCTCGCGCGACGACAGCCGCTCCTCCGCTGCATGGACCGGCAAGGTGAAACGCGCCTTGAGTTCATCGATGAAGGCGCGCGCGGCAATCGTCATCTCGTGTTCGCTGCCGTCCATGTGAACGGGCACCCCAACCACCAGTGATTCCGGCCCCCAATCCGCCAGCAGGCGCTCGACCGCCGCCCAGTCCGGCCCACCGCGTCCGTCGAGGGTGGTGAGCGCGGTCGCCTGCCCCGTCGCGCGATTGCCAACCGCGACGCCGATACGCGCGCCCCCGAAGTCAAACCCCACCAGAATGCCTCCGGCAGGGCGTTGAGACCGGGTTGCTGGCGTATTCTCAGGCGTGGCCGGCATCACCGCTGAGCAAATGAGCATCTATACCGAGCAGGCGTGCCGCCGCGGCCCAACGCTGTTCGATCGCCAGGTCGAAGATTATTTGCGTGTCGGGCGGGGTGTTCAGCCATGCATTCTGCAGAATCTCGCCTTCCAGTTGCCCGGGGCCCCAGCCGGCGTAGCCCAGCGCGATCAGAAACTGGCTTGGTCCTTCCCCCTGGCCGATCGCCGACAGCACGTCGCGGGAGGTGGTCAGGCTGACGTCGTCGCCGACCGGCATGCTGGATTCCCAGTCGCCGGCCGGCGTGTGCAGCACGAAACCACGCTCCGGATGTACCGGACCGCCCCAGAACACGGGTCGCGACGATACCTCCTCGCCCAACTCGTCGTGCCCGATTTCCATGTGCGCGAGCATCTCGCGAAGGTTGAGGTCGGTCGGCCGGTTGATCACCAGGCCAAGCGCGCCTTCCTCGTTATGCTCGCACAGCAACGTCACGGAGTGGTCGAAATGGCCGTCGACCATGCCGGGCATGGCGACAAGAAACTGGTTGCGCAGAGAGTTGTTTTCGGACATGCCTATAGTATCCGTGGTGGTGCCTGCGCTGGCAAGGCAGGCAGTGGCACTGCCGATTGCGGCGCTCGGCAATCTACCCTGTGCTCCCCTCTGTGCTCGTAAGAGAATGCGGCGGTGCGAGGTGATTCTTCTCGATTGCTTTCAAAGGGAGAAAAGGCTTGTCACCGACCGCCTGCTCCAGAACTGATTTGACCTGGGATGGTAACTGGTCGTACCTGAACCTGATCAGGATATCTTTTTTATCCGGATATATTATATTGCGCAGGCTGTCAGCGGAATTTATATTTCCATACAGATTATGCAGCCTGGAGGTGTCAAAGTGGAACGCATTTATCATTCTGTCCAATAGCTCCAGATCATATGCCAGGGCGTTTCGTTGCCTCTGAATACACTTCTGATAGTTCTTTCGGCTCAGATATAGAAGTGCGTAGGCAGCTTGCTCTCCATGAATTTCGTGCTCGCTCAACAGGCTGTATTTTATTGTCGGGATATCTGCCGATTGCTCCAGTCGCGAGCACCTTTCACTTTGGGTATCCAGGCGATCTGCGCTTTGACGTACTGCACTGACGAGATCCTGAAGTATAACCTTCCTATCATCAGGATTATTGTCGGTGCTGGCATTGGTAATACCACATGAGATGAACAGGATAAACAATATGTAAATAAATCTGTTCGTAGTTGTGGTCATTTGCGAGTCCCTTCCGAAAAATAAACCAATTATGATTGTAGTGGAGCTGGCAGAGCATTGCCGGCAGGCGTTATTCCTTGTAGATCGCCCTTCGGGTTAGCCCACATGCTGTGACCGTGCGACGTTCGGTCACGGCTTCTCCGGCGCCATGAAATTCCAGCGGTAGGCGAAGGTCAGGGTCTGTTCCTGCTGGCGCAGAGCGTGTGGAAAAGCGGGGAAGGGGGCGGCGTTTCGCAGAATGTCCAGGGCTGCCTGGTCGAGGCTTTTGGAGCCGGAAGACTCCACTACCCGTGCCGCCGTGATATTGCCGTCGGCACGCAGGGTCACGGAGATGAGCAGCGAGCGCTTGGCGGCGCGAGCGGCTGCCGAGTCGGGGAAACGGCGGGTGCCGGCCTGCTCGATGGCACGGCGCCACGCGGTGAGATACGCGGCTCGCGCGGCCTTGCGTGCGGCGATACCGGCTGAGTCGCCGGGGCTGTCCTGATTGCCGGATTCGGCGGTGCTGACCGTTGGAGCGGTAGCTGCTGCGGGATGTGTCTGGCGCGTAATCCCTGCTGTGCTCGACGGCATTTCATCGAGGGCGGGCGTAGCGGTGGTTGCCGTTATCGGCGTCACCGGTCCGATTTCGGGCGCGGGTCTGGTGACGGCCGGGCTGTCGCTGGTCTGGCCCCGACCGCTGCGCTGGTTCGCTGTGGCCAGATGCGAGGCTTGCTCGGGTGGGCTGTCGCTCTCCTGCATCAGGCGAACGACACTGATGGTCACCCGTGGCGGCGCAGTATCGCCCGTGTTGAATCGTACCAGGCCGATGATCGCGGCATGGGCGGCACCGGCCAGAACGAGCATCGTCAGCAACCGCCAGCGGCGCAGGCCTCGCCGCGCCGCGCGCCGCCAGCGCAGCGGTGGCGTTTGCACGGCGATTGCGCAGGCGCCTTTCAGGATGCCGTCGAGCGCGGCGTGCCCGGCGTCGCTCAGGAAGATCGTCGCTGGATGGCGGTTCGCGTCAGCTTCGCTCATCCAGCTTCGCTTCAATGCGATCGAAGAGGGTGGCGCTGATGTTGAGGCCGTAGATGCGATCCAGTTCGCGCACGCAGGTGGGGCTGGTGACGTTGATTTCGGTCAGGTAGTCTCCGATGACGTCCAGGCCGACGAACATCAGGCCCATTTCCACGAGGGTGGGCGCGACGCGGGCCGCGATCCAGCGATCGCGCTCGCTGAGAGCGACGCCTTCTCCACGGGCACCGGCGGCCAGATTGCCCCGGCTTTCGCCCTTGGCCGGCACGCGGGCAAGGGCGTAGGGTACGGGCTCGCCATCGATCAGCAGTATTCGCTTGTCGCCCCGCGTGATCTCGGGCACGTAACGCTGAGCCATCGCGAAGCGGGTGGATTTGTGGGTCAGGGTCTCCAGCACGACCGAGATGTTGGGATCGTCGTGGCGCAGCCGGAACACCGATGTGCCGCCCATGCCGTCAAGGGGTTTCACGACGATGTCCTGCTGCTCGACAAGGAACGTGCGCATGCGACCCATGTCAGAGGTGACCAGCGTCGGCGCACAGCAGTCGGGGAAGCGGGTGATCGACATCTTTTCGTTGATGTCGCGCAGTGCCGCGGGCCGGTTGACGACCAGGCTGCCGGCGCGCTCCGCCATTTCCAGAATGTACGTGCAGTAGATATACTCCATGTCGAACGGTGGATCCTTGCGCATCAGGATGACGTCGAGAGTGGACAGCACCTGGTCTTGAGGTTCGCCCAGGTGATACCAGTCATGCTCGTCGTCGGCGACCCGGAGTGCCCGGCAGTGGCCATGGGCGACACCGTCGCGCACCCGCAGGTCGCCCGGTTCCATGTAATGGATGGTCCAGCCGCGGCGCTGTGCTTCCAGCAGCATGGCCAGCGTGGTGTCCTTCGCTACCTTGATGCTGCCAATGGGGTCCATGACGACCCCGAGTCGAACTGTCATAGTCATCTCTCACGCGCCCGCGCAGGCGACCGTCCATCGGCCGGTTGGGGACGCCCGGACCCTGGTCCGGCCTCGATACTGGACGCCCGAAAGAGCTTGGGTGTACAAGGTATCAACAGTATACCCGAGGTGATGATATGGGCGATGTCATGATGACAGTGGGTGCTGAACAGGAGAAAGACATTTCAGGCATGAAGATCATGGTCATCGACGACAGCAAGACCATCCGCCGCACCGCCGAGACGCTGCTGACCCGCGCCGGCTGCCAGGTATTGACCGCAACCGACGGTTTCGAGGCACTGTCGAAGATCGCCGACTATGAGCCGGACATCATCTTCGTGGACATCATGATGCCGCGCCTCGACGGCTATCAAACCTGTGCGCTGGTCAAGAGCAACCCGACGTTCCGCGGGACACCCGTGGTCATGCTGTCGAGCAAGGATGGTCTGTTCGATCGTGCGCGGGGGCGCATCGTCGGCTCCGACCGCTACCTCACCAAGCCGTTCACCCGCGACGAAATCATCGATGCGGTGCGTGCCTATGCGGCGGAAGCGGCATAGGCAACGATCGGCACACACTTCGCGAAGACAGCAGGGGGAAGTCGCTTCATGGCTCGCATACTGGTGGTGGACGATTCGCAGACGGATGTTCATGCGATAAAGACCATCCTGGAGAAAGGGGGATACGAGGTGGTGGTGGCCGAGTCCGCCGCGTCGGGACTCGAAACCGCGCGTGAGAACCAGCCGGATCTCATCCTGATGGACGTGGTGTTCGAAGGCATGAGCGGCTTTCAGGGGACCCGCAAACTGGCCCGCGATCCGGGTACGTCGCACATTCCCATCGTCATCGTCAGCCGCAAGGATCAGGAGTCCGACAAGGTGTGGGGGCGGCGCCAGGGTGCGGTCGATTATCTGGTGAAGCCGGTGACGCCCGGCGAACTGCTTGGCACCGTGGCCTCTGTGTTGCGTACGCGGGGGCCGGTGCGCACGGCCTGAGCAGAGTGAGCAGCGAACTGAGGGCCTTGCAGAATGAACCCTTCCGGCTTCTCACGGAGCTGGCGGCGCGCCTGCACGCCAACGCCCCCGAGAGCAGTGCGTCGGACGAGTCGCAATCATGGCTGGGGCTGGGCTTCCGCCTGGCGGAACGCTGGTTTCTGGCACCACGCGGCGACATGCGCGAGATTCTGCGGCCGATGCCCTATACGCGAATACCCGGCGCCAAACCATGGCTGTTCGGTCTGGCGAACGTGCGGGGCAATTTGTTGCCGTTGATCGATCTGCGGCGCTTTCTCGGACTGCCGGCAGCGCCGGTAACACGTTCCACGCGATTGCTTGTGTTTTCCGACGAGCGCATTCCGGCCGGTTTCATGGTTGATGAAGTCGCCGGATTCCGCCGCTTCGGAACCGCCGATCAGCGCCATGAACTGATTCAGGACGACATCGGGCGGGACGCGGCCTGGGCCGCACCTTATCTTTTGGGAGCGTTCGTACGCGAGGGGCAGGGGTGGCCGGTGTTCAGTCTCGTGAAACTGGTACATAGCCCCGAGTTTCAGAACGCCGGATTATAGAAATGACGTCGCCGGTGCGAAACGGGCACCGGTATCGGAGAATATGCGGGTTCGGGCTCCGTGCATTGGCGCTGTTCCACGTAGCTCGGCCAGGCCCGCATCCGTGAGTCACAGCCAACAACAACGGAGTGCACAGCGTGGCAGTTTCAGTCAGATCCGAGGCGCCATACAGCCAGGTGCCGGCGGTGGCCGTGGTGGTACTGGGCATTGTCGTCGCCGCCATGGTCCTTGTATCCATCCAGCTTTCCCTGCAGAACGAGGGAAGCTCCCTGCTACCCGGCCTGTGGTTGCCGTTTGGCTCCGTGTTCGTGATCGGCCTCACCGGTCTGGCAATGATCGGGCTGGTGTGGTGGTCGTTCCGTCAGCAGGCGACCAGCATCCAGGCCGCGGCTGATGCCCAACAGCGCCGCAACGACCAGGCGATCCAGCTGCTGATCGACGAAATAGGCGCGCTGGCCCAGGGCGATCTCACCATCGAGGCGACGGTCACCGAGGACTTTACCGGCGCCATTGCCGATTCGGTCAACTACACGGTCGAGGCTCTGCGTGATCTGGCGGCGACCATCAACAGCACGGCCGAGCGTGTTGCCTCGGCCTCCCGGGATTCGCTGACCACCGCAGAAGATCTGGTCGCTGCCAGCCGTACGCAGACCGAGCAGATCATTTCCGCGACCGAAGCCATTGAAGTAATGGTGCGCTCCCTGCAGCAGGTATCGCGCACCGCGGCACAGGCGGCGGATGTCACCGGGCGTTCGGTGCAGGTGGCTAACACCGGCGGCGATGCGGTGCGCCGGACCATCAACGGCATGGATGCAACACGCGAACAGATTCAGGAAACCTCAAAAAGAATCAAGCGGCTGGGTGAATCTTCCCAGGAAATCGGCGATATCGTCGAGCTGATCAACGACATCTCGGAGCAGACCAATACGCTGGCGCTCAATGCGTCCATACAGGCGGCTGTCGCGGGAGAGGCGGGCCGCGGTTTTGCGGTGGTGGCGGACGAGGTCCAGCGCCTGGCGGAGCGCTCGGGTAACGCCACGAAGCAGATAGAGGCGCTGGTGCGCACGATTCAGAACGACACCAACGAAGCCATCATTTCGATGGAAAAGAGTACGGCGGGTGTGGTCGGCGGCGCCAAGCTGGCGGAGAATGCCGGGCAGGCGCTGGAGGAAATCGAACAGGTGTCGCAGCAGATCGCCACGCTGGTGGGCGAGATTGCATCCGCGGCGGAGCGCCAGACCGAGCAGGCCAGCACGGTATCGGGCACCATGGGAGAGATTCGCGCCATCACCGAACGCACCGAACGCGGGACGCGCGAGACGGGCAATGCCATTGGCAATCTGGCCCAGCTCGCCGTGCGCCTGCGGGAGTCGGTCAGTGGCTTCAAGCTGCCGGAATGAGGCTGAAAGCCCGTTGTCAACTACCCGCCTGGTACCAGAGTACGGCCAGCCATGGCGCGAGGGAGGAAGCTTGGTGACTCCAGATGATCGACGAGCAACGCCGGACGGTCGTGTTTCTGGCGCCACCATCGCCGCAGGGGGCAGAGCGGGGCTCGGCGGCATAGCCTCGTAGGTGACAGGCCGGACAAGGGTGCAGCATGGCATATTTGACGCAGGTTACGGCCGATGCCCTGGAATGGGTCAGAGTCGAACTGGACAGTAGCCTGGGCCGCATAGGCCAGCTCGTTGAAGGCTATCTGGAAAATCCGCAGGAGAAGATTCCCCTGCAGCGTGCGCTTTCGGAATTGAGGCAGGTACGCGGCACGCTGTCCATGATCCAGTGCTTCGGAGCGGCTATCCTTGCCGAGGAAGCGTGCCGCGTGCTGCGGGATCTGACGGAAGGGCACATCGAGCAGGCGGAAGGTGCATTTGAATCGGTACTCGGCGCGGTCCTGCAACTGTCCGATTACATCGATCTGCTCGGCCAGGGCACCGCCGACAGTGCGCTCGTATTCCAGCTTCTGATTAACGAGCTTCGGGTCGCGCGTGGTGCCGACGTCCTCAACGAGGTTGATCTGTTCGTGCGACAGACCGCGCAACAGCGCCCGCGTGCCGAGTTGCCGGATCTTTCCGGGCGCGAGCCCGCAGCCGCACTGGCGGCATCTCAACGTTATTATCCCGCGTTTCAGGTGGCCCTGCTGCAGTGGCTGCAGAATCAGGACGCCGAGCTCAATCTGCGCCGTCTGGGCACGATAGCCGAGCAGCTGCAGGCACGGGCGACGGAGCCCGACGTCTATGAGTTGTGGTGGCTGTTCGCCGCGCTCGTCGAGGGCGTGCTGATTGGCGGTATCGAGGCGACGGCGCCGGTCAAGCGTCTGGCCGGCCAGACGTCTCAGGTGCTGAAAACGCAGGCCGTGGCAAGCGAAGAAAATGCGATCCTCGTGCCGCCGGAGTTGCTTGTCCGCCTGCTCTGTCACATTCAGCGCTCGGCGCATCCTGGCCGGCGTCAGAGCGCCGTGCAGGCGAGCTATTCGCTCGCCGGCCTGTTGCCGGACGAGGCGACGCTGGCTTCCATCCGCCGTCGCTTGCGGGGACCCAACAGCGAGCTCGTCGGCAAGCTTTCGGAGGCGCTGAAGGAAGATCTCGGGGCAGTCAGGGACAGTATCGATCTGCTGGTGCGAGCGGGTGACCGCGCGCCCGGCGATGTGGACGAGTTGCTGGAACTGTGCATGCGGATCTCCAACACGCTCGCCATGCTGGGCCTCAACCGGCTGCAACGCCGCCTGCTCACTCAGATGGAAACCCTCGATCGTATCCGCCGTACCGGCTCTGCGAACGAGGGCGAATGGATGGCGGTGGCCACGGCGCTGGTGGAAATCGAGCAGCGGCTCGATCACGCCCTTTCGCAGCAATTGCATGGCGGCGCCGATGCCGATGTCCATACGGACACCGATGCTGCGGAAGACACCGACGAGGACGATGGCGATGTCGCGCTGGATCTGCAAACCGGTGCCGCCGCCTTTTTTCGGGAATCACTGGTCAACGTGGCGCGTGTCAAGGAGCTGTTCCAGACGTGCCTGCAGACCGGCGACGACAATCAGCTGGCGGCTTGCGATCGCCTGCTGAACGAAGTCGCCGCCGGGCTCGCCGTCATCGGCAAGCCAAAAGGCGCGGACGGCTTTGCACGCCTGCGCCTGGCGCTGACGAAGGCGCGTTCGCGCCTGGTACGCGATCCGGCGCTGCGCGACGCGTTTGCCGATGTGGTGGCGGCGCAGGAATGGTACCTGGAGGCATTGGGCGGTGCCCACGGCCGCAATGTCGCCGATCCCGCCAGTGTGGTGCCGTACCTCGATCGCTTCGAAAAAGCGCTGGACCAGGTGCCCGACAGCGATGAGCCGATCGCCGAGCCGCAGCCGCAGGAGCCGGTTCCGTCTGCAGGCACTGATGATATCGAGCCGGAATTCCGGGACATCTTTCTGGAAGAGGCGGCCGAGGTACAGGCCGAACTCGAGCGCCGCGTGCCGAGCTGGAGCATGCAGCCCGATGATCGCGACAGCCTTGCAGTCGTCCGGCGCGCCTTTCATACGCTGAAGGGCAGCGGGCGCATGGTCGGCGCGACCGCGGTAGGTGATTTTGGATGGGCGCTCGAGCACATGCTCAACCAGTGCCTGGAAGGCTCGCTGCAAGTATCGTCGGAGGTGGTTGCCGCGGTGAACGAAGCGGTCAGCCTCCTGCCGGACCTGATCGAAACGTTCCGCGAAGACGGTGTGCCCGATCCGCGGGTCAGGGCGCTGATGGAGACGGCAGACGCCATTGCGCGCGACGAGGGAGCGGCGGCTGATACGGAAGCCGAAGACGGTGAGCCTGC
>CAZYIP010000017.1:0-6886 GCA_964646895.1 uncultured Salinisphaerales bacterium | reverse complement strand
CGGCGGCGCCTGATGCCGAGCTGGTGCAAATTTTCCACAAGGATGTCTATGCGCGCCTGCGGGTAGTCGAGAGCTTTGTCGATGATCAGAGCGAGGAGTGTCCGGATCTTGCGACCGTGACACGCGCGCTGCACACCATCCACGGCAGCGCGGAATCCGCGCACGCCGATGGCATTGCGGAAGTGACCGGCGCGCTGGAAGACAGCCTCAAGGCGATGGCATCGAGCGGTAACAGCGTTTCCAGCCAGGCCCGTGAGGTCATGCGCTCGTGGCTGGATTTTGTGCACCAGGCGCTGGACGGACTGGGGTCTGATGCCTCCCCGGCCTTGGATACGGCGCCGATCCTGATGCAAATAGAGGCGCTGGAGCGGACGCTGCCGCGGCATGGCCGGGAACTCGAAGCCGAACAGGAGAAGATCCGCAATTTCACCGAGGAAGCGCTCAACCTGCTGGAGCAGTGCGAGAGTCATCTGGACGGCTGGTATCGGGTGCCCGACGACAGCCATCATCCGGAGGCCATCGCCGACACCATGGATGCGCTGGCGGATCGCGCCATGCGTACCGGTATCCCGGTGTTCGTGGAAGTTTGCCGCACCGTCGCCGGGCGTATCTGGACCACGCTGGACGACATGGAGGATTCCAACGATCCTGCGTTGATTCACATCCTGCACCAGGTATTGGATGGCCTGTACGATTTTCTCGATCGCCTGCGCTTCGGGGAGCATTTGACCGATGCGGACAGCATCATCGCTTTGCTCCACCCCGAGTCTGAACAGCCGGATGAGCACGAACTCGCTGCATCGCAGGGAGAAGTCCCGGTCGAGTCCGGCGCGGACACAGCCGAAGATTCCCGGCTGGACGCGGATGCCGAGGGAGGGCAGTGGGAAACGCCGGCCGTCGCAGAGGAAGGTGCCGATGGTGGTGAACCCGCAGCACTGAGCGGGCCGGAGCCAGGCCCGGACTCGGACCCGGAGCAGGATCGTTGGGCGGAGGCAGAACCAGATCCGGAACCGCGGCCGGAACCGGTACCGCTGACGCCGGTCGCCGACGCCGAACTCATGGCCATTTTTGCCGAAGAGGCCAACGAACTCCTCGAAGCGATCGACCGGGCGGTATCGGCGTGGCAGACCCACCTCGATCAGACAGAGGCAACGTCCGATCTGCAGCGCCTGCTGCACACGCTCAAGGGCAGCGCACGCATGGCGCGGGTCCCGCGGATCGGCGATGCAAGCCACGAGCTGGAAACCTATATCAGCGCGGTTGATCAGCGCAGAGGCCCGGCGTCCGCGGAGAGCGTTGCCGTGGTGCGCCATGCGGTGGACGTCATACAGGGCATGGCGGAGCGCGTTGCCGCGGGTGAGCGCCCCGCGCCGGCCGACGAACTGATCGCGTTGCTGCGCGCGGCCCGCTCGACCATCGTCCGCGGCGAAGATCCCAGCATCGAACAGCTTCGGGCAACACCGGCGCAAGCGGCTGCGGAAGACGGCGAAGCGACGGTTGACGAATCGGCCGTCGACGCTGTTGCGCCCGGGCCCGCGGATACCGGCGAGACCATCGTCGCCGCAGATGACCGCGATGACGACGCCGAAGATGCGGAAGAGGAACAACCTGTCGCCGGCGATGGGGCTCGTGCGCCGGCGGATGCCAGCACGACCTGGGCAGCGCAGCTTTTCTGGCAGCCGCATGAGGATCAGGGTTCGGCACGCCGCCAATCCGAAGAAGTCGCACGGGTGGCGGTGGAAAACCTGGACCAGATGCTCAACGAGGGCGGCGAGATCAGCATCTTCCGCTCGCGCCTGGAGCGGGAGAACACGGCGCTGCGCTTCCAGCTCGACGAGATGCAGCAACTCATCGCGCGCATCGGCGAGCAGCTGCGCAAGCTCAATCTGGAAACCGAAACCGCGATACTGGCGAGGCACCAGGGACAGCGTGACTCGGCTTCGCTCGAAGATCGCTATGGCGGTGAATTCGATCCCCTGGAGCTGGATCGCTACACCCATGCGCAGGAACTCTCCCGTGCCTTGTCCGAGGGCCTCGACGATCTCTCCAGCCTGTACGGGCTGATGGAGCAGAGTGTGCACGAATCCGACTCGCTGCTGCTCCAGCAGGCGCGGGTCAATACCTCGTTGCAGCAGCGGCTCATGGGAACGCTGATGGTGCCGTTTTCACGCCAGGCCAGCCGGCTGCAGCGAGTGGTGCGGCAAACCGCTGCCGAGTACCAGCGCGACGTCAGGCTGCAGGTGCGTGGTGAATCGCACGAGCTGGATCGTAACGTGCTGCAGCGCATGATTGCGCCGCTCGAACATCTGCTGCGCAATGCGGTGGTACATGGCATCGAAGCACCGGAGCAGCGTGCCCGGGCCGGCAAGCCGGAGAACGGCCTGATCGATCTGCAGTTGTGGCGGGATGGCTCGCAACTGGTGATCGAACTGCGCGATGACGGCCGCGGCATCGATCTGGTTGCCATCCGCAAGAAGGCCGAGAGCCGGCGCATGCTGACACCCGGGCAGGCGGTAAGCGACGAGGTGCTCGCCGGCCTGATCTTCGAGCGCGGTTTCACCACCGCCGACCGCCTGACCCAGTCAGCCGGCCGTGGCGTGGGCATGGACGTCGTCAATGCCGAAATCAAACAGCTCGGGGGCACGATCCAGATGGATTCGGTGCCCGGGCAGGGCGCGCGCTTCGAGATTCGCCTGCCGCTCAGCCTCGCCATCAGCCAGACGCTGCTGGTCCGCACCGGCGACGAGAGCTTTGCCATTCCGCTGCGCTCGATCGAAGGCATCACGCGCATCGAGCGCACCGAGCTGCAAACACTGTTCGAGGACGAATACGCCCGCTTCAGTTACGGCGGTTACAGTTATGTACCGGGTTATCTCGGCGATCTGGTGGGATTGCCGCGGCCGGATCCGGCCGGCCTGCCCGAGCATGTGTCGCTGCTGCTCGTGCGCGCGGGTGATCAGCGCAGTGCGATTGCGGTGGACGCTGCCATCGGCGGGCGCGAGGTGGTCATGAAGCCGGTGGGACCACAGGTCAGCACCGTCGCCGGCGTCAACGGCGCGACCATCCTTGCGGATGGACAGGTCGTGCTGATCCTCGAAGTCGGCGCACTGCTCGCGGAACAGGCCCGCCATCGCCTGTCGTCGACCGAACCAGCCACGCCGCGGGATGACTCACGACCGTTGGTACTGGTGGTGGACGATTCCATTACCGTGCGCCGGGTTTCCGAGCGGCTGCTCACACGCAACGGCTACCGGGTGGCGCTGGCGCGCGACGGCATGGATGCGCTGGCGAAGCTGCAGGTGGAGCCGCCGGCGGTTGTGCTGCTGGACATCGAGATGCCGCGGCTGGACGGCTTCGAGGTAGCCACTTACGTACGCAATGCCGAGCGCCTGAGCGATGTGCCCATCATCATGCTGACCTCGCGCAGCGGTGAAAAGCATCGCCAGCGTGCCCGCCAGATCGGCGTCAATCGCTATCTGATCAAACCCTATCAGGAGGATGGGCTGTTGCGGGAAATCCGGACGTTGATCGGCGAATCGGCCGTGGCCGCGGAGCCGACCTGACATGGCTGGGCAAGACGCACGGCGCGACGATGCCGAATCGCGGGAACTCTACGGGCAGTTCATTCCCATAGAGGGCGAACTGATTCTCCTGCCTGACGTGGGAGTCGTGGAGTCGGTCAGCCTGGAAGCCTTGAGCCTGATGGCGGAGGGGCCGCCGTGGCTGATCGGCCTGCTGCCGTGGCGCGAGCGCCGGTTGCCGGTGGTGTCGTTCGAGGGCCTGAGTGGGCGTCCGCTGCCCCCGCGCGGGCGCCGCAGCCGTTGTGTCATTGTCAACGGCCCCGGGCGATTTCTGGAGTCGGGTCTGTTCGCGCTGCTGACCCGTGGGCATCCCCAGTTGATCGGGCTCGACCAGCGCGCCCTGCGTCCTGGCGAGCTTCGCGGCAACGATCCGGTACAGTTGCTGCTTGCGCGGGTGCGCATCGGTAACCGGGAGCTGGTCATTCCGGATCTGGAGGCGATCGAGGCGCTCCTCGCCACTCACCTGGAGCGCGGGAACCCGGAGCGCGTCTGATCGATCCGGAGTCGCAGTCATTCGGAGCGCGGCGCGTGCAGCGAAATATCACACCGCCCGGAATCGGGACCGCAGTGGCTTACAAATCGCCCCACAAGGCCTGCAATACCGCGAGGCACGCCACTCCCGCCGTCTCGGTGCGCAGGATTCGTTTGCCCAGGTGAATACCGCGAAAGCCGGCGCTACTTGCCGCTTCCACCTCCGTCGCCGTAAAGCCGCTTTCCGGCCCGATCAGCAGATAAACGGCAGTCGTGGGCGAGGGCAGGTCATGCAAACCGGTCTTTGCCTGCGGGTTCAGCAATAACTTGAGCATTGTGTTCTGCGATGCCTGTTCGAGCCAGCCTGATAATGTCTGCACTGGCTCGATCTGTGGCACGCGGGTGCGACCGCATTGCTCCGCCGCCGCGCAGGCGATTTCGCGCCAGTGCCGCAGGCGTTTGTCCGCACGGGGGCCCGCCAGCCGCACCACGCTGCGGTCGGTCTGCACCGGAACGATGCGCTCCACGCCCAGCTCGACGGCCTTTTGAACCGTGTAGTCCATGCGCTCGCCGCGCGAGATGCCTTGCGCGAGCGTGATCCGCAATGGTGATTCCCGCTCCACCGCCTCGTGGCGCTCGATGCGTACGCACGCGGTGTCGTGCGCCGCCGTATCGAGTACGCCGTGATATTCACCGCCGCGACCATCAAACAGCACGACCGTATCCCCGTCGCGCAGGCGCAATACCCGCAGCAGGTGATGAGCCGCCGCGGCTGGCAGTGAGGCAATCGCCTGCGCGGCCAGCGGCTGATCCACGAACACGCGCGGGCTAAACATCCTTGATCAGCACCGTCGAATTGCGCTTGAAGTTGTATAGATCGCGGCGCCGCACCGGCAGCGCATCCAGCGAGCTGATGCGAAAGCCGCGTTCGAGGAACCAGTGTGGCGTCCGCGTCGTCAGGGTGAACAGCTGTCGCAGGCCACGGGCGCGGGCGTTGCGCTCGATCCGGTGCAGCAGAGCCTCGGCGCGATTCTGGCGGCGATAATCGGGGTGGACGGCGACACAGGCGAGTTCGCCCACACCTTCGTCCGGGTACGGGATCAGCGCCGCGCATGCGATGATGGCGCCATCACGAACCATGACCAGGAAGTGCTCGATATCCAGTTCCAGTTGCTCGCGCGAGCGCGGTACGAGTATCCCGGCCTGTTCCAGCGGCCCGATCAGATTCAGGATGCCGCCCACGTCGTCGATGCGCGCGAAGCGGGTCGTGTCGTAGCCGTCGGAAAATATCAGTGTACCGGCGCCGTCGCGAGTATACAGCTCGCGCAGCAGCGCACCATCCTCGGCGGCGCTGACCAGGTGCACGCGGCGCACCCCCTGCCGGCATGCTTCCACTGCCGCCTGCAGGCAAACGGCAGCCTCGCCATCCAGCCCGTTGTCTTCCGCCCGCGCCAGGCGCTCGGCTTCGTCCAGGTCGAGCTGGAAGGGTGCGGTGGCCATGCGTGCGTGCAGGTGTGGTCCCCCGTGCAGAAACACCAGCTTGTCGGCGTGCAGCGCGGTTGCGGTCGCGGTTGCGATCTCGGCGCCGGAAAGGTTGAAGATTTCACCGGTGGGTGAATAGCCGATCGGCGACAGGAGCACGATGTTGCCGCGATCCAGATGCGCGTCGATGGCGGACACGTCGATGCGTCGCACCTCGCCGGTATGCTGATAGTCGACCCCCTGGCGAATCCCCAGCGGCTTCGCGATGACCAGATTGCCGCCGGCCACACGCACATGCGCACCGCCCATGGATGTGCTCGCCAGCCCAGTGCTCAGCAAGGCCTCGATTTCCATGCGCAGGCGCCCCACCGCATCCTTGACGCATCCGAGCGCTTCCGCGTCCGTAACCCGGATGCCTTCCACAAGCCGTGGGGTGATGCCCGCCGCCGCCAGGTGGCGCTCGATCTGTACCCGCGCACCATGCACCAGTACCAGGCGTACACCGAGGCTGGTGAGCAGCCCGACGTCGAAAATGAACTGGTTGAATGCCGCGCCCTCGGCCGCGTCACCGCCAAAGGCGATCACGAAGGTGCGCCCGTGGTGGGCATGAATATAGGGGGCCGAGCCGCGCAGCACCCGCAGGAAAGAATCGTCGGACATGACGTTGCATTATATAGAGGGAAGCCGGAGCCTGTTAACAAAATGACCCCCAGCCATGCGGATAGCTGTTGACCGGTCCGGGGAATTGAGGCTGGCTTGCGGACGTTGCCGGCGCCGACGTTTATAATGAGTTTTTGTACAGAGGCCTTGCCATGTCAACAGAGTCCGTGTCCGACATGACCTATGCCGCGCTGGACGAGGTGCTCCGCCGCCTGGATGTGGAGCAGAGTGCGGCCGAATTTCACGGCGCGATGTGTGGGCGCCTGTGTGTTGCCGCCGACGAGTTGCCGGAGGCGTTGCCGGAGGAGCCTCTGCTTCAGAGGCTGCGCGATCAGTCGCTCGCCAGTTTCAACGATCCCGGCGCCGGATTTCATCCGTTGCTGCCTTCGGATGACGCCGCGCTTGCTGACCGGGTGGAAGCGCTGGGGCAATGGTGCACGGGTTTTCTGTTCGGGCTCGGGAGCGAGTCGCAAACGGACCTGACGGCCCTGTCCGCCGATGCGCAGGAAATGGTTGCGGACCTGAACGAGATCGGCCATGCAGGCATCACGCCCGCGGCCAACACGGAGGATGACGAGGTCGCCTATGCGGAAATCGTCGAATACGTCCGTGTCGGCGCGCAACTGGTGTTTCTGGAGGCCCGCGGCCTGCGGAACGGATCCGCGACACCCACGCTGCACTAGGGTCTGTTC
>CAZYIP010000016.1:21981-32168 GCA_964646895.1 uncultured Salinisphaerales bacterium | reverse complement strand
CCTAGAATCCGTACTCGATACCATCCGGCGTGAAGGTCGCGGAAGCACGCCGGGCCGAGTGGCACTGAATGTTCACCGCGACCGGATTCAGGGTGATGTGCGTGGCGGCCGTCTCCACGTGCACCGCAAAGGCGGTCGCGTTGCCGCCGAGCCCCTGCGGGCCGATCCCGAGGCTGTTGACCGCCTCGCTCAGCTCGGTTTCCAGCTTCGCGCCTTCCGGATCGTCGCAGGGCGTGCCGAGCGGCCGCGTGGCGGCGATCTTGGCCAGATGCACGCACAAATCGGCCGTACCGCCGACGCCAACGCCAACGATCGTGGGCGGGCACACCTTGCCGCCCGCCTCCAGCACCTTGTCGATCACAAAGGTCTTGACGCCCGTCACGCCTTCCGAGGGCAGGCACATCCTGAGCCACGAACCGCTCTCCGAGCCGCTGCCCTTGGGAATCATCTCCAGGCGCAGCTCCTGCGGGCGTTCGCTGAAATCGATATTGATGACCGGCACCCGCCGTCCGGTGCTGGTGTGCTGATTGACCCGCGTGATCGGATGCACCACCGACGAGCGCAGCGGATGCTCGTGCGTCGCCCGCTCGACGCCGGTGACAATGGCCTTCTTCAGCGCCGCGCCATCGAGCTCCACGTCGCGCCCGATGGTGATGTTGTAGATCGGCATGCCGGTATCCTGGCACAGCAGGTTGCAGGTTTTTTCCGCGACGCGGATGTTGGTCACCATCGTGCCCAGCACTGACTTGGCAGTCGCATGGGTTTCGTTCTCCTGCAACCGCTCAAACCCTGCCTTGATGTCATCCGGCAGCACCTTGAGTGCGCGGATGTAAAGCTCTTTGGCCGCCTCTTCGACGGCGTGCATATCCAGTTTCATTCCTGCATGCCCCATTTACGTACGGTGTGTACTTCGAGGGTGCGAAACACCACCCCCTCCACCAACAGCCCGATGATGATGACCGCGAAAAGCCCTGCAAACACGTAGGCAATCTGCAGTTCGTTGCGGTTGACGAAAATGAACCAGCCAAGTCCGCCCGAGCCGCTGGAAACACCGAACACCAATTCGGCGGCGATTTCGGTACGCCAGGCAAATGCCCAGCCCACCTTCAGGCCCGTTACGATGGCGGGGAACGCTGCCGGAATCAGTAATTTGAATACATACCTGAAGTTGCGTAACCCGTAGTTTCGCCCTGCCATGCGCAGGCTCTGGCTCACCGATTCGAAGCCGGAACTGGTATTGAGCGCCACGGGCCAGAGCACGGCGTGAATCAGTACGAAAATCAGACTGCCCGTACCAAGGCCGAACCAAAGCAGCGCAAGCGGCAGCAGCGCGATTGCGGGCAGCGGATTGAACATCGCGGTCAAGGTGCCCAGCAGATCGCGGCCGAAGCGGGTGGAGACCGCCAGCGAAGTGAGGATACCCGCGAGCAACAGGCCGGCCGCATAGCCCATCAGCAGAACCTTGATCGACGCCCAGGCGCGCAGAAGCAGCTCGCCGGCGGCAATCGATTGCACGGTCGCCGTTACCGTGGCCGCGAAGGACGGGAACATCAGGGGATTGCTTACATAAGCGGCGTAACCCTGCCAGAGCGCCGCAATCAGTATGATGATGAAGACCCGCCGTACCAGCGTGATGTTGGTTATGCGCACCCAAAGCGACCGCGGCCGCGCGATGTCGCCAATGCTGTGAGCCCGGCGCACCCGGTGCTCGACTTCGGGACGTATGGTGGGTTCGAGCAATCGTGTCGGTTTGGTAGCCATAGGTGTGCCAGTGTCAGCTCTGATCGACTTCGTCCGTGAAGAGCATGTCGTGAATACGACGCTGCACTTCACGAAACTCCGATGAGTCCTGGGTTTCGTGCGTAAAATGATGCACATTGAGCTCTGCGCGCACCTGCCCCGGATGCGGAGAGAGCACCAGAACCCGGGTGCCGAGAATGATGGCTTCCTCGATCGAGTGGGTGACGAACAGCACCGTAAAGCGCAGGTCGTCCCACAACTGCAACAATTCTTCCTGCATCTTTCGCCGCGTGAGCGCATCCAGTGCGGCGAAAGGCTCGTCCATCAGCAAAATGTCCGGCCTCATGGCCATGCCGCGCGCGATCGAAACCCGCTGCTTCATGCCTCCGGACAGCGTGTGGGGATAGGCATCGCGAAACTGGGTCAGATTCACTTTCTCCAGGTACATGTCGGCATGCTCCACGGCCTCCTTGTACTGGCACTTGCCACTCACCACCATCGGGAAGACCACGTTCTGCAAAACCGTCTTCCAGGGCAGTAGCGAATCGAACTCCTGAAACACCATCATGCGGTCCGGGCCGGGTTGATCCACTGTCCGGCCACTCAACGTGATCGAACCGTCCGCCGGCTGCAGGAAACCGCCCACCGCCTTCAGAATGGTCGATTTGCCACAACCCGACGGCCCCAGCAGAATGAAGCGATCGGCCGGGAATACCTGCAGATCCACCTGATAGGTGGCCGTCACGAGCCGTTTCGGAGTCTTGTACTGCAAAGTCACGCCGCGCACGTCCAGCAGGGGTGCTGCGGTACTGGCGCGGGTCACCCCCGCGCGCTCGTCCACGGCGCTCGCTGTGAGGTCATTCATCATTGCGTCGCCCACCGGTCTCAGTCGTTGTCGATCACGGACGCCATCCATGGCTTCGGTCATGCAAGCCGTCGCAAGTATGAAACAGACCGCTACTTCTTCAGTTCAAACACTTCCGGGAAGAATGTTTCTTCGACGGACGCGGGCATGTGCTTGATGGATCCGGTCTCGTGCATGAATTTGGCGTACTTCATGACCCCCTGCGGATACACCGTGTAGCTTATCTCCGGCTCGCTGATGATCTTCTCGATCAGGGAAAGCGGCAGCTTGGAGTGCGTCTGGTCCAGATAGACCTGGGCGGCCCAATGCTTGTCCTTGTTGATCATGCCGATCGCCTCGACCAGCGCACTGAATACCGCCTTGTATTCCTTCGGGTGCTGATCCCGAAACTTCTTCGTCGTGACAACGACGTTGAACGTGGAGGGGCCGCCAAGCACATCGTAAGAATTCAGCACCGTATGTACTTTCGGGTCCTCCATCAACTCCTGATATTGGAAAGGCGGGCTGGTGAGGTGTCCCGTAATACGGCTTTTGCCCGACAATAGCGCGATCATGCCGTCGGGATGGGACATGGTGACGGTGAGGTTATCCAGCTTGTCGTAGTTCTCCATGCCGAACGCCTTGGCGGCGGCCATTTGCAAGGTAATCGCCTGGATTGAAACTTTCACCGCTGGCAGTGCAATGCGGTCCTTCTCGGTAAACTGCGTAATGTCGTGTACGTCGGGGTTCGTCGTATTCAGAAACAGCGGCATGTTATTGATCGATGCCATTGCGCGGGCGTCATACAGCCCTTTGGTCGCACTCCAGATCTTGAGAAACGGCCCCACGCCCTGGGAGGAAACATCGAGGTGGCCGGACAGCAACGCCGTATTCATGTCGGCGCCACCGGTAAACGTACTCCACTTGACGCTCGTGTCTTTCAGGCCCAGTGCTTCGGCGTGTTTGACAACCAGACCCTTCTGGCGCATTACCATCAATGGCAGGTAGCCGACGCCATATTGTTGCGCAATGGTTATTTCCCTGGCTTGAGCCTGAGTCGGGCACGACAGGGCAAAAGCCAGAAAAACACTGGCCAGGCCCGCCGCTATCAATCCACCCCGATTGCGTGCAAAAGTCATGAATGTAGCCATGGTGTTACCTCCTCCGAGTGACAGAATTCATCGCATGTGAATCTGCTACTGCTGAATTTCGTAATCGTTATTGAAAAAACCAATGTTGCGCTTCGCAATACACCCTCTAGAACGCCCGCAGCAGAAACGCCAGCGCGACAAATACCGATATGCCTCCGGAGAGGGCAACCGCCGTCTTTTGCCAGTCTCGCCAGGCAAGGAACTCGATGGCCAGCAACCGGATGCCTCCAGTGAGATGAGCGGCAAGCAGAAATGCCAGCCCCACCTCCGCGAATCGGGCCAGTGGCTCGTTGGTCCAGGCCAGAAAACCGTCCAGCGCCGCCGCGCCGTGCAGCGCCTGGCCCAGCGCCCAGAAATGCAGCGGCAGGAACAGCGCCAGCGCCAGCCCCGACACCCGATGCACAAGAAACGCCCAGTAAGCGGGATGATTGCGTGCCGTGCCTGCGATCCTCATGCAAACAACCCCGCCACCGCGCGCCATCCCGCGAATACCAGCAACAGCGCGAACGCCGCCATGAGCCAATCCACGACCCGTCTCCCGAGCGGGGTCGCCTCCAGAAGAATCGCCCGCACACCGATGGGCGCGTGGACCGCCACCGCAACCACGAACACGCCGTAGAACAGCATCCAGCTC
The DNA here is from genome assembly GCA_964646895.1 of uncultured Salinisphaerales bacterium. GTDB lineage: Bacteria > Pseudomonadota > Gammaproteobacteria > Nevskiales > CAZYIP01 > CAZYIP01. The sequence continues at coordinate 27,799 of CAZYIP010000016.1, read as the reverse complement.
ACACTGCCGCGGGTGCGGCCGAGGATCTCGGCGGCGGACAAACCTCCCTGAATGGCATAGATCATGGTGATCAGATGCACGACCACGGTGACTGCAAGCACCATGGCGCTCACCCGCTGCGCCAGCCACAACCATGTTTCCGCGCGTGCGTTCACAGATCCCCTCGCAGAGCCGCACGCGTCGTCGCCCGCTTCAGACCGGCGATCGAAGCGGTGGGATTCACCCCCATCGGGCAATGCTCCACGCAGCTCTGATGACTGTGGCAGGCATGGCAGCCGGCATCACCGGCCACGGCACGCAGGCGCTCGGCACCGGCGCCGTCACGCACGTCGTTGACCAGGGTCCAGGCACGGTTGAGCGCCGCCGGACCGAGGTAATCCGGCTTCCATGTCACCACGTCGCAAGCGGCGTAACAGACTCCGCAGTTGATGCACTCGGTGCCGGCGTCGGCGGCGCGGCGTTGCGGCGAATCCGGGCGCACGCGCGCGAAGTCATCAGACGCGGAAGCGGTCGGATGAAAGTAGCCTTCGGCGCGCCGCCATTTGACGAAAAACTCCGTCATGTCGGTCGCGAGATCCTTGATCACCGGCAAATTTGCCAGCGGTGCGATCTTCAGCCGATTGTCCCGCACCACCTTGCGCACATGGGTACGACAGGTCCAGCGCGGGACGCCGTTGACGGTCATGGCGCAGGAGCCGCACATGCCCACACGACACGCGAAACGATACGCCAGGGTCGTGTCCAGCCGGCGCTGGATGTAGGTCACGACATCCAGCACCGTCTGGTTATCGTGCAGCGGTACCGGATAAGTGGTGAACTCACCCGTTCCGGTACCGCGCCAAACCGAGACCTCGAGCGTCGTCATCTGCCTTTCCTCTCCCCAACCCTCGCTCTCGTCGTACCCGGGCCGCGGCTCACGCGCTGCGGTAGAGCTTGGTCAGCACGAACTCGCGATGCCCGAGCGCTTCGGCAGCGGTCACGCGACCGTTGCAGGTACGCAGCAGCATGTCGATCAGCGCATCCCCCGCCTGATCCAGATTCATCTCCCGGCGCAGAATGCCGGACACGTCCAGGTCGATGTGCTCGGACATGGTGCGCGCCGTGCGCGGATTCGCCGTGAGCTTGATCACCGGCTCCACCGGGTTGCCCACGATGTTGCCCTGGCCGGTGGTGAACAGATGCGCCACATAGCCCGCCGCGCACTGCAAGGTCACGCACTCGGCCGCCGCCGAGGAGGTGTCCATGAAGTACAGCCCAGGTCCGCGCGCAGGCGCTTCCGCCGGCTCGAGCACGTCGATGAATGGCGTCTTTTTACCGATCTTCGCGAAGTTGCCGAAGGCCTTCTCCTCGATCGTCGACAAACCGCCGGCAATGTTGCCCTTGGTCGGCTGCGACTCCGACAGGTCGTTGGTCTTGTGGCGGTTGATGAAATCGTTGTAGGCGCCCCAGGTGTTGAGAAACTTCTGCTTGATCTCCTCATCCACCGCACGCGCGGCGCACACCTGCTCGGCGCCGGTCAGCTCCGAGGTCTCGCCAAAGCACATCGTCACGCCCATCGGCACCAGCTTGTCCACCAGGTTGCCCATGGTGGGATTGGAGGCCAGCCCCGAGGTGGTGTCGGACTCGCCGCACTTCATGGAGATCCACAGCTCGTCGATCGGGCACGGCTCGCGCTGCTTCTCCGAGGCAACGTGCACAAACTCCTTCGCCTTGCGCGACGCCGCGGCAATGGTCTGGATGTCGCCGTGTCTTTCGATGGAGAAACCCGCCACCGGCTTGCCGGTCTCGGCAATGCCGTCAACCACCCGCTGCGTCCAGCCCGGCTCGATGCCGATCACCACCACCGCCGCCACGTTCGGATTGCAGCCGGTACCGATGAGGGTGCGGAAGGTCAGCTCCAGGTCCGCGCCAAACTGCAGGCGTCCGTACGGATGCGGCACGGCCAGAGTGCCCTGGATGTGCTTGGCCACCGCCTCGCACGCCGCGTTGGACAAGTCGTCCAGCGGCAGGATGAGTACGTGATTGCGAATCCCGACGCGCCCGTTTTCGCGCCGATAACCCATGAAAGTCGGCTTGCTCACCCTTACCACCTCTTGGTCTTGATGTTGTGAACGTGCACGTGACGGCCCTTCGAAATCGCGGCAACCGCGCGTCCGATGTCGTGCTCGTACTCGATGATCGTGTCACCGTCCCTGATGTCGGCAAGCGCGACCTTGTGGCCAAGCGGGATGTCGTCCCCCGCCTCGATGTGAATGGTTTCATCGGTCTCCATCAGCCAGCCGGACAGCGCCTGCCCAGCCTTGACGTCCTCCACCACGACGACGCCGACCTTGTCGACCTTGTTGTGCACCAGGAAGTGAGTTGCCATGCCTGCTCCTTGAAAAATACCGGCGATATGGACCCTAACTACGGCCCCCTTTATGTATAGTATGTCTTATATAAGACTGTCAAATTCCTGCACTCATTCGTGGGTACGGCGCAGACTGGGTGCGGGTATTCCGGCCACCCTAACGTTCACGCAGGCGGGAAGGCCGCTGCCGAGGGCTCTTTGCAACGCGCCCGGCAATTCCGCAGCGGTGGTGACATATTCCCCATGCCCGCCCAGGGCCTCGGCGACCTTGTCGTAACGGGACGGCAAAAGCTCACATCCCACGAGACGCTCGGCACCATATTTGCGCAACTGGATCTGGTATTCCGCGTTCCAGCGCGCGTCGTTGCCGATGATCGCAACAAACGGCAGCCCATAGCGAACGGCGGTATCGAATTCGGCGCAGTGGAAACCCGCAGTGCCGTCACCGAGCATGGCGATGACCGGCCCGTCCGGCCTGGCCATGCGCGCCGCGGCGGCAAACGGAAGCGCGCTACCGATCGCACCGGCCGGCCCGTTGATGATCCGGTGCGGCGCGTCGAGACAGGCCTGGGCCCACTGCCCGAACTCTCCGCCATCGGAAATCAGAACCGCTCCCGCATGGGCAGCGAGTATCGGCTCGACCGCCCGGCATACCTCGACCGGATGCAATGCTTCACCCGCGGGTGTGCGCATGTCCGCCCACTCCGGTGGCCGGTAGGCGATCGCTTCCTGGACCCGCGCATGCCAATCGGCATGTTTCCCGGAATGCTCTCGCGTCGCCTGCAGGAGAGCCTGCGCGGCGGCGGCACTATCGGCGAACACGGTACGCGCCGGCGTGATGGAGTCGGAAAATACGCGTGGTGCGCGTGCATCGACGTCGGCATCGGGTTCGATCTGGATCAGCGTACAGTCTGCATCCAGCACCGGCGGGCGCCCGAAGCCCAGCGTGAAGTCCGCCCGCTTGCCGAGCAGCAGGATGCAATCCGCTTCCCTGAGCACCTCGGAAAACGCGCCCAGGCTCGGATCGTTAATGCCGCGGGGGCTTTCCATGACGACCGTCGGAATTTCGCTTGCGGTCTCGATATTCCGGCAAACGCGGCGACCCGATGCACTGGCCAGTGCCGGGCCGGCGAGGATCAGGGGCCGGCGCGACTCCGCCAGTGCCGCGAGCAGGCTGCGCGCGGTATCCGCATCAAGGGGGCGCGATACCGGTTGAAACGCCGACGGCGGAGGAATGGTCTCGCCGGTCGCCTCCACCACCGCATCGAGCACATCGGCCGGCAGGCTCAGATGCACCGGCCCGGGCCGGCCGCCGAGCGCGGTGCGCACGGCCCGGGCGACGTCGTCGCCCAGATGTTGCGCGTTGTTGGCCGTCCATGCTGCCTTGACGACCGGCGTCGCCAGATCGGCCTGCGCCATCTCCTGAAACGCCCCCGCACCGAGCTGCGCCAGCGGCGCGTGCCCGCTCAACAGCACCACGGGCGACTCCGAAGCGAGTGCCGTGTACAGGGCCGATACGCCGTTTGCATGCCCCGGCCCACCCGTCAGCAGTGCCACGCCGACGCTTCCGGTGAGACGCGCCCAGGCGTCTGCCATGTGGACGGCGGCAGCTTCGTGACGTACGTGAATGAGCTGCAGTCCGGTGTCGATCGTGGCATCGAACACGGGCATGATCTGGTTGCCGGAAAGCGTAAATACCGGCTGTACTCCCGCGCGTTCGATCGCACGCGCGACGATATCGGCACCGCGTAGTCTAGGCATTGTGGATGGTCGTTACCTCGTTGTGTTTGTCCCGTCCGGCCACGCCTGAGGCTTATGACACCTCCGGTTGTGCTGCCGTACCTCGCCGCGCCCGGGAACGCAATTGGCCGCGCACGATGAGCGCCACCGAGAGCACGGTCAGCGCCACGAAAAACCAGCAGATCGGCGTGGAGAAGAAAATGGAAACCGAGCCGTGCGACAGCAGCAGCGCCCGCCTCAGGTTGTTTTCGAACATGGGGCCGAGGATAAACGCGATGAGAAACGGAGCCGGCGGCAGATCGAAACGCAGCATGAAGTAGCCGAGATACCCCATGACTACCATCACCAGCACATCGAACAGGCTGGAGTTGATGGCATAGGCCCCGTAGAAGCAGAGCACCAGCACACACGGAAACAGGATGCGGTTGGGGATCGTTGCCACCCGCACGAACCCGTGGATCGCCACCTTGCCAACGGCCAGCATGAACGTCGAACTGAGGAGAATGCCGCAGAAAATGGCGTAGATAAGCGAAAGATTCTGCTGAAACATGACCGGGCCGGGGGTCAGCCCCTGGATCATGAAGGCGCCGAGAATCACCGCCGTGATCACATCTCCCGGCACACCCAGGGCAAGCAGCGGAATCAGGGTCGCGCCCGCGACACCATTGTTGCCCGACTCGCTGGCCGCCACGCCTTCCAGTTCCCCTTCCCCGAAAAAATCCCCGCGCGGAGACGTTCGGCGGGCTTCGCTATACGAGAGGAACGACGCCGGCGCGCCACCGATGCCCGGTATCGCGCCGAGAATCACGCCGATCAGGCTGCCGCGGAAGATCGTTTTCAGCGACCGTCGGAAAACCGACCACGGCAGGCGGCTTTCGCCCACATCGACCACCTTCGCCTTCACATCCTGGCGCTTCGTATACTCCTGAATGATCTCGGGCAGGGCGAACAGCCCGATAAGCACCGGAATGAAGCTCAGTCCACCCATCAGATTGGCCGAGCCGAAGGCAAAGCGGGTGGAACCGTACACCAGGTCCAGCCCGACCGTCGCGAGAATCAGCCCGAAGCCCGCCGAAATCAATCCGCGCGACAGCGATTTTCCGGACACGCCGGCGATGATGGTGAGGGAAAAGCAGATCAGGACAAAGTATTCGGCCGGCCCGAATCTGAGCGCGAAGCTGGCAATTACGCCGGCGAAAAAAATCAGCGACAGATTGGACACGAAGTCCGCGATGCAGGACGCGTAAAGCGCCATGTTCAATGCCTGCCCCGCACGCCCCTTCCGCGCCAGCGGATATCCGTCCAGCACGGTACAGGCCGCGGCCGGCGTGCCCGGGGTCTTGATCAGGATGGCCGAGATCGATCCGCCGTAGAGCGCGCCCTTGTATATCCCCACCAGCAGCAGAATGCCGGTGATGGGATTCATCGTGAACGTGAACGGCAAAGCCAGCGCGACGCCCATGGTGCCGGTCATCCCGGGAATGGCGCCGATCACCACGCCGATGGCCACGCCGACGAAGATGGCCAGGACGTTCCACCAACTCAGAAAGAGCATGAAGCCGGTGGCAAACGTATCCAGCATCGGTGAATCTCCTCAGGTTACCCGAACACGCCCTGAGGCAGCGGGGTATGGGCGATGCCGACAAAAAAGCCGTACAGCACGACCGGCAAAATAACGGCGACCGCCAGCAGCAGCCACGGTCGCCGCTCGCCATACAAGCCAGCAAA
>CAZYIP010000016.1:0-21881 GCA_964646895.1 uncultured Salinisphaerales bacterium | reverse complement strand
GCGGGTATCCACACTCCCATGGGAATCACGACCCACAGCACCAGTGCGAACACCACCACCACGATCGTGCCGAGAGTCAGTGATTTGCCGGCTGGCGTCATGCAGCGTCCTCTGGTCCCGGAAACGGTCAGCTCAGTGGGTAATCAACCCAAGTTTTTCGCCGAGATCACGATAGGTTTCGTACTGGTCCCTGACAAACTCGGTGGTGGCCTCCGGCGGACGCACGTCCGGCACCGAGCCCAGCTTCTCCTCCAGCCCCAGCCATGTCTTGTCCTTGGCCACTTGCTGCAGCGCCGACACCCACTTGTCGACGACCTCCTGCGGAAGCTTGGGCGGGCCATAAATGGCGCTCCAGCCAACCACGGTTTCCAGCCGCGGATATCCCAGCTCGGCGACCGTCGGCGTGTCCGGGATGCTCGCAACCCGGTCCTTGGTGGTCACGGCCAGGGCCCGCAGCTTGCCGGCCTGGATGCCGCTGATGGCCGACACCAGGTTGACGCCGACGAAGTCCACATGCTTGCCCAGCACCGCCGTAACGGCCGCACCGCCACTCTTGTACGGCACCTGGGTCGCCACGGTCGTCGGAAGGCCGAGCGTATCGAACAGCAACTGCGGCCCCATGTTGAGGGCGGTATCCGGCCCCGATGTGCTGAAGCTCAGCTCGCCCGGCTTGTTTTTGAGGGTCTGCACGAGATCATCAAATGTCTTGTACGGAGAATCCGCGTTGACCACAAACACGTAGGGATTGAGGTCCACCAGCGCGATGACGGTGAAGCCATCCCACTCGTACGGAATCGAGGCGTTCAGCGCCGGAGCGATCGCCTGCGATCCAATCCGCGCAAGCAGCACCGTATATCCGTCCGGACGTGCATGATTGACGAAGCTCGAACCGACAACGCCGCCCGCGCCGGCCCGGTTGACCACCAGCACCGATTTCCCCAGATAGTTGGGCAGAACCGACGACAGCGCGCGAGCCGTCAGATCGGAGGCTCCACCGGGGCCGAATGGCACCACCAGCGTCACCGGCTTGTTCGGGTATGCCGCCGTTGCCGCCAGCGGAAGCAGCATCCCGAGCAATATGCCCAGACCCAGCCATGTACGTAACATCGTCAGGATTTTCACGCATTCCCTCCAGTTTTGTAATTGGCCCGTCGACTGTCGCGTCGCTCGTTTCCCGCAACCCTGGCACGCCGTAGCAATCACGATACGCAGCACAATGTTTTTGGGAAGCCAACCTGCTGATGTTGGCTACGCCGGTGCCCGATCCTCTACGGAATGCCATTCCAGCGAGGCTGGAATTCCGCTACTCTATAGTATGTATTACAGAGGACTGTCAATTTCACAGTATCTGACAACACCGTCACCAAAGAGTAGGGATCGCGGCCACACCGCCCGGAATATGAGACAATTCATACCAGTACAGGGAACGGAGCAGGCGTGTCGTCATGAAAAATCCGGGTAGGAAATAATGCAGCAAAGGGCCGCGCCGGACTTTCGTCCGCTTTACAGTCAGATTCGGGATCTGCTGGTGGACCGCTTGGCGGGGGGCGAGTGGAGACCAGGCGACGCTTTACCCAGCGAGGCCGCCCTGGCGCTGGAATACGGCGTCAGCCAGGGCACCGTGCGCAAGGCCCTCAACGCACTGGAGGCCGAGCATCTCGTCGACCGCCGCCAGGGCAAGGGGACATTCGCAGCCAAGCACGACCCGGGCCGCTCGCTGTTCCAGTTCTTCCATCTGTTCGGGGATGATGGCGAGCGCCAGGCGCCCGACAGCCGCGTGTTGCGCTGTTATCGAGCCAGTGCAACGGTGCGCGAGCGGGCGGCGCTGGAATTACGGCGAGGGACCGACGTCACGCGCATCTACCGGGTGCGCGAGATGAACGACAGGCCCGTCATCACCGAACAGATCACGCTGGAAACCCGGCTCTTTCCCGATTTGCACCGCTGCGCGCCGGAAGAGATCCCGAACACCGTGTACGGCATGTATGAAGCCCGCTACGGCGTAACGGTGGTGCGTGCCATCGAGCGCTTGCGCGCGGTATGCGCCACGGACGCGGACGCCGAGCTGCTCGGTCTGGAAGCGGGCACGCCCCTGCTGGAAATCGACCGAATCGCGCTGAACATCGAACGCAAGCCGATCGAGTGGCGCCTCAGCCGCTGCAGCACCGAGCACCACCACTATCTGAATGAACTCGACTGAGAGGGTCGTTTTACCGGATTACGTGCGCTGCTTCCGCCGAAACGCCTGATCCGCCATTGCCGCGACGGCGTAAAATCCGCTCATACCCGCCCTCCGTCGCCGGTCCACGGCCCGAGCAACGAGCCAAGTTCCGCGCGATCGGCGAGATCTGACGTCCACGAGAAACCGCCCTGCTCGCGCATTTCCCTGCCGGCCCTCAGCAACGTGGCAATGGTTGCGAGGGCCAGCGCGCCCCCAACGCTGAGACGCGTTGCACCAGCCTCGGCCAGTTGCGCCACGGTTGCACCACGCACCATCGGGGCCAGCACGTTCACCGGCTTGCTCACCGCGGCCGTTACCACGCGCACCTGATCGAGCGTTTTCAGTCCGGGCGCGTACAGCACATCGGCACCGGCTTCCTCGAAAGCCTGCAGGCGGCGAATGGTGTCGTCGAGATCGAGCCGGCCATGCAGCAGATTCTCCGCACGGGCGGTCAACGTGAAGGGAAAATCCAGCGAGCGTACTGCCGCCACTGCGGCGCGCACCCGCTCGACCGCGACGTCGAAGTCGTAAATCGGCTTCGAGTCATCTCCGCTGTAATCCTCGATCGAACACCCGGCCACGCCTGTGCCCGCGACCCGCAGGATATTGTCCGCCGCCGCGGACGGATCATCGGCCAGACCGTTTTCCAGATCGACACTGACCGGCAGATCGGTGGCCGCGGACAGGACCTGGCAGTGCGCAATGATGGTATCGAGGGTAATCTGACCGTCCAGCTGCCCCAGCGAGTAGGCAAACCCGGAACTGGTGGTCGCCAATGCCTCGAAGCCGAGCGCCGCCAGCAACCGTGCCGAACCCGGGTCCCACGGGTTGGGGATCACAAACGCCCCCTCGCGCTCGTGCAGTGCCCTGAATGCTTCCGCCTTTTCTGCCTGGGTTTTCATCGTATTGCTCCCGCCGGATCGTGCCGGGATTGGCCAACCAATTCCGTCATGTTATTGCATTGGTCGTCGAATGGTAATAGAGGCGAGCCCGGGAATCTTCGAGTGGGAGCGATCCGCGTCAGCAGCCCGAGGACGGGCGCTATTGTCCGGCGCCGGGCCAGTAGTGACTGTCGGGCAATGGGCGCGGCCCGAAAATGGCCTGGCCGACGCGCACCAGCGTCGCGCCCTCCTCGATGGCGATCTCGAAATCGCCGGACATGCCCATGGAGAGCTGGTCGAAGGAAAGCTCCGCCGGCGCTTCCTGGCGCAGTCTCTCGCGCAGCTCGCGCATGCGTACGAAACACTGCCGCACGCGCGCCGGGTCGGCGGAAAACAGCGCCAGGGTCATCAGGCCCCTGACCCGCAGCGCGGAAAACGCGGGCAGCCGCTTGACGAAGGCAGGCACCTCTTCCGGCGGCAGACCGAATTTGCTGTCTTCTCCGGAGCTGTTCACCTGCACGAAGACATCGAGCGCGCGTCCGGCGCGCTGCAGCCGCCGATCGAGCGCCTCGGCCAGCCGTGCACTGTCGAGCGCCTGAAATTCGGCGGCAAAACGGGTGACGTATTTCACCTTGTTGGTCTGCAGGTGCCCGATCACCGACCAGCGGATCGGCAGATCGGCAAGTGTCTGCGCCTTGCCGCGTGCCTCCTGCACCTTGTTCTCGCCCATCTCGTGGCAACCGGCCGCAAAAGCCAGCCGCAACCGCTCCGCAGGCACTGTCTTGGTCACCGGCAACAGCCGCACTTCGGCGGGATCGCGCCCACTCGCCATGCACGCGGCGTCGATGCGGCGCCGCACGTTTGCCAGGTTGGCCGCGATCTGCTCGCGGGTGGATGCTGGCGGATATTGTTGCTCAGGCACGCTCATCGACCATCCTGCTCCCGGCGTCACCCGTACTGTCCGACTGCCCGTGATTTTACCATTTTCGTCCGCGCGACGGCGTTGCGCATGTCAGGCGAGGGACTGAAGCAGCAACACGGCTCCCACCATAATGAGGCCGATGTGGACATAGCGAAGAAACGACGGCCCGTTCATGCGCTGGTTGACCATCCTGCCGAGAAAGATCGCGAGCACGATTGCCGGCAACGCCAGCAGATAGTAACGGGTGACGGTTGGCGTCCATAAATCCGCAAGCCAATAGCCACACATGACGAATACGCTGGCCGGGAGAAAATAGCCTTGCAGCGTCGCTCGAAAGTGCTGGGGCGACCAGCGGCGCAGCGCGCCATAAATGACCAGCGGAGGCCCGCTCATGCCGTAGGCGCCGCCCAGCACACCCGCCCCGAAGCCGAAAAGCCATGCCAGTCTGTCGTTGTGGAGAACGGTCGGTCTGCGGTTGAGCAGGGAGTACGACGAGAAGACGACGATGATCGCGGCAAGGCTCGCCTTGATGATTCCTCCGGCGACCGCGGTCAACAACCAAAGGCCCAAAGGCGTGCCCACCAGGGTCGAGAGGACCAGCAATCCGGCGCTGCGGAAGTGAACCTGGCGCCAGTCTTGCGCGACCACGATCCCGGCGACGGTGATCGAGACCAGAACCGCCACGGGCGCCGCCACCTCGATGGGCATGATGAGGGCGAGCAGGGGTACCGAAATCAGGGCTTCACCGAATCCAAATGCGGAGCGGACGAACGTGGCAAAAAAGAGTATCGCCAGCACCTGGAGCAAAACCCAACCCGCAATCATCACGCCTCCTGTGTATGCCGGGAGGCGATCTGCCGCGATGACCGGCATTCACCCGGAAATCCTGGCTGACGAGGGCTGCCGAGCGGCCTCACGGCCTTGTCGGAAAACGGCTGCAACCCTGAAGGCGGCAGATCAATGGCGGCTCCGCGGCTTGTGCCGCCCCGATCCGGCTTCACGGTCCGGCTGACGGCACCAGCCAGGCGGTATCCGCCGCTGCGGGCGCCTGGCGCGAGCCCAGCGCGGCAAAATCGAACAGTGCACCATCGCCGAGCTGCGATGGCGCTACGTTGCAGATGCTCTTGAAGATCTGATCGATGCGCCCCGGAAAGCGGCTCTCCCATTCCTGCAGCATCAGCTTGATCTGTTTGCGTTGCAGCGTGTCCTGGGAGCCACACAGGTTACACGGAATGATAGGAAAATGCGCGGCTTCGGCATAAGCCGCGATGTCCGCCTCACGGCAGTAGGCAAGCGGGCGGATGACCACGTTGCAGCCGTCGTCGGACAGCAGCTTGGGCGGCATTGCCTTGAGCTTGCCGCCGTGAAACATGTTCAGGAAAAGGGTTTCCACGATGTCGTCGCGGTGGTGACCCAGGGCGATTCGGGTAAAGCCGTTTTCGCGCGCGAAGCGGTACAGCACGCCCCGGCGCAGACGCGAGCACAGCCCGCACAGCGTCTTGCCTTCGGGCACCACGCGCATCACCGTGCTGTAGGTGTCCTGTTCCAGGATGTGCCAGGGCACGCCCAGACCGGACAGGTACTCCGGAAGCACATGTTCCGGGAATCCGGGCTGCTTCTGATCGAGATTGACGGCGACCAGTTCGAAACCAACCGGCGCCTTGCGCTGCAGGCTCAGCAGCATGTCGAGCAAAGTGTAGGAGTCCTTGCCGCCGGACAGGCAGACCATCACCCGGTCGCCATCCTCGATCATGCGGTAATCCTGAATGGCCTTGCCGACGTTACGACGCAGCCGTTTGTGCAGCTTGTTCAGCTCCCGCTGCGAATCTGTGCGTGCTTGCGGCATCGCATCTCCACCTGGCGCAAAAAACATCGCGATATTCTAACGCTTCGCGGCATGCCCAATCGGCGACGGTACCTCCAGGCCACTGATTCTGACCAGCACCGGATCGTGATCGCTGGCCGGCTCGGCGGTGCCGGTGTTCACGTGAACGATTCTGGTCTGCGCGTGCCCGGCCAATGCCGGGCTGAGGAATACGTGATCCAGCGCCTGGCTGTTGCCATCGAAAACCAGCGTGTACCGCTCCGCCGCCGGCAGCGTCGCAAGGGCATCGCGCAGGCCTGCACCCGTGGGCGGCGGCGCACTCAGTGGCTGTAACGGTGGTGCAAACGCATGCTCATTGAAATCACCGAGCACGATGATCGCAGCGCCCGGCGCGCGTTTCAGCAGTGGCGCGACGAAGGCGCGCAGCGCGCTGGCCTGTTCGTGCCGCGCGCGCGCGCCGGCCATGTGCGGCGGCTGGATGTGCCCGTACAGGGGCGAGCTGCCGCGGCGCGAGGTGAAGTGATTGTTGATGACCAGTACATGGCGATTGCGAAACGCGAACAGTGCCGCAACCGGCTTGCGGCTGCCGCGGAAAGCCGGCTGACGGGGACTCACCCGTCCCGGATTCGGCGTCATGCGCGCCAGCGCCCCCCCGCGCACAGTGACGCGGGCGCCCTCCGTCGCGTCGCCGGGATGGCTGCCTCCGACCAGCCGCACCCGCGCCGGGTTGTACAGAAACACATTGCGAATGTTGCCACCCGGCTGGCCACCATCGCGGCCCTGGCGCGGCGCAACGCCGGCCCAGGCGTACGTGGGCCCACCCGCCTTCTGGACGGCGAGGATCAGGGTATTCATGGTGAGGGCTGCATCGGTGATATGACTCTTGTGCGCGCCGTCGCTGTCCTGAACCTCCTGCAGCGCGATGATATCGGGCGCTCCGAGCGCCTTCACGATTTGCTCCGCGATGGCGGCGAAGCGCCCGTCGGCGACATCCCGGTCGCCATCGCGATCGTTGGGGTCGAGATTGTCGACATTGTAGGTGGCGACGCTGAGCCCGTCGGCCGGCGCCGTTTCGGGCTCCTCCGCCTTCACCGCGTGCTTGACCCTGGGCGCGTCGAGCAGGTCCACCTCATAGTTGCCGTAGGAATAGCTCACGACCCCGATCACCGGCGCAAGCACGTCGCCCAGACCCACCTCGGGCATCTTGCCGTCGAGCAGCGGGTCGTCGAGCTGGATGCGTTCCGGGTTGTAGTCGGCGCCAGCGCCGGCGTCACGCACGGTAATTCCGCCGCGGCTGTTCATGCCGGTGGCATGCTCGCCGCGCTCCGCTACCACCCAGACCTCGCCGTAACGGTTGGTCGGCGCCACTACCTGGGCGTCCTCGATGCGGACCAGCATGCCCTCCAGGCTTTCATGGAAATGAATGCCATCCGGAGTGTCGGGCGGCAGCCCCCAGGCTTGTGCCGAGATCACCACGGTCGGCGGCAGGCGTCCTTTTGCGCCAATCAGCACCGGCGTCACCTGCTTGCGCTCGAAGGGATTGTCGATACGGCGTATTTGTCCGGCATGAAGTTCGGTGACGGTGAGGTTGCCGGTCTTGTCACCACCCGGCCGATACTCCCTGACCCGACCACTCACGGCGACCGCTTCCCCGACCTCGACCGTTGGCGACGCATCCGTATAGACGAAGATCGCGTCGGAGGTAGCCGGATCTCCGTCGCCGTCCGGATCCTGAAGATAAAAGCCGTTCCTGGCCACTGCGGTGACGATGCCGGGCACATCATGAACCTGCTGACCCGCCAGCGGCGATACCAGGCCACGCCCCTGCACGGCCGGAATCGACACCGCCGGTGCTGCCGTGCCCGCGCTGATGCCGCACACCAGACACGCGACGGCGATCAGCCCCCGCGGCAGCACGTGGCCGGCTTTCACGATTTCACTGCCACGGTGACGCCTGCAGTCCGCGAATGCCGCGTGCGGGATCAGCCATCGGCACTCATTTTTCGCAGCAGGCTTTCGATCTGCGCGCGCACCTCGGCACTGGGGTCGATCAACCGGAAGCCGGTGTCGAAGAACTCGTCATTGACGTCGCGCTCACTCCACACGCTCTCGGCGTCCAGCTTGATGCGGCGGGACGCACGGCCATCTTCGGCGGGAACGACCAGGCTCAGGCGAAACCGCTGCTGCAGCGGCAGCGGCCGGTCGCTGATCAGGCGCATGCCGGCAATGTTGATGTCCAGAACCCGCGCCACCAGTTCGTCACTATCGCGATCGCGCACTTCCAGGTAGTGTTTCAGCGCTGTCCTGTGCAGACGCCGCTTGCCCAGCCATCGCGTACCCATTCCCCCCTCCGTTGCGCCTGCGCCACCGTGATCCCTGCTTTCGGCCATTCCCTCTCCCTGAGCGCGGCGTCCCTGTCCCTACCCTTGCGGCTTCAGCTCAGACGTGCACTGCGGGCAACGGCTCGCCTTGAGCGCTATCGACGACAGGCAATACGGGCAATCGCGCGTCGCCGGCTCGGCTGCCGGCGCCTCTTCCTTCTTGCGCTGCAACTTTATCATTCCGCGCACAAGCAGAAACATGGCAGCAGCCACGATAATGAAATAAATGACGGTATTGATGAACGAGCCATAATTCAGAGTGACCGCGCCCGCCTCGTGGGCCGCGGCGATCGTCGCATACGGGCCGGGCGTGGCGCCGCTTTTCAGCACCAGGAAAAGGCTGCTGAAATCGACGTTTCCAACCAGGAGGCCGATGGGCGGCATGAGCACGTCATCGACAAAGGATTTGACGATAGCGCTGAATGCAACACCCACCACGATACCGACGGCCATGTCGACGACATTGCCGCGCAAGGCAAAATCCCGAAACTCTTTTAGTAGCGGACTCATGTTTTCGTTCCTTTCATGCCAGAAACTTCGCTGCCTCGACGGCACCCGTCATCACCACGCGCCCCGCTTGACACCCGCGACGACCGGGCCCACCAAAACGTCGGCGAGCCTGACCAGCGAAACGGTAATAAACAATATACACGATACCCACCCCGATGCGACGCGCCCGCGCTGCGGCGCCCGACCCGAGTCTGTTCGACACGCTTGTGGTGCCGTATCATCCGGTCATGCGGAGTCGCCGGGGTACGCCGTACCACGCTTGGTGGGTGACCGCCACGATCGTGGTATTGGGCGAACATGGCGGCCGTTGCTAAACTCAAGATGCAGTATCAAAACAATAAACCGGAATAGCTTGACAGGAGTGCATCATGCGCAACCACATACGCCTGAGATATTTCGCCACCGCTGTCGCCGTGGCCGCAGCCCTGGGCCTGGGCATGCTGTCATCCCCGCCGGCGCAGGCGGCGGAAGACGGTCCCTACACGGTTTGCTCCGATATCCCGTGGGCGCCGTTCGAGATGACCAATGATGCCGGAGAGAACTTCGGTTTCGACCTGGATGTCATGCGTGCGGTGGCCGCCGTCGAGGGCTACAAGGTCAAAATCCAGAACCTGGCCTTCGATTCGATCATCCCTTCGTTGCGCACCGGCAAGTGCGATATTGGCGCATCCGGCTTCACGATCACGGACAAGCGCGCGCGGGTAGTCGACTTTTCCGACCCTTACTACCTCTCCAACCAGGCCGTGGTGCTGAACAAGAAGAGCGATACCAACATGGTCGCCGCGCTTGCCGGGCGCGGGCCGACAGGCGCGGTCGGTGCCCAGCGCGGGACCACCGGCGCGGCATGGGTCAAGGAAAACCTGGTCGAGAAGGGCTTCGACGTGAAGTCCAAGCTCTACGAGACGTATCCGCTCGCGATTCTCGATCTGGTCAATGGTCGCATCGACGCGGTCATCCAGGATGACCCGGCATCCAAGGCATCCATCGCCGCCTATCCGGACCAGCTCATCGTCGCCGGCATCATCAAGACCTACGAGTATTTCGGCTTCCCGGTCAAGAAGGGAGACCCGCAGAAGCTGTTGAGCCGAATCAGCGATGGCGCCAAAAAGCTCGGCCTCAATGTCGTCGACACGTCCGCCGGCCGGGAGCTGAACATTCAGCCGGGCTCACCCTGGGCCAATCTCTCCGCCGCCTACTTCGGCCCGGACAACGATGCCATCAAGGCTGCCTGGAAGCAGTGCAAGAAGGGCATCCTGGAGGCCACAGGGATACAGGACGTGGCGGACTATGCCAGGTGCATGGCCCAGGCGACGAAAAAATAGCAGCATGCGGATGACATCGTTACCAGCCGCAGGCACGCTCCCGCACCGGCGCGGGAGCGGCGCGCGGGTTCATTCATCGGGACCGGGAGGCTCACGCTCATCGACGGACTCGCGCTGATCGCGCAGGCATTGCCTGGTTTTCTGGAAGCGACGCTGATCAATCTCGGCATGTTTGCGGCGCTCATCCCAATCGGGTTCGCCGTCGGTACCGTAGTTGCGCTGGGGCAAGTCTACGCCCACCCGGTGGTCGCGGGGGTTGCCTCCGGCTGGGCGTGGTTCTTCCGTGGTGTGCCGGCGCTGGTGCTGCTTTTTCTCTTCTATTACGGGGCGCCCCAGTTCGGCATAGAGATCTCTTCCTTTCTGGCCGCGGCCCTCGCGATGGGCTTCCGCTCGTCGGGCTACCAGTCGCAAATCTTTCGCGGCGCGATCATGGCCGTCCCGTCGGGCCAGGTGACCGCTGCCCGCGCCATCGGCATGGGCCGCATGCAGGCAATCCGCTCGATCGTGATGCCGCAGGCGCTACGGCTGGCGATTCCTGCCTGGTCGAACGAGTTTTCATCCGAACTGAAGGATACGACCCTGGTCTACGCTGTCGGTGTCAACGAGGTGATGCGTTTCGCGCGTACGATCTATGTAGGGCATCCACGGCTGGCCATGCTTACGTTTCTGACCGTGGCGGTGGTGTTCTGGGTGCTTACGACGATCGGCACCTCACTGTTGCGGCTGCTCGAGCGGCGTCTGGCGCTGCCGGGGCTGGAATCCGGCACTCGCAAGGCACGGTAGGCCGCTCTATGGACGTCATCCTTTCAGTCGAGAACCTGCACAAACGATACGGAGAGCTGGAAGTCCTCAGCGGGATATCGTTCGAGATCGAGCGCGGCCAGACGATCGTGATCATGGGGCCGTCGGGAAGCGGCAAGAGCACCCTGCTGCGTTGCCTCAACCGCCTCATCGAACCGGACCTGGGCCGGGTCTGGCTCGACGGTACCGAAATCACCAGCCCCAGGACGAACCTGAATCGGGTGCGTACATCGATTGGCTATGTGTTTCAGGAGTTCAATCTGTTTACGCACCTGACGGCGCTCGACAACGTCCGCATCGGGCTGATCAAGGTCAAGCGGCTGGACAAAAAGCGCGCAACCGAACTCGCGCAACAGGCGTTGCAGCGGGTGGGAATGACGGACCGCGCCGGCGCCTACCCCGCCGAGCTGTCCGGTGGCCAGCAGCAACGCGTCGCGATCGCCCGCGGGCTGGTCATGGAGCCAAAGGTGATGCTGTTCGACGAGCCGACGAGTGCGCTCGATCCTGAACTGACCAATGAGGTCCTGGCCGTCATGGACGATCTGGCCAAGGCCGGGATGACGATGCTGGTTGTCTCGCACGAAATCGGCTTCGCACGCCGTGCAGCAGACCAGATCATTTTCATGGAGCGCAGCCGTATCGTCGAACAGGGACCGCCGGATACGCTCTTCACCAATCCGCGCGAAGCGCGCACCGGCGAGTTTCTCAAGCGCATCGACGCCTTCGAGGGCGGCGATCCGTGAACCTGGAGTTCCACCTCGGCGCCTGGATGCCGGAGCTCCTGCGCGGCCTGATGGTGACGCTGGAGATCACCGCGCTGTGTATCGCCATCGGATTCGTACTGGGAATTCTGCTGGCGGTGGCGCGCCTGTACGCACCGCTCGTGGTGCGCGGGCTCGCCACGCTTTACATCAACTTCTTCCGTGGCACGCCGATCCTGGTCCAGCTCTTCATGGTTTATTACGGGCTGCCGAGCATCGGTGTGCGCCTGGAGCCTTTTACCGCCGGCGTGCTGGCCCTGGGACTCAACACCGCTGCCTATCAGGCCGAGTACTTCCGCGGCGCCATCCAGTCGCTTCCCGCCGGGCAGTTGCTGGCGGCGCGCTCGATTGGCATGGGACACATGCAGGCACTGCGCTCGATCGTACTGCCGCAGGCGCTGCGCCTGGTCATCCCGCCCTGGTCGAACGAGCTGATCCTGATGCTCAAGTATTCCTCCATCGTCTTCTTCGCGACGGTGAGCGACCTCATGGGCACGGGCCTGATTCTGGCCGGCGAAAGCTTCCTGTATTTCGAGATTTTCATCGTGGTCGCGGCGATGTACCTCGCCGTGGTGCTGGTAATCACGTGGCTGCTGCACTGGATCGAAGCCTGGCTGCGGGTTCCCGGTCTTGGCGGAGCCGGCGCCGTACGGTGAGCACCTTGACCGTCCGTGCTTGAACCACCCGATGGTGGCATGACGAACAGAAACTGCCATCAGAACCCAGGATGCTACAATGCGAGAACTGACCCCGGTTGTTTACCAGCATCGCTGGATGGATGGCACGCCGGTGGCGCTGCCGGTGGGCAAGGCTGTCTGCGTCGGGCGCAACTACGCGGCCCATGCGCGCGAGCTGGGCAATGATGTGCCCGCCGAACCACTGCTCTTCATGAAGCCGGCCAGTGCCTTTTGCCATCTGGACCAGCCACTGCAGCTTCCGCGGGATCAGGGCGAAGTGCATCACGAAGTGGAAGTGGTGGTGCTGATCGATGGGCCCCTGAAGGACGCAGGCACCGAAGACGCCCGTCGCGCCATCGCCGGTTACGGTATCGGCCTCGACCTCACTCTGCGCGAAGTACAAAACCGGCTCAAGGAAAAAGGCCACCCGTGGGAAAGAGCCAAGGCCTTCGACGGCGCCGCACCCATGTCCGGCTTTATCGATGCGAAGGATGTACCCGACGACCGACCGCTCGAGTTGTCCCTTGCCGTCAACGGCACGGTGCGACAGCAGGGACACACCGGCCTGATGCTGTTTCCCGTCTTCGAACTGGTGGCGCACATCAGCCAGCACTTCACGCTGGCGCCGGGGGATGTGGTATTCACCGGCACCCCGGCCGGTGTTGGCCCGCTGGCAGCCGGCGACAAGCTGCTGGCCAAACTTGGCGATATTCTTGCCGTGAGAAGCAGCGTCGCTTGACGGCCACCTCTCGATCGACGGATGGCCCACGGTGTACGCGCCAGAACACGGCGCGGAGGCGTTCAGCCATCGCCACCGCGGGAATCCGCCGACACTGGCACGGTCACCGCCCCTCGGGTTCCACGCCATCGCCGCAGCAGGCGCCACTGGCTGGCCAGCACCGCAATGCAGATCAGGCCGGCGCCGGCGAGCTGTTGCGGGTCCAGCCATTCCGCCAGAATCAGGAATGCGAAAAAGGCAGCCCACACGGGTTCGAGTGAATAGATGACCGCCGCCTCCGGCGCGCCGATACGGCGCTGACCCAGCGTCTGCAGCCATGTGGTCAGCGCGGTCGTTGCCAGGCCGAGATACACCAGCACCGCCCACGGCAGGTTCCCCAGCACCGGCCTGTCCACCACCAGCCAGCCGGCACCGAACAGCACGACGCCCAGCAGTTGGGTTGCCGTCAGCGGCAGGACCGGATAGCGCGTCGCGAATTCCCCCAGCCTGATTACGTAGACCGCGTAGGTAATCGCGCACAGCAGGGTCCACGCATCGCCGATATTGGGCAGTGCGACACCGCCGGTGGTGAGCAGGCCCACACCCACGACCGCCAGCACTGCCGCCACCCACACCGGCGGGTGCACCCGATGGCCGGCAAGCGTCAGCAGAAACGGCACGAAGATGACATTGAGCACGGTAATGAACGCACTCTGCGACGCCGTCGTGTATTGCAGCCCGATGGTCTGGGCCCCATACCCGACGCCCAGCCAGAATCCGAGTTCCAGGCCGGCCAGCCAGATATCCTTGCGGCGCGGCAGCCACGGCAGAAACACCAGCGCCGCAACCAGGAAACGTCCGAAAATGACGACACTGGGCGCGGTCGAGCTGACCGCGCTTTTGATCGCGACGAAGGTCGAGCCCCACAGCGCGGTCACCAGAATCAGACTCAGCGCGCCGCCCAACTGGCTATTCGTCCATACCGGACGAGACATCGCGGTACTCAGGCCAGGAGCTCGACCGGGTCGCCGACCCGGATTTGTCCATGGCTCTCGTGGATGAACTTGCGCCCGAACAGTATCTTGCCGGAACTGCGCCGATAAGTGGCGAGCGTGCGTATCGGCTCCGGCGACGACTGCGCCGTTTCCACATCGATCATGGGAACGTTGCAGCGGGAGCAGGATTTGGCGATACGGAATTCGAGATCGCCGATACGAATGCGCTGCCAGCCGTCCTCCGCATAGGCGCTGCATCCATCGACCACGATGCTGGGACGAAAGCGGATCATCGGCACCGGCGAGACCAGCCGGGCATTGAGGTCGTCGAGCGAGGCGGTGGAAATCAGCAGAAACGGACAGCTGTCGACGAAGCTGACGGTATCACCCGGCTGCGAGAAGGCCAGATCCATCTCGCGCCGCGTCTCGTCCGGCATGAACACCAGCCGAAAGCGCCCGCCGAGATAGGCGCCGAACCACTCGGCAGCCTCGTCGCCTGCATCGACGGCGTCGCAGCGGTCGCGCCATACCTGAACTTCGCGCACGGGCGCAGCCGCCGGCAATGTGCGTGACACGTGCAGAGCCGGCATACCGGGCGCGCGGATTTCAAGTGCCTCGTCCGACAACGCCGTATCCACCAGAGCCATGCGCGCATGAGTACGCTGGGTGATGAAGCGGTCGTTTTCGTCCACCAGCATCCAGCGCCGGTCCATCGAGGCTCCGGTGCGATCGATGTCCATCTGCTGCAGCGGAATGCCGCGCAGCGATTTGACCGGATAAAAATACAGCGCGGAGACTTTCATTATCGGATCCTCCGGTTTTTCGGTTTTTCGTATTCACCCGGCACAAGGCGGGAATGTGTTTTCAGCTTGCGCTTTGCCGGGCTGGCAGAACAACAGCCGGCGGCTGGTCGCGTGATAAACTTTCATGCAATCCAGTCAGACGCCGGAACAGGAGCCGCCATGCAGTACGTTCGCCTCGGCAATACCGGACTCAAGGTTTCCCGCCTGTGCCTCGGCACCATGACCTACGGGACATCAAAATGGCGCGAGTGGGTTCTGGACGAGGACGCCAGCCGCCCATTCTACCGTCGCGCGATCGAGGCGGGCATCAATTTCTTCGACACGGCCGACATGTACTCCCGTGGCGTTTCGGAGGAGGTCACCGGTCGGGCACTCAAGACGCTGGCGCGGCGCGAGGAGATCGTGATCGCGACCAAAGTGTACAACGCCATGGGCGACACGCCCAACGAGCGCGGGCTGTCGCGCAAGCACATCATGCATGCGATCGATGCTTCATTGCGGCGCCTGGGCACCGATTACGTGGACCTGTACCAGATCCACCGCTTCGACTACGAAACGCCCATCGAGGAAACCCTGGAAGCGCTGCACGATGTGGTCAAGGCAGGAAAGGCGCGTTACATCGGTGCATCGAGCATGTACGCGTGGCAGTTCGCCAAGGCGCTTTATACGGCCGACGCCCATGGGCAGACCCGCTTCGCCACGATGCAAAACGTCTACAACCTGATTTATCGGGAGGAGGAACGGGAGATGTTGCCCCTGTGTCGCGACCAGGGCATCGGCATCATTCCGTGGAGCCCGCTCGCGCGCGGCTTTCTCAGCGGCAACCGCCCGCGTGGCAGCGAAGGCCAGACGACGCGCTCGCGCAACGACGAATTCGCGCGCAGCCTTGGTATCGGCACGGAAGCCGACTACGCGGTACTCGACCGCACCCGGGAAGTCGCCACCCGCCACGGCGTATCGCCGGCGCAGATCGCGGTAGCCTGGCTGCTGGCCAAACCCGGCATCACCGCGCCGATCGTGGGTGCGAGCAAAATAAACCATCTCGACGAGGCCGTTGCCGCCCTCGATCTTCATCTCGATGACGACGACATCAAGGCCCTGGAGTCGGCATACGTGCCGCATCCGGTTGCCGGCCATAAATGAATCCGCACAGGCTGCGCCACCTGTGGCTTCTGCTGATGTTGCCCTGGATGCTGGCGGCGGCGGCAACCGAACCGGTTCACCCGACGCCCGTCGATGCGCCGACGCCCGCCGAACTCGGCGCCCTGCGCCAGCAACTGCTGATGCACCCGGATCAGGCTTCGCGCTACGTGCACGCTCGGCCCGTATACCGCAACGACAATCTGCTGGGTTATCGAATCTCGCCCGGCCCGGAGCCGGCCATGTTTCAGCGTATGGGCTTTCAGGAAGGTGATGTGGTAACCACGATCAACGGCATGGCGCTTACGCCTGCAAACCGGCTGGTGCTGGTGGCCACGGTCAGCTTTGCGCAGCACATCAGTGTGGGGCTGCTGCGGGATGGTGAACGACAGGTACTGAATTTCTCGCTGCGGTAAAAGCGCCATCCGCGCCTATAACGGCTTTTCCCACAGTTCGAGCAGTTCACCGCCGACGGTCGCCGGCGCGAAGCCGCTATCTTCGTACAGGTGCTTCGCGATCCGGTTGTCCTCGCGCACTTCCAGCGCGATCCGGCAGCAACCGAGCTGGCGCGCCAGCGACTCCGCCGCAACCAGCAAGCGCCGACCCACGCCGTGGCCGCGCGCTACCGGTTCCACTGCCAGGTCATGAATATTGAGCAGGGGTCGGGCGGTGAATGTGGAAAACCCCAGGAAGCAGATTGCAACCCCAACCGCCTGCGACTCACGGAAGGCGAGCAGAACATGCGTGGTGGGGTGCGCACGCAAGGCGCCGATCAAACGATTGCGCGTCGTGACCGGGAGCGGCGCATTGCCGCCCATGCGATCGGCCGCGTAGTCGTCCAGCAATTGCACGACCGCCATCTGGTGAACGGGATCACTCAGATCGGCCGACTCAATCCGTACTGCCGCCACACTCTGGTCCTGCATCCGCCACGCCCTCCCCCGTAAGCCGCCGACATTCCATACGAGACCCATGAGACCGGCAACAGGCCTTGGACCGTGTCTGCAACCCGTTCACGCGTGCGAACAGTTGCGAACACGGCCCAGGCAACAGCGGCGGAACGCAGGCAATCGGCCTGACGTTCCGCCGCGTTGTTCCATCACGCGACCTGACGATTGCCCGTCAGGCGATGCGCGCTACCGGTTCCGCTTTCAGCAACACGCGATTGAGGGCGCTCAGGGTCGCCATCAGTGACGCAGTGACGATATTGCTGTGCACACCGCATCCGAACCGCGACTTGCCGTCCCCCGTCTTCAGCTCGACGTAGGCCACCGCCTCGGCGTCGGCGCCCGCTCCACGCGCGTGCTCCGTATAGTCGACCACTTGTGCCTTCATGCCGAAACGCTTGTTGATCCCGTTTACGAAAGCGTCGATGGGGCCATTGCCGATCCCGGTGATGACCTTTTCTTGCCCGTTCTCGACCACGGTGATCTCCAGGTGGTCCTGACCGCCACTACGCTGACTCAGGGATTCGTAGTCCCGCAGCGTGTATGGCCCGTTACCGTCCAGGTACTCTTCGCGAAACGCCTGCCAGATCGCCTCGGCGGACAGCTCGCTCCCGCTGTCTTCCGCCAGGCGCTGCACGACCTTGCTGAACTCGATCTGCATGCGCCGCGGCAGCTGCATGCCGTAGTCCTTGCCCAGCACGTAGGCGACACCGCCCTTGCCCGACTGGCTGTTGATGCGGATGACGGCTTCGTAATCGCGGCCGACGTCGCGCGGATCGATGGGCAGGTAGGGCACGTCCCACAGGGCGCGCTGCTCGTGCTTGCGCTCGGCGAGACCCTTGTTGATCGCATCCTGGTGCGAGCCGGAGAACGCGGTGAACACCAGTTCGCCGCCGTACGGGTGGCGCGGGTGTACCGGCAGCTGGTTGCAGTATTCCACCAGCCGGACCACGCGGTGAATGTCGGAAAAGTCCAGATTCGGCGGCACGCCCTGCGTGTACATGTTGAGCGCCAGGGTCACGATATCCACATTGCCGGTGCGCTCGCCATTGCCGAACAGGGTACCCTCGACACGGTCCGCGCCGGCCATCATCGCCATCTCGGCCGCCGCGACGCCGGTGCCGCGGTCGTTGTGGCAGTGCACGGAGAGCACCACCGCGTCCCGTTTCGACAGGTTGCGCGAGAACCATTCGATCTGATCCGCGAAGATGTTGGGGGTACCCATCTCCACCGTGGACGGCAGATTGATGATGGCCGGCCAGTCCGGCGTCGGCTGCCATACGTCCAGCACCGCTTCGCACACCTCCAGGGCGTAATCCAGTTCGGTGCCCGGAAAGCTCTCCGGCGAGTACTGGAACCGCCACTGCGTCTCGGGCTGGCGCGCGGCCAGGCGCTTGACGGTTTGTGCGCCTCCCACCGCGATGTCACGGACACCGGCACGGTCCATGCGGAATACCACGCGCCGCTGGGCCACCGAGGTGGAATTGTAGATATGGACGACGGCACGAGGTGCGCCCTTCAGGGCATCGAAGGTGCGCTCCAGCAGTTCGTCGCGGCACTGGCACAGCACCTGTACGAAAACATCTTCCGGAATGCAGTCGTTTTCGATCAGGTAGCGGCAGAAGTCATAGTCGGTTTGCGAGGCGGCCGGAAAACCGATTTCGATCTCCTTGAAGCCGATTTCCACCAGCGCATTGAACATCTTGAGCTTGCGCTCGTGGCCCATGGGTTCGATCAGGGCCTGGTTGCCGTCGCGCAGATCCACGCTGCACCAGGTCGGCGCGGCGGTGATGCGGCGCGTTGGCCATCGTCGGTCAGGCAGGTCTACCTGCGCATAGGGTTGATATTTGTCACGAGGTTGCATGGTCATCACTGTTTACCTTCTTCAATCGAGAAAAAAATCGAGACGGCGCGGCACATCACGGCCGCCGGGCGGCCATTACTCAGCCCCGGCGACCGCCGCTAAGTCGAAGAAGACGCAGGCAGGCAACCGCGTTCAGGCGAATAGCCGGGTTGCCCAGTGAATGACGGATGACACAAGAACGGGATTTGGACTGCAGCATTTTTCAATCAACCTCTTCATGAGTGGCCAGACGGATGCGGCCCACCGGCGTCAAAGCGCGGTGGGCACCGTAAGCTGGCACACAAGAAGTCGGTTGACTGGCTGCTCGATGGTCATGTACATGAACTTACCTGCCTTTCCCTGTGCTGTCAATTTCCTGCGTTGTGGGCAGGCGGCGGTCATGCCGATCCAGGCCCATAGTCACACTTTAACATGTAAATTCACCGATTGCCGCTTCGAACTCGCTCACGGTGCCGGCTGTAACCTCAGCATTCGCATCAGTGCAAACTGATCCGCCGGGGACAACGCGCGCGAACCCGCATCCAGCAGCCGGATGGTGGTGTCGTCGAAGACCACGCCCGAGACCGGCTCGCCAGTGATGGCAGCGATCACACGATCAGCGTAAGCGTTCCCGGCGGTCGGCCGCTCGGGCGTGGCCGCGTACAGATGACGCAGAAACGCATCCAGGCTCGGACGCGTGCCGGCTCGGATGCTGCCGGGCAACACCTCGGCCACGGGCTGGCGCAGCGGCGCCGGCAGCAACCCCGGCCACGGGAATGCCCCGCGCCCGGAGTTGAGCATGGCGACGATGCGCGCATTCAGCACCCTGGCAAGCCGGGTGTCGGCGCGGGCGAGGGCGGGATTCACCAGGTACTGCTGGGCGGCGGCAACACAGGCCGCATAGCTCGCGATGACTTCCTCCTCGCGACCGACCCGGTTGTCCTGGTGAAAGGTCTCGTGCGCGCCGATGATGGGTGCAAGCAGGGCGAACGGCTCCGGCAGGGCCTGGATCGGATTGATGCGCACGATGAGCCGCCCGCCGGCAACGCCGGTCTCGGCCAGATGACCCTGGATCGACGGGTCGAAAACGACCCGTGCCGGCCGGCCGGTGACGTTATCGCCCCCGATCAGCGCAGCGATGGATGGCTCTCCCACCGTCCCGGCATTGGCG
Organism: uncultured Salinisphaerales bacterium; assembly: GCA_964646895.1. Taxonomy (GTDB): domain Bacteria; phylum Pseudomonadota; class Gammaproteobacteria; order Nevskiales; family CAZYIP01; genus CAZYIP01. The sequence continues at coordinate 1,963 of CAZYIP010000016.1, read as the reverse complement.
AGCACGGCGGCCATCAGCAGCGGGCGGAAAACACCGTCGGGCCCGGTGAACACGCGCCGGGCTTGCGGATCGTGCACCAGCGCCAGATAATCGCGGGCCTGCTCCGCCGTCAATCGCCCTGCCTGGACAAAGCGCTGGTAATGCGCATCGAGCGCCGCAACGAATGCGTCTTCATTCGCGAAGGGGGAACGCAGCACCGGCAGCGACGCCTGCTCGCCACGGCGCGGATTCGGGCGCGAGTGGTAGAAGAACGCCGGCGGCAGCAAGCGCGGATCCAGAGGCTGGTACGCCTTGAACCACAGCGCTGCCTGGTGCGGCGACAACGGCCCCCTTACCGCCAGCCTGGCTGCGGCGCTCATGGCACCATCGCTTCGCAGCGCGCCGACGGCGAGTTCGATATGACTGTCGCGGGCCACCGGTCCGCCTGCCACGATCTCCAGGTTGCCCGCATGCAGCTTCACCGCGGCAACCGGCACCGTTCGCGTCACCCACTCTCCGGACGCCGGATCGCTCACCCGCACCCGCAGGCGCACGCCGGCTGGGCATACATCGTCGACGTCCGGCGCCAGCGGCAAGATGATCCGGTAGGCGCGTCGTGGCCGTTCATCCAGCGCGACGACCGTAGCCGGCCCGGCAAGCGACTTCTCGGGCGCAAATCGCGTGGCGGCATCCGCCCGGCAGGCGCGGGCGGCGGCATCGAATGCGTCGCGGCCCGGATTGGTCGCGGCACAACCGGTCATGAGCCCGAGAGCCATTACCAGCGCGAGACCGCTTGCCCGGCCACCATGAACGACGCTTTTCCCCATGCCCTGCTCCCGCAGACGTGGAAAACCTGTCTGGAACCCGGTATGTTGCGGAGACTCCAAGTCCCGGAAGCATGGGGAAAGCGCCGCACGGCTCGTGACCTTTCCCGTGTCTTCCTCTTCGTACAGGCCCATTCAACAGCGAGTCAAAATACCACAATCGGTTGACTTTGCAGGGAATAGACGGAGGTTTTTCCGCTATGAACTTCAACGGAGACCCATATCCCTCGCGTACGGCACGCCCGGTGCCGCCACGACCGCGACAGGATCCACTCATCCACACCGCACCCTCACAGCGCCGCGGGCCGCTCGATGCGGGTGAAATGGACGCCTTCGCACGCGACGGATTTCTGATCCTCGACGGCCTTTTCTCGCGTGAGGAAACCACGGCCTTCACCGCCGAGCTGCGCCGCCTGTCCAACCAGGACGATATCTGCGAGCGCGACGGCACGATTCTTGAGCCGGACAGCGAGGAGGTGCGCTCGATCTTCGAGATCCACAAGCTGTCTGATCTCTTCCAGCGCCTGGCGGCGGACGCCCGCATTCATGACCGGGTCTGCCAGATCATCGGCGACGACGTGTATTTGCACCAGTCACGCATCAACTACAAACCCGGCTTCAAGGGCAAGGGCTTCAACTGGCACTCCGACTTCGAGACCTGGCATGCCGAGGACGGGATGCCGCGCATGCGTGCCGTGAGCTGCTCGATCCTGCTGACCGACAATGACGAGTACAACGGCCCGCTGATGCTGATCCCCGGCTCGCACAAGATTTTCGTTCCCTGTCAGGGCGAGACACCCGAGAACAATTACAAACGCTCTCTGCGCGACCAGACCGTGGGCGTCCCGGATACCGGGGCGCTGCGGCAACTGATCGAGCGCGGCGGACTGGAAACGTTCAAGGGCGCGGCCGGCTCGCTGCTGCTGTTCGACTGCAACACGCTGCACGGCTCCAATGCGAACATGTCGCCCTTTCCGCGCAGCAACGTGTTCTTCGTCTACAACAGCATGGAAAACCGGTTGCGACAGCCGTTTGCCGCACCCCGCCCGCGCCCGGCATTTCTCGCGGAACGCGAGGTAAAGCCGCTGCGCCGGGCAGCGTAGGGCCGTAGCGAATCAGCGGAATCGCGGCTTGCGCCGCTCCCAAAGAGCCGGCTCCCC
>CAZYIP010000015.1:0-32195 GCA_964646895.1 uncultured Salinisphaerales bacterium | reverse complement strand
TCGACTTGCCTGAATGGTCTTTTCATTGCACTTTCCTTTTTCCGCTCGCGGCTGCGATAGCGGATCGGCGGATCGGGTCGGACCTCCCGATCCAAAGCGGATCGGACGCCCGGGTCGGACCTGCCTATATCTTTGTAATTTATACAGAAGCCTCAAGAAATACCACATTTTTAGCCGTTAAACGCATGCTTATGCCGCCCAAAAAGGGCGTATAAGGCGCAGGGTCTTCACGGAGGGTATGGCTTGCGCCATGTTCGCAAACGTCGTGATGGGGCGCAGCGGCTTTCATCTCCGACTCGGACCGTGTGAGAAACCGCCGACTGCCAATCGCCAAGCTCCTAAGAACGGCGTTTTAAGCACGAAAACAGGCCATTCAAGCTGTTATCGTGGCCTTATATTTGTCTTATTTTCCGATCAATCAATTAGTTACCTTGGCCCGACCCCTGCCGCTCTTCTCCTTGCGTCCGCGGTGGGTTGATCAGGTGGAAAGCGTACGGGCAATGGCCAGGCCAGCGACGCGTGCGGTCGCGAGCAGGCGGTCAAGGCCGTGCCCATTGCGCGCCTTTGCGGAGAGGCCTGCCATGGTGGTGCTGACGAAGTCCGTCAGGCGTTCCGCGTCTTCGGGGTAACGCGCGGCGATGTAGGTGCGAATCATATCCTCTGCAGCGGCATGGAAAGCGCAAGCGGCCTTGCGCGCCTCTTGGTCGTTGCAACGGGTGCCTTCCAGCACGAGGCAACCGGCGGCGGCGGGATCGGCCGCGTAGCGGCGAGCGGCTTCCTCGAGCACTGACACAAGACATGCGCCGACCGGCCGGTCAGGCCTCAAGAGATCCCGCAGGGGAATTGCATCGGTACCGGCGTAGCGGTCGAGAACACGGGCGTAGAGACCAACCTTGTTGCCGAAGGCAGCGTAGAAGCTGGGCGGGTTGATGCCGACCGCTTCGGTGACGTCGGCGACGCTTACGGCGTCATACCCGCGCGCGTGGAACAAGCGCTGTGCGGTAGCGATTGCGTGTTCCGGATCGAATCGGCGGGGGCGTCCACGAGGGCGGGAGGATTTTTTGGTCATCACTACAAAATATCTTGACAGCAATTTATAAACTGTTAATGTAGTGCGCCCTACATAATTTCTCAAGGAAACTCTCATGGCCGCGTTTCAAAGAAAGTCCGTTCTGGTGCTCGGCGGCAGTCGGGGAATAGGCGCAGCGATCGTGCGGCGCTTTGCGTCGGAGGGCGCAGCAGTGACCTTCAGCTATGTCGGGTCGCGCGAGGCGGCCGAGCGGCTTGTGCGCGAAACGGGGAGCACGGCAGTCCTGACAGACAGTGCGAACCGCGACGCGGTTATTGCGCAAGTGCGCGAGAGCGGTCCACTGGACGTGCTGGTGGTGAACGCCGGGATCGGTATCTTCGGCGATGCGCTGGAACAGGATCCTGATGCAATTGATCGACTGTTTCGGATCAATATACACGCACCCTACCACGCGGCTGTCGAGGCAGCCCGGCAGATGCAGGAGGGCGGGCGAATTATCGTAATCGGCTCCGTGAACGGTGACCGGATGCCCATTGCGGGCATGGCATCCTACGCGCTGAGCAAGTCCGCCCTGCAGGGATTGGCGCGAGGGCTGGCGCGGGATTTCGGACCGCGGGGGATAACGGTAAACGTCGTGCAGCCCGGACCGATTGATACCGACGCGAACCCGGCGGAGGGACCGATGAAGGAGCTGATGCACAGCTTTATGGCTATCAAGCGCCACGGACGACCGGAAGAAGTGGCGGGTATGGTCGCCTGGCTGGCGGGGCCGGAGGCGGCCTTTGTCACCGGCGCGATGCACACGATCGACGGCGCGTTTGCTGCCTGATTAAACGAGATGCGGGGCTGGCCGGAGCGCCGGCCGCCCCGCTCATTGCGGCCCTGAACTGGAGTCCGATAATTCGCTTGTACCAAGGAAGTCCGGGTCGGACCTGCCGATGTCTTTGTAATTGATACAGAAAAATCCAGAAATACCGCATTTTAAGCCCTTAGACGCACGCTTTTGCCGCCCGAAATGGATGTATAAGGCATGGAGTCTGCCCAGAGGGCAGGCGCGATGTTCGCGAACATTACGGTGAGGTGCGGGCTTCGTCCATCTGGAACTGTGTGACCCCGTCGGCTGTCCATCGCCAAGCTCCCAAGAGCGTCAGTTTGAGCATAAAAATTGGCCGTTTAAGCTATTATCGCGGCCATATTCTTGCGCTATTACGTGATTAATCAAAGGATTATGTTGGTCCGACCCCTGCCAAGCCATTACATCTCGTCTTTGTTCGACGTCGAATGACAGATACCAATCAGCAGGATGGGCGTAGACGAAACGCACGTCGTAGTCGGAGTCCGGTGAAGCGAACCCCCAAGCTCGGCTTCCGGATTCGCAGGCATAGAGGATCGAAACCTGATGTTCCGCTTCCGCTGCCCTCAAACGCTTCAGGATCTCCGACTTGACCTCGGGATCGATCATGTTCTTCGTCTACCTCAAGACTCCCAACGCGGTGGCGATATGCGGTCTATCGGCGAGCCGGCTCGATGCCCGCTTGCCGATGGACGTATCATTGCCAGTTCCCCGGTGGTGCGCGCCCCACCGCGCTCAAACGAAGGGGCCGGATTCGATCCCAGGCAGCATCGGTCATTGTCCGATTTCATGCTTCTATTCCCCCCGCTTTGACCGCATATCGCCACCGCGTTCGGCGGCGCGCAGCGCCGGCGAACGCCTAAGCTCACCTGCCGCCGGAGCAGCCAAAGGCTGCGGAGGATACCTTAACCGCTCCAGCGGTTAAGGCGGTCAGGTGCAGCGCAATGTTGGGCTCAGTCCACATGACTGGCACCCGGTGTCACGATTTGATGCCAGCGCACATGGCACCGTTGACAAAGGTACGATCGCGGCCAGCGTTCCGACTCGACGCCAAACAATGCGAACGGTGCCCAATGATGATTTTCTGCGCCCGCGGCCCCGCAAACCTCGCAGATGCGGCGCTCCCATTCCGTTACGACCGGCACAGGCCGGATTCCAGCTTTTTTTACTGCGCCGCGATTTACGAAGTGAGTCGTTCTATGAGAGCAGTGACCACAAAAAAAGACGTTTACTGGATGTCCGCCTGAATTCACGGCCGCCCCTACGAGCCATTGCTGCTCCAAACCACATTCCGGACATGGGTAGTCGGGCCACTCAAACTCTTTCTTTGCCATGAATTCTGCCCAACGTCTGAATTAAGCCGCGCCGCGAAGCGGCATCGGCTTGAATGAATTATTAGGTTGCTTTGCAGTCATACTTGCCAGAAGTAACGCCAAAACGGCCCTCTGAATCGTAGTAGATGGTCCAGTCCATCTCCGGCTCCGTTTGCAAACTGGCCTTGACCGTACGCGGCTTAGAGTAAGACTCAATCGATTCGCGTACGACTTGCCGCAAGATATGAAACAGGTTGATGCCTCTATCAAATAGTGTCCCGAACTCCTCCCACGGAATTTTGCGAGGGTGACCACCGTTGCGTTTTCTGAGGCGAAGACCATCCTCCCAAATAACATAATCTGCGTGCGCATAGCCGTTTCTGATGTCCGCATCAAATGCGTCCCGAAAAATCTCTGCTAACTCATGCATGCCAAGCGTTTCAGCATGGCCAGCCAAGTCTTTTAAGATCTTATTGGCATTCGGGGCGATGCGATTGCCAGTGACTTTATGAGCTTCGACTAAGTGCATGAAGGGCCAAAGCACATGGCTTTCGCCCCCTACAATCCGGAGCATGTTCTTTGGTATTTCGTAGAACCCGCTGGCCTCAGCAACGTGACAGTAGAATGCCAGAGCTACCCGGAACTTGATTGCTCCTTTCGCAGTGTTGATAAATTCCAAATACTCGTCGAAGGCGCGGTGAGTATCTTCAGCTGTATTCCAGCCAGCATCTTGCATTCCCCGCATTTCTGGCATCAGGGACATTGCAAAGTGAAGTTCGTGAGTTGCACGAGCGCGGGTGAATAGGTCGCGAAAAGAGCGCTCGACCTTGTCAAAAAATGCTTGGTCCGAATGTGTCACTACTTCATCCATTGGACAACCCAACGCTTGAGCTCAGCCGCCGACAGCCCGCGTAGCGGGATGACGGTCGGCTGCAGCGAATAGTTAGGTTTCACTCGGCTGTACCAGACCGAGAGATTCCAGTGCCTGATGAACGAACCCGGATTTGGACTGCGTGTAAGCCTCGCGATCATCGCGGTACTTGCTGGCCAAGCTAAGTTTGAGCTGAGCATACTCCTGTGCCAGCCGTGCATCCGCTCGCAGCGCATCGCGAAACCCCAGCCGAGCTTGCCAAAGGCTGCTGTCAAATGGAACCAAGTGGAGATGATGCGTCCTATGGGCATCCGAAGGCTTGCAGAACCAGTGCATGATATTGGCTTGGTATGGCCAGTAAATGTAACCCAACGCCTCTGCGGCCGGGATGGCGGGGCGAGATGCGTCTAGATTTTCAACGGCGACCATGATGTCGATAACCGGCTTTGCTGCGAGACCGGGAACCGCGGTACTACCAATGTGCTCAATTGGGCCAGCCAACCATGGTGCCAGCACGTGGGAAAGAGCTTGCTTCTCGCATTCGAACTTACCCGGCCACGACGAATCGTATGGAACAACGATGACCGGAGCAGACTTTTCTTCTGCGGCAGAGCTTGATGACATACGAGGAACCTATGAAACCTAACGCTTGAGTTAAACCGTGCCGCAAAGCGGCATCGGCTTGAACGAATTGTTATACTCCACCCATGTTATGGGCGACTCCCGAGATTCTCGTACCCGATGAGAGCAACTGGATCAAATCTCTCGAACTGCCAGCTAGGAACGTTTCTTGAGCCATCCTTGTAGCTAGCTACAAGAGCCTCAAGGTCTTCTGGTTTTTCGATGCCGAGCATTCGCTTGACCCTGCCAAAATATGAAAGCGAGACCGAGCGGGCGAAGACCTCAAACGCACCGTGGAAGCGACCAAGGTAAAGAAGTGTCTCGGGCCACCAGTTGTCATAGTAGCCGGTGCTATGCAGCTCTGCTCGTAAATAAGCGATGAAGTCCGCTTGCATCAAGTGGCGAAACTCAACCCCACTACCCGAAGTGCGCTCCTTGAGCAAATCAGCTCGAATTGAGAGTCTCCTTGCTTCAAGACGCCTATTACGATCCTCTAAAGATTGAAGGTACTGACGGAAGACCGTGAAGCTCACTAATTCATTGCGGCCATAGTCCGAGTTGCCAGGAACGTAATACTGTTGTTCAAGAAGGGCGCGCGCGGCGTCAAATCGTTCGTGTCTAACAAAAACAGCCAGCGCGTACAAGAAAAGCTCATGAGCAATGAACTTGAAATTGTCGTAGTCGCGATCGCTCGATTGCGAGACCGCCTCAGGCCTGCTCATGTAGGGGATTAGATTTTCGAAGAATCGATGTATGCGGCCTAGGTAATCCGGGTCTGTTGTGTACTGAGCAATCGCCGTGAAGATCTGAATTGCTTCATTTCTGTAAGAAATGAACTGGTCGATGTTGGTAACCAGGACGTCATCAAATTCTTGATCACCTCGCGTTATCCGAAAGCGCTCAAGATTCTCCGTGAACACAGCAAAGTATTCGTCTATTGCGCCAAGTGCGAAAGGACGCTGATTCTTAACCGCGTCCAGCGTCCTTTTGAACTGGGATGTGGTTCCAAGCGAGATCTGTGGGCCGTTAGCCAAAAACGAAGGCGGCTTGCCAATTTCTGGCTTTAGATATAGCGGCTTGTCAAATATCCAACGTAGTAGCTGCTCAAAGTTTTGTGTATACGAATCCGGCTCGCTTAGATCAATGTGGATTCGAGACTTGTAGTAGGTGGGAACAAACGGCTTTCCACTATCGTCTTTCTGCGTCACCACTGCCACAAACTTGTCTTGCGACGTGTTGTCGTACACCTCTTTCGAGATGATCTGGCTCTCCGTGCCGACACCGCCGGATCTACCATCCGATTTCCGTGCGTAGGTCTCATCACAGACCATGACAACCTTACCTACTGCCGGATCTGAAACCATTTTTTCCATGAACACGATCGCATCGTGCCCCTCTTTCAGATCCCACTTATCTAGGATCACATCCACGCCAGACTCCCGAAGTTCCGTCGCGAATTGGATTACCCACTGTTCGTGCTGCGGGGTTGACCAGCTATACGAGATGAAAAGTTTGGGAGGGGTCATAGTCTGCTGTGGGGTATAACGCAAAATAGGCGACGTTAAAAATCGAGTTGAAGGCCGAACATAATCCAATGTGACTAGTGATATCAATGTATTACGAATGAATCACTACTTTATACAGCCTAAAATTTCCCGGGTGATCCGAGGGCCAGTCCTCGCACTCAGCTAACTGCTACGAGATGAGGACTGGCCCCGGCTGAAGGTCAGTCGGATACCTGCTTGACGAACTTGTTGGTGTAGGTTTTCGACAGGTCGATATTGGCGTCGGCGAGTTCCTTGTTTGACAGGGACAGCACTTTCAGTGCGTTTTTCGGGCCGGACTCTTCGAACTCGCCCGTGGGCGAAAACATCTCCATCGATTGGGCGAGCATCTCGGTGTAGAGCTCCTTGCCGCTGCCGGCGTAGTACTCCGGCGGGACGTGCTCGACGATTTCAGCCGGGCTGTGGCTGTGCATCCACTTGAGCGTGCGCACCATGGCGTTGACCAGCTTCTGGATGGTCTCAGGGTGCGCGTCGATGTAGGACTGCTTTGCGTACAGGGTGGCGGCCGGGTAGGCGCCACCGAACACCTTCTGCGAATCGGCGGCGGTGCGCGTGTCGACGAGGATCTTGATGTCGCCGCGCTTTTTCATCAGGGTGATGGCGGGATCCAGGTTGACCAGGGCATCCACCTGTTTGTGTTCGATGGCGGCGATCGCCGAGCTGCTGGCGCCGACGCCGATGACCGAGACTTCGTCAGGTTGAACACCGGCCTTGGCCAGGACGTAGTTGAGGAAGAAGTTGGTCGACGAGCCGGGTGCGGTTACGCCGATGGTGTGCCCCTTGAGGTCGGCCACTGTCTTGATTTTATCGGTCAGGTCGCTGCGCACGCCGAGCACGATGCCGGGAAAGCGGTCGATTTCGACGATGGCTTTCAGATTCCGGCCCTTCGCCAGCATCTCGATCGTATGGTCGTAGTAGCCGCAGACCACGTCGGCGGAACCACCAACCACCGCCGCCAGCGCCTTGCTGCCGCCCTTGAAGTCGACCGATTTCTCGTTCAGGCCGGCCTCCTTGAAGTAGCCGAGCTCCTCGGCGAGGGTCAGGGGCAGGTACGCGATGAAGGTGCGCCCGCCGACCGAAACGGTGACGTCAGGGTTGTCTGCCGCCTGGGCCGTACCGGCGGCCAGGACAAGGAAGAGCAGGGACCAGCTCAGGGTTTTCAGAATTTTCATGCTTCAGTTCCTCGCTTCTGCACCATTTGAGGGGCGCCACTTGAGCAGGCGCCGTTCGGCGATGCTGACCACCACGTCCAGCACCATGACGAATATGCCCAGCACGACCATGCCGGCGAACACGCCCACGGTATCGAATACCCCTTCCGCGTGCGAGATGAGATAGCCGATGCCGGCGGCGGCGCCGAGATATTCGCCGACCACCGCGCCGATGACGGCGAAGCCGATGGACACGCGCAGGCTGGACAGTATCCAGGTGGTGGCCGACGGCAGATACACGTGCTGCAGCAAATGGCGTTTGCCTGCGCCGAGCACGCGGGCGTTGGCGAGCACCACCGGATTGACTTCCTTGATGCCCTGATAGACGTTGAAAAAGGCGATGAAGTAGACCAGCGTTACGCCCAGCGCCACTTTCGACAGGATGCCCAGCCCGAACCACAGGGTGAAGATCGGCGCCAGGATGACCCGCGGAATGGAATTGAACGCCTTGATGTAGGGATCCATGATCTGTGCGGCGGTCGGCGCGAGCGCCAGCCACAGCCCGGAGGCGACGCCGAGTACGGTGCCGATCACGTAGGCCAGGATCACCTCCACCAGGGTGATCCACAGGTGGTGGTATATCTCGCCGCCGGCGAACCACTGGTAGATGCGCGTGATGATGTCCAGCGGCCGCGGAAAGAAAAACGCGTCGATGATCCCGCTGCGAACCAGCCCCGACCACAGGCCGATCACCGCCGCCAGCAGCAGCAGTTGAAGAACCAGCAATCGTCGCCTACCGCTCATAGCTTTTCATGACCTCGCCGCGCAGGTGGCGCCAGATCTCCTGGTGGATGGCCAGAAAATCGTGGGTCAGCCGGATTTCGGCCACGTCGCGCGGGCGCGGCAGGTTGATCGGATAATCGCCCACCGGGCGCGATGCCGGCCCGGCCGACATCACCACCGTACGGTCGGCCAGGGAGATCGCCTCTTCCAGATCGTGGGTAATGAACAGCACGGACTTGCGGTCCTCCTGCCACAGGCGCAGCAGTTCGTTTTCCATCAGGTGCCGGGTCTGGATGTCGAGCGCCGAGAACGGCTCGTCCATGAGTACGACGCGTGGCGACAGGATCAGCGTCTGCGCCAGGGCGACGCGCTTGCGCATGCCGCCGGAAAGTTGGTGCGGATAATGCTCGCTGAAGTTCGCGAGGCCGACCTTCTCCAGCCACTCCCGCGCCTGTGCGCGTGCCTCGCGCAGATGGGTGCCGCGAAACACGAGGCCTATCGCCACGTTGTCGATCGCGGTTTTCCAGGGCATCAGCGCATCCTGCTGAAACAGATAGCCCACATCCGGGTTGAGGCCGCGGCACGGGCGGCCGAATATGTCCACCTCGCCGCTGTTCTGCGGCCGCAGGCCCGAGACCACGTTGAGCAGCGTGCTCTTGCCGCAGCCGGTGGGGCCGACGACGGCCACGAATTCGCCGTCGCCGACACGCAGATCCACACCCTCGACCGCGGTATGCTGGCCGAAGCGAACGCTGACGCCGCGCAGCTCGACGGCGCTCATTTGATGACTTGCCCGGCGCGCAGCTCTTCGACGCGCGCCGGCGTCAGGCCGAGAACGTCCATCAGCACCTCGGTGGTATGCGCGCCCAGCGCGGGTCCGGTCCAGCGCACGTCGCCGGGCGTCGCCGACAGGCGTGGGGCGACTCCCTGCATCCACAACTCGCCCTGCGGGGAAGCGACCGGCCGCACCGAGCCGCGTGCGCGCAGGTGGGGGTCGGCCAGCACCCCGGCGGCACTGTTGAGCGGACCGGCGGGCACGCCGTGTTCCGCCAGCAGCGTGTCCAGGTCGGTCTGGTCGTGCTTGCGCGTCCAGGCCGCGATATGGTCGTCCAGTTCCGTCTGATGGCGACCGCGCGCCTCGTGGGTGGCATAGCGTGGATCGTCGGCGAGGGCGGGCTCGCCCATGGCTTTGCACAGGTGCCGAAAGGGCTTGTCGGCATTGGCGCCGATCACGATCCAGCGAGCATCGCGGGTGGGATAAAGGTTGGAAGGCGCCAGTCCCGGCAGCACCGCGCCGGTACGTTCGCGCACGAAGCCGCCGCCGCTGTACTCCGACAGCACGCTTTCCATCACCCCCAGCACCGCGTCGGTCAGGCCGGTGTCGACCACCTGCCCGTGGCCGCTGCGTTCGCGTGCGTGCAGGGCAGCAAGAGCGCCCATCGCCGAGAACAGCCCGGCGAGGCTGTCGCCGATGGACAGGCCCATGCGCGGTGGCGCCCGGTCGGGAAATCCGTTCAGGTAGCGCAGCCCGGCAATCGCCTCGGCCACGCTGGCAAAGCCGCCGCGCTCGCGATAGGGGCCGGCCTGGCCGAAGCCGGAGATGCGCACGATGACCAGCCCGGGGTTGGTTTCCCACAGTGTCTCGGGTGCGAAGCCCATGCGCTCCAGCACGCCGGGCCGGAAGTTTTCGATGAGGATGTCCGCGCCGCCGAGCAGCTCGCGTACCAGTGCGTGACCGTCGTCGGTCTTGATGTCGATGCACACGCTTTTCTTGTTGCGCCCGATCACCGGCCACCACAGGGATTCGCCGTCGGCGCCGCGCCGCCCCCACTGGCGCATGGGATCGCCGTGCGGCGGCTCCACCTTGATCAGGTCCGCGCCCAGATCAGCCAGCAGCTGCCCGGCGAACGGCCCGGCAATGAAGGCGCCCAGTTCGACGACGCGCACGTCGGCGAGGGCGGTCATGTGCTGTGCTCCCGCAATGGGGGTGAAAACATGTGCCAGGTATGCGACTGCGTTTGGTTGGTCAATTGTCTGTTCTGGATTTGTGTTGAACGATAGCGTGCCGTGAATTGTAGGATTCTCCACCGCCCGATGTGGAAAACGTTCGCGCACCCCTCGCCGATAAGGACCAAAAGCCTGATAGACACTATACGAAATCGACCGCAAAATTCTAATCGCAGTGACCTGCCAGCGTGCCGCGACAACGGCCCATCGTGCTGTTGACGGAGTGGATGACCGTGCAGGCGTCTTGCGGAAACTAACCGATATGCGCAATTTGTCCGGCATCCCCTGCACTGTGCCTGAGCCCGCCGGGGGTGTCCGCGAAAGGGGCTGATGACCTATAATTTTGCGCCATGTGAGAATGCCATCCGCGACATCATTTTGGGCGAACGTGCCCTGGCATCAATCCGGAGAATCGACTCATGCGCATGCAAAATCAGGTCGCCATCGTCACCGGCGCCGCGAGTGGCCTTGGCAAGGCCATCGCCGCGCGTTTCGCGACCGAAGGCGCGAAGGTCGCCGTCGCCGACATGGATATTGCCGGTGCGCGCCGTGCGGTCGGGGATATCGAAGGGAACGGTGGCACGGCGATCGCGGTGGAGATGGATGTGACCGACGAGCAGTCGGTCGATGAGGGCGTCGGCAAGGTGGTCGACGCGTTCGGCGGCGTGAACGTGCTGGTCAGTAACGCCGGCAATCAGCACATCGACCGGGTCGAGAACCTGCAACTGAAGGACTGGAAGAAGCTGCTCGCCATTCATCTCGACGGCGCCTTCCTGACCACGCGAGCCTGTTTGCGTCACATGTACGACGCCGGCAACGGCGGCAGCATCATCTACATGGGCTCCGTGCACTCGCATGAGGCATCGCGGCTGAAGGCGCCCTACGTGACCGCCAAGCACGGTTTGATCGGCCTGTGCCGCACGGTGGCGAAGGAGGGCGCCGAGCATGGCGTACGCGCCAATGTCATCTGCCCCGGCTTCGTGCGCACGCCGTTGGTGGAAAAGCAGATTCCCGAACAGGCGAGAAACCTGAACATCAGCGAAGAGGCGGTGGTGACCGACGTCATGCTCCGCGACACCGTCGACAAGGAGTTCACGACGCTCGAAGACGTCGCCGAGATGGCGGTGATATTCGCAGCGTTCCCGTCCAATGCCATGACCGGGCAGTCCGTGCTCATCAGTCACGGCTGGTGCATGAGGTAAAGGAATCCAGGCGGCGCTTGAATTGCGGCGCAAGCCGCCCCCCACAGCGGCAGCCTTCATTACATCATTAATGTTTCATGGAGCGATTTAGAGGGCGCCTGGCATTGGCGTAGGATTTGGGAGCACAGCGCAGCGGATTGCGCAAACAGGGGATGAAATGAAAATAGCGGTGTTGGGTGGTGGCGTTATTGGTGTCACCACGGCCTATTATTTGCAGCTGGATGGTCACGAGGTAACGGTGTTCGAGCGCCAGGCGGAGGCCGGCGTGGAGACGAGTTTTGCGAATGGCGGACAGGTGTCCGCAGACAGCGCCGGGCCGTGGATGGCGCCGGGCATGCCATTGAAGGCGATCAAGTGGCTGTTGAGCCGTGATGCGCCGCTGGTGGCGCGCCCGCGCCTGGACCCGGCCCTGTTCGGCTGGCTGATGCGCGCCGCGCCAAACTGCTCCGCACGCCGGCATGCGCGCAACCTGGAGGCCAGCCTGCGCATCGCCCGCTACAGCCGGGAGACGATGACCGAGCTGGCGGCGCAGACCGAGATCGACTACGACGCCCGTACCACCGGCATCATGCATGTCTATCGCAGCCGGGTCGAACTCGATCACTTTGTTCGCGAGGTGCCGCGGCTCGAGCGTCTGGGTGTGCGCGTCGAGGTGCTGGATCACGACGGCTGTCTGGAGCGCGAGCCGGGCCTGGCCGAAGCGCGGGCGCCGCTCGCGGGCGGCGTGCTGTTTCCTGATGATTTCAGCGCGGATTGCTTCAAGTTCACCCAGGGAATCACCGCCCGCGGCAGCGAGCTTGGGGTCAGGTTCCGCTTCAATGAAGAGGTGACGGGCCTGACCACTCGCGGTGAGCGGGTCGATGCCGTGCTCACCGGGCGCGGCCGCCACGACGTCGATGCGGTCGTGGTGGCGCTCGGCAGTTATACGCCGCGCCTGCTGCGCCCGGTAGGGGTCAAGCTGCCGATCTGCCCGATCAAGGGTTATACGGTAACCCTGCCTGCCACGGGCCGGAACATGCCCGATGTTTCCCTGACCGACGAAAGCAACAAGATGGTCATCACCCGCCTGGGTGATCGCATCCGCGCGGCCGGCACCGCCGACCTCGCCGGCTATGACCGACGCATCGACTCGGCGCGCTGTGATCTGCTGCTGCGCGACATCGAGGCGTGGTATCCGGGTTGCGGCGACACTTCGCGGGTGGAGAGCTGGGCCTGCCTGCGCTCGATGGCCCCGGATTGCCTGCCGGTGCTGGGTACGGCCGGCTACGCCAACCTGTATGTGAACAGCGGCCACGGCACGCTGGGATGGACCATGGGCTGCGGCTCGTCCCGTATCGTGGCCGACATGATCAGCGGCCGCAGCCCGGCCATCGACGTTTCCGATTTCAGTGCCGAGCGCTTCGGCTGAAGGCTCATGCACTGATTCGGGCGTGCGTTACCGACGGCGGCCGTATCCGGCCAGGCGCCATGAAGCAGCGCCTGGCCCATTTCCCGGTCGCGGTGGTCGCGGTTATGCCTTATTGCCGCTCGCCGCTGTTGCAGATGAGCACCGGACGGTCGGCGCTCAGGATGACCTGTTGCGCGACGCTGCCGAACAGCACCTTGCCGACGGCACTGCGTTTGCGCCCACCGATGCAGATCAGATCGACCTCGAGCGACTGGGCCATGGACAGGATCTCGGCCACCGGCGACCCACTGGACTCCTCGAGCTCGGTATGGATTCCCGCCTGGCGGAGTTCGCGTTGCGCCTGACGCACGGCGCCCACCTGCGCGACCGACAGACCCTGTGGATTGTCTGAAAAGACGTGGAGGATGGACACGCTGACCTCATCCGCCGCGTGCGGCAGTGCGCGGATTGCCCGGATCTGATGATCGATCCCGTGACGGTCGGGATGAACGGCGAAAAGGATTTTGTACATGCTGAATCCTTCTGGTGGTCGGGAAGACAGGTTAACCCGTGGTGGCTACGCCGGTATTGCTCCGCAGCCGGTCGAAGCTGAAGCGGCCGGGGCCGTTCAGCACCACCACCAGCATGCCGCCGGCAATGGCGAAATTCTTCATGAAGCTGATCGCCTGGCCCGGTGCGCCGAAATCGGAGTGGAACAGCAGCGCGGCCAGTGCGGTAAATCCTCCGAGAAGAAACGCCATGATCCGCGTGCGGTATCCCGCCACCAGAAGCACGCCGCCGCCCAGCTCGACCAGGATCACCAGCGGCAGCAGCCATGGCCAGACGCCCTGCGAGGCGATATAGGCCTGCGCATCCGTGAACCCGCCGATCTTGTGCCAACCGCTGATGATGAACATGTGCGCCAGCAGAACCCTTGCCAGCAGATCGGCCCAGTCGCGCAGTTGATCGGTCATCAAGAGTTACCTCGGCTATGGACTTCCGGCATCTTAGAGTCTCTTCGGGAATAATGCACGCCCGCGTCGCATGAGTGCGCATTATTCCCGAACAGGCTCTAGGAACGGGTTCTGAATCCGCGAGTTGGCGCCCCGGTTTTCCGGGTTCCGTGTCCCGGCCCGTACCTAATCGTCCGACTCCGAACCGATCGGGCTGAAGAACCTGGACGGCGTAACCCCAAGCGCCTGGCGGAACATGTAAATAAATGCGCTGGGTGACGAGTATCCAAGATCGAGAGCGACAGTGGTCACGCTCTTCCCGTCGGCCAGCCTCCTCAAGGCTTCAAGCAGGATCGCCTGCTTTTTCCAGGCGCCGAACGACATCCCGGTTTCCGTGATGAATATTCGATGTATAGTACGGCTGCTCGCTCCCACAACGCGTGCCCAGTCCTCTCTGGTGCGCGGGTCGCTGGGGTCTTTTTTCAATGCTTCGACGATTTTGCCGACTCTCGAATCTTTCGGTTCAGGCAGGTGCAGTTCTCCCGCCTCGGCGGTGACGCCCGAGAGTTCGTCAAAAATGAGATTCACCAGCCTTTCATCGCGCCCGCCCGGTGAATAGAGTGCGGGAATGTCCATCGCCTGTAGCAGCAGTTCGCGCAGAAATGGTGCCACACTGATGACGCAACATCGCCTGGGAAGTGAATGGGCCGCATCGGGCTCGATGTAGATCGTACGCAGCGATACGTTGGTCTTCGTCTGTATGGAATGGGGCATGGAGGCCGGTACCCACACGGCCCGTTGTGGAGGAACCACCCACGTGCCCGCATCGGTAATCACGTCCATGATGCCCTTGCTGGCGAATACCAGTTGGCACCGGTCGTGAAAATGTGCGGGCCGTTCGACCTTCCCTGGCCATTCCAGAGACAGGGCGATAAGCGCTCGCCCACCTTCAATGGGAAGAAATACAGGGTTTTTCGCAAGAGGTTCAGCTATCGCGTGTGGCATGGCAACGACATCCTGTTACAAGATATCGAGTACAGACGCTAGCCTTCTTTTTGGCCGGAGTCAACTCCCGGCTGAACGGGGCGCGGTGCATTCCCGTGCCGTTGTGCGGGGAGCGCCGGACGGTTGGCCGCAACCGGGCCCGTTCGCCTGTTACGGGGAGGAATCCTGTCTTCGCCTGGCTGTTATTCGATATTATTCTTCCTGATGTCGTGAGAGTTCATGTTTGATTCGCCGTAAGCTACCTTCACGTCAAGCGGAGTTACACACCATGCACTGGCATCATGCTGACGGCTGTTTCCCGGAACACCGCCCAAGCTTCGAAAAAGTGCTCTGGCCTGGAGCGTGGCGCTATGGCACTTTCGCTTGTCTTCATCGCCGCTACAGTTTGTGAGGTCCACCATGCGCGTTGCCGTACTCATTAAGCAGGTCCCGCACTCCGAAGGCTTGCAACTCGGCCCCGACGGGCGTCTTGTACGCGAGGGGCTTGAGCTTGAAATGAATGCTTACTGTCGGCGTGCGGTCAGGACGGGGATAGATCTTGCTGCGTCTACAGGGGGCCGCTGTGCGCTGTTTACGCTGGGTCCGCCATCCGCCGAGAATGTCCTGCGCGAAGGCCTAGCCGCCGGAGCCGATGATGCGGTGTTGCTTTCGGATCCGGCATTTGCCGGGTCCGATACCCTGGCGACGGCGCAGGCGCTGGCTGCCGTACTTCGACAAAAAGGGCCTTTCGATCTCATCGTTGTCGGTCGGAACTCCGTGGATGCGGACACGGGGCAGGTGGGCCCGGCGGTGGCGGAGCTGCTTGACCTCCCCTTTGTGTGCAGTGTGCGTTCGCTGGAGCTTCGGGGCGAGTCCCTACACGCCCGCTGCGAGCGGGAAGATGGCTGGGTGAACATCGCAGTCGAGTTCCCGGTAGTTGTGTCGGCCGCGGAGCGTCTGTGCAAGCCGGTAAAGGTCCCGCGGGCAGAATGGCTCAGCGTGCCGGTGCAGAAAATTCAACATCTCCGCGCAACTGACATTGGCGCGGGACCCTGGGGGCAAGCAGGCAGCCCGACCCGTGTTGGCGAAGCGCGTGTGCTGGATATCCCCCGTTTGCGACGACGTCTCGATGGACCCATCGAGCACCAGGTGAAAGACGCGCTTGCCATTCTCCAGGAGCGGGGAGCGCTTGCCAATACCGAGACGACTGCGGTCAAGGTACCGCCCCAGCGCATGCGAGGCCTGCTTGATGGGCCGGTTATCGGCGTCGTGCTTGAGCGGGGGCGCGAGAGTCTCGCGCGGGAGCTTATGGGTGCTGCGATCATGCTCGCGCGCCAGATTGACGGTTACGTGACCGCGCTGTCGCCCGGCGAGATGGAGGCTACGCCGAGCAGGCTGGGCGCGTGGGGCGCCGACAGTGTCGAGCTGTGCAGCGGTCGTTTGGGCGGAAGAAGCTTCGCACACGCTTGCAGCGACTGGGCCAGCGAGAACAATCCATGGGCGGTGCTTGCGCCGAGTACCGTCTGGGGTCGCGAGATTGCATCTCGCATGGCTGCCCGACTGGGGGCTGGCCTGACCGGTGATGCGACTGGACTGGAAGTGAAGAATGGACGCTTGGTTGCGTGGAAACCAGCCTTCGGGGGGCAAGCCGAGGTGGCAATCATGGCCGAGTCGCAAATCCAGATGGCGACGCTGCGGCCGGGTGTGGCGAACCGGGTCGAGCCTCGTTCCGGTGTCACTGTTGCGGTGCGCCGGCGGGTTATGCCGGAAAACGGCCATGATGTCCGTGTGCTCGACGAGAACCGCGACGACGATCCCGACAAGCTCCTCGCTGCTCCCATCGTTATCGGGGTCGGTCTGGGGGTCTCCAGGGAAGAGTATGGTTTGCTGGAAGGGCTCCGGAAGCATCTTGGTGCCGAGCTTGCAGCTACGCGCAAGGTGACGGACCAGGCGTGGCTACCCCACTCGCGGCAGGTCGGGATAACAGGACTCAATATCGCTCCACGCCTTTATATCGCTGTCGGGGTCAGCGGTAAATTCAACCACACGGTCGGTGTTCGAAGAGCAGGCACGATACTGGCCATCAACTCTGACCCGGAAGCACCGATATTCGACAACGTGGATATCGGGATCGTCGGTGATTGGCACAATTTCGTGCCGGCGCTGGTGGCGGCACTCAAAGCCCCGATGTCCGAGCAACGCTCAGCAGAGTTGCAATCATGAGGCAGATAGCTGGCGCTATCGATATCGCAGAGAGGGCGCCCGGCACCCGCCTGCGAATAGTCCATGTGGACGCACCCGGCCACCGCATGGTGATGACCTCTTGATGTAGATGCGCGCTTCTCGACTGTGGGAGTTTTGGATATGCGCAGCCCGGCCGACGGGAAGTCGTTGGTAAATTCCGCCAACTGCAGCAACGTGGTTACGGCCGTGCCGATTCTGGGTGCAATTGGTTTTTCACACCTGCTCAACGACATGATGCAGTCGTTGATCCTGGCGATTTATCCGCTCCTGAAAGGGGATTTCGACCTCAGTTTCGTACAGGTGGGCCTGATTACCCTGGTCTACCAGGTCTCTGCCTCGCTGCTGCAGCCGCTAATAGGCTATCTCGCCGATCGACGCCCGCTGCCGTACTCGCTTCCAACTGGCATGGCTTTTACTTGTTGCGGTCTGCTGCTGCTGTCAATGGCGTCCAGTTTTCCAGTCTTGCTGGTGGCGGCGTGGCTGGTGGGAACCGGATCGTCGGTGTTTCATCCAGAGTCTTCCCGGGTGACGCACATGGCAGCGGGGCGCCGCCGCGGTTTGGCGCAGTCGGTATTCATGGTCGGAGGCAATTTCGGTAGTGCCCTGGGTCCATTACTGGCGGCATGGATCATCGTGCCGCACGGGCGTGGCAGCGTGGCCTGGTTTTCGCTGGCGGCGCTGCTCGCACTCCTGGTGTTGCTGCAGGTCGGGCGCTGGTACGCGCGCAACTACAAAACACGCGGAAACGCGCACCTGCGCGGACAATTGCCCACCCACATGCCTTCGTCGGCCCGGGTACAGGTAGCGTTAGCGGTGCTGGGGGTGCTCATTTTCTCCAAGTATTTTTATCTTGCCAGCATCACCAGCTACTACACTTTTTATCTGATAAACACCTTCGGCGTATCGGTTCAGAGTGCGCAGGTGCATCTGTTCATCTTCATGCTGTCGGTGGCGTGCGGGGTGATTGCCGGCGGCCCGATTGGCGATCGTATCGGGCGCAAGTGGGTGATCTGGATATCCATTCTTGGCGTGACGCCGTTCACCCTGGCGTTGCCGTACGCCAATTTGCCGTGGATCGGCGTGCTCAGTGCGCTGGTCGGCTTCGTGCTCGCTTCTGCTTTTCCGGCCATCATCGTCTACGCACAGGAACTCGTGCCAACACGCATAGGTATGATTTCAGGGCTGTTTTATGGGCTGGCGTTTGGCATGGGCGGCATCGGCGCCGCGGTATTGGGCCATCTTGCGGATCTACACGGCATCGATTACGTCTACCGGTTGTGTGCGTATTTGCCTTTGCTGGGCGTACTGGCGGTGTTCCTGCCCAATTTGCGTGTCACAACATCCAATATCCCGATTCGGGCCGGATAACGCAGCCGATTTCCGCGGTCTCCGCTGCGGCCTGTCCGTCTATCATTGGCGGGCTGGGCGGTGTGCATCTCCCGCAACGCCGCCGTCGCGAAGATGGGTCGGCTTGATTAACGATGCAGGGATGAAAGCATCGTTGTCCGGATCGTCCGGTCGCGGCGAGCGCCCACCGTCATCAGACTGCGTAACGGGTGGCGCCTCGACGCCTTCTTAAACCGTATTACACATGCCAGTCGGCTGGATGCCTGCCGATGAGTTACTTCAGTCGATCATGTCCGCTTTTACAGGTTGAATCGGGATCTCCATCAAATCTTCGCCCCAGATGATCCGTCCGCCATATATTGTCGCCATCTCTGCAAGAATCTGTTCACGTACGCCGGGCTGGTCGATTATCTTGGTCATGTGCGACAGGACAAGGGTCCCGACGTTGGCGCGCTGGGCGATCTCGGCTACGTCCTTGTGGTTGCCACAGGCTCGGCGGTACTCGGCGCTGGGCTCCGCTCCGCTGTTGAAATGGAGCATATGGATCAGGATGTCAACATCCTTGGCCAATTCAATCATGCTGTCCGGAATCCCGCCACTGTCTCCCGAATAGCAGAAAGATCCTTCCGAGCTATCCAGGCGGTAACCGTAGCATTCCAGGTATGGCTGAAAATGGGATGCTATGCCTACCGTGATGCGCCAGCGGTTATCATTGATAACTTCACCCGGCAAAACCTCCCTGACCTCGGGAGCAGGCCGGTTTCTAGGCAGCTTCCCGCCGCGGGCCTGGAAAATATCCAGGCTTGCCTGGTGCGTTGTCCGAGAAACTATATCTGGGCCAAAAACACCGTCGTCATTGAACAGTTGCGCTGTCATTCGCTTAAGCGGCGGGGGGCCATAAACCTTTAGCTCTGGAATTTTACCAGCCCCCATGTCCCAGCGCTGCAGGACCAGCCGCGGGTAGTCCATGCAATGGTCATAATGCAGGTGGCTGAAAAATGCATGAGTAACGTCGGTCGCGGATCGCCCACTTTCGATCAGACGGTGGTGAGCTCCAGGTCCGTGATCCATGATGATCTTGTCCGTGCCTATTTCAACCAGGTAGCCTGAACTCTGCCGTTTGCGAGAGGGGGCTGGTGTGCCTGTTCCCAACAAAACTATCTTCATTATTTATCCTCTTCGGTTTTTGATTTGTGCTGAATTCAGTTTGACACTTATTTCATCATCGATACGAGGATCGAGCGTGTGCTATTTGAGTCTTGGCCTCTGCTTGAAAAAAGTTGACGTGACAGGCTTGCTCATTGGGTCGATCGACGATCCCGGCGAATCAGGGGGGTGAGTTCGTTCCGGACTCTCGCTGATATCGCCTGCTGCGCTTGGGCCAGGAAAGATGAGAAGCTGATTGGCGTATTCGTGAGAGTATTGGTATGTCATCGACCTTTCCAAAGCCAAGTGATTGCGATATTCGGGGTGAGATTGCGAGAGTTCCCGTAGCGACTATATGTTGTTGTTAAGCATCGTTCAGATCCGAATCTCAAACGATAGGCGTCTTTCGCTCGGAGGAATGTACAGCTCTTCGTAGCAGACCGGCACATCCTTGAGCACGTAGGCCGTGGCTTGAATATGGAGTCCAATAGTGCCGGTTGGTACCTGGATCGCTTTACATGCGTAGTGGGGTAAAAGCGTTATTCGTAGCTGCTGCTGGATTGAAGTGAGCGGGGCACCTTTGATTTGCATGACGAGTACCTTCAGGTTCGCTCCGGAGAGTTCGTGCAGAGGCATTTCTGCAAATTGGTGAAACTGGTCCGCCCGTATAAAGAACTTGCTGTAGATGGCGAACTCGGAGTTGACTCCGATGCGGCGTTCGATCTGGATAACCTGCTCATCCTCCTGGTTCAAAGGATGTGACCATGGTCCTTGACGCTCAGTCGTCGAGCGATTTATGACCTCGCCAAAGACCGGTAGAAATGACTGGCCGTCATCAGCAAGGAATCGACATTGCCAACGGGTGCTCAGCTCTCGGCGATAGTCCGGCACGTAAGTGCCGCGTCGCCGCCGTCGCTCGATAAGCCCTTGTTCGGCTAGTTTGCGCATGGCCCGTTGCACGGTCCCAAGGCTATAGGGACTGCTTTGCGCAATTTCCGCTTCCGTGGGTAGTTTCGCGCCACGCTCCCAGAAGCCGTCAGCGATTGCCACGCTTAGTGCAGCTTCCAACGCTGCATACTTCGGGATTCCGTCGCGTTCCACCGGAGAATAACGCGCCCAGAAGGCTTGCAGCTGCAGTTTCGGGTCTACCTCGTTCATCGTTGTTTCCAAAGGTTCCAGTTGCGGTCGACGCTGGCTGTCAGCGTGATCGCGTTATGCCAGCATGCCGCTCCACAAGAGGCATTCGCGGTGTCGATCACTAGTAGCGCTCCAACCATGGCACCCGTACAGCCCGATCTTGTCGGCGCCCAACAGGTTGCAATGCAGCGCGTCGCATCAGTGCGAGTTTGGCGGCCCTGTGGTCTTGCGTATGCGACCGATGTCTTCGCCAGTCCGCGCGTCCAATAATCAATGTTTTCGATTTCCGGTGTCCAATGCCAGCGGATCGTCTCGGCAAAGCTCGCGCAGCGGGCAGAGCGAAGCACCGGGCTATACGTCGACCTTCATGTTGAATGTGGATGGTCGCGGCTACGCTCACCGCTTTGAGCCCCGTCCATTGGCCATCTTATCTGGCGACTCCACGTTGTCGCGCAGTACATGGGCGGCGTCTCGATTCGCCGCCGCACCCTTATCCATCCCCTCTAAAACGCCCGGGCGGCCTGAATGCGGGTTTCGTGTCCGGAAAAAACGCACTCCGTTGTGCATGCCTGATCGCCTCTGACTGCGAAGACGTGGCGGCGTTCTCGTCCAACTTCTTGGCAGGTGGTCTCACGGCGCCCGCGTCCACTTCTTCAACCCCAGTGGCATGTTCGCCCTGTGCGGGTCGCTTTGGCGCTTGACACAGGGTAAGCTAGAGCATATAAATACTATACAGTTAATCGTAATAAAATGCAAAGTTATTAGGTTGTGATCCGATTTGATATGACTAGGAGAGAGGTAAATAACCCCAGCGACATTCGTAGACTGCGGCGAGGCAGCCTCAAGCCTTCTGCTCGCGTGGTCGGACAGACATAGGCGGCGAGTCACCGGTTGCTACCATCACCACTCGTCTATGTTCGTAACCGCGCCGCAGAGCGCGCACGCGCTTCACGGCTGCACAGCTCTGGTGCCCCCCGGTGGTTTTGGCATGGATAGGTACACCTACCAAGCCCGCTTCTGGGGCAGCACCGCTCACAGGGGGCTCCGCCTCCGGTTACCGTCGCCAGGCTGCAACTCGCAACCCAGAAAATGCTTCAGAGACTCTGTTGGAAATACTTGTCGCTGTGATTCTGATTACTGGAGAATCCCGGCATCTTGAGTAGGAGGAGAAATGATGAAGATATTTCACTTATTGATTGCAGTGCTCATCGTGTGTGTGCCATTGTCGTTCGGGAAAGTTGCACAGGCCGAAACAAGCAACGTGCGAATCGCTGATCAGTTCGGCCTTTCCTACCTTCCGGTCTATGTTGCTCTGACTCAGGGGCTCTTCCAGAAACGCTTTGAGCAGGCTGGCCTGAGTGGCACGAAAGTATCTGAAATAAAAATAGCAAGCGGGGCTGCCGCGAACAACGCGCTATTGTCGGGAAATGCCGATCTGGTACTGGGCGGGTTGACTGGAATGTTCATATTTCATGACAAGACGTATGGCACGCCACTTGAAGTCCGCGGCGCAGTATCAATCTGCGACTCTCCAATTTTTCTGAATACCAGCAATCCTCGAATAAGGTCTGTCAAGGACTTCACCGCCAGTGACCGTATAGCAATGACTGCCCCCAGCGGCACGACGCATGCGTTCATTTTCCAAATGGCCGTTGCTCAGGCTCTAGGACAGGAAAACCGGCATAAATTCGACACCCTCGCTGTTGGCTTGCCACATGCGGATGCAACTGTGGCACTGCTGAGTGGCCATGAGCCAAGAACCCACTCGTCCACTGCACCTTTTATTTTCGAACAGCTTGCCGATCCAAAGGTTCATACGATATACAACTCTTATGATGTTGTTGGGGGCCAGGAGACGCTGATCGTCGCGTATACGACGAAGAAATGGAAAACCGAGAATCCAAAAACTTATCTTGCCACCGTGGCTGCACTTGAAGATGCCATGGAATTTATCCGTGAAAACAAAAGAGATGCGGCTAGGATCTTTGTCGACTATACCCAATCGAAGTTCAGCGTGGATGAGGTTTACGAATGGCTTCAGGCCAAAGATAAAAAAGGCCGCCCGATGGTCCATTACAGTCCTGTCCCCAGGCGTGCTCTGATACTTGCAGAATACATGTATCAAGAAGGAATTCTTACCAGACAGCCCACAAGCTGGAAGGATTACTTTTGGAATAATCTGCACTCGCTTCCGGGGAGCTGATGCAAACTTAGCGGATAAGAAAGATTGCGTGGGGATCGCTGCAGCCTGTCGGCAGGCAGAGCAAGTTGGCGCGGGCACTGCGGTGATGGGAGCCCGTGGAGGATTGATGTCCTTGAGACCGCGCATCGCGTGCAGTACCCGATTGACAGAAGTAAAGCCGGAATCGTGGAAGAAGTTTTTCACCTGCGGTGTCTACGCACAGGCTGATGCAAGTGATGATGTCGCTCTGCTCGCGGTTACTGAGTGCGGTGCGACGTTATTGCGGAGCAAAAGCAGAAATGTACAAACGAGAGGTGAATTGATATGGGAACTACATCGAGCCAAGCACCTCTGCTCGATGTTCGCGGCGTGACCTTGCAGTACAAAACCGACGAACATCTGGTCACAGCGACCTACAGAGTGGGCTTTCAAGTATATCAGTCAGATCGGTTCGTGATGTTGGGCCCGTCAGGCTGTGGCAAGTCCACGCTGCTCAAGGCGGTGGGCGGCTATATGCTCCCGGTAGAAGGTGAAATGTTGTTGAACGGCAGCCGGATCAGGAAGCCCGGAGCCGATCGCGTGGTGGTTTTCCAGGAGTTCGATCAGCTCTTACCGTGGAAGACAGTGAAGAAGAACGTGACTTTTGCGTTGACCTCGAGCGGCAAGCTGAAGGGCAAAGAAGCCGAAGAGAAGGCGATGGAGTATATCGAGAAGGTGAATCTGACCAAGTTCGCTGACAGCTTTCCACACACGCTCTCGGGAGGCATGAAGCAACGGGTGGCATTGGCCCGCGGCATGGCGATGGAGCCTGACATCTTGCTGATGGACGAGCCGTTCGCCGCGCTTGATGCGCTTACTCGAAGCAAAATGCAAGAAGAGTTGTTGCAACTGTGGGATGACACACGCTTCACAGTGCTGTTTGTCACGCATTCTATCTCGGAGGCGGTGCTACTTGGCAACCGCATTCTGCTGCTCTCGGCTCATCCAGGGCAGGTCAGGGCGGAAGTCGAAAGCGACGGCTCCGATCGGGTCGAAAGCGACGGCAAGAAGCTCTCCCAGCATATCCAGCACTTGCTGTTTTCCGACCAGATCGAGGAGGAGGCGGTGATCAATGTCGGGCATTGAGACCAATACTCGGATCGAGGGTATCAAGTTTGTACGCCGAACCGAAACCGACTCCTTCGGGGTAGTGCAAAAGCCATTAACCTTGTGGGAGAAGATTTACAGCAATGGAGCAGTCCGCAAACTGGCGGTGCTGGTGGTGCTGGCCATTATCTGGGAGTTATATGCGCGCTGGCTGGATAACCCACTGCTCTTTCCCTCCTTTTCAGCGACAGTGGGGGCTTTGTACAAGGCGATCATCAACGGTGAGCTGCCGCTGCGGACGTGGTTCTCGATCAAGGTGCTTTTGCAGGGTTACGCTATTGGTCTCGCCGTGGCAGCACTCTTGACCGCCTTTGCCAACACCTCCCGCATCGGCAGCGATCTGCTGGAGACGCTGACCTCGATGTTTAACCCGCTGCCATCGATCGCGCTGTTACCGCTCGCGATGATCTGGTTCGGGTTGGGCAACGGAAGCCTTGTTTTCGTACTTATCCATTCAGTGCTCTGGGCGGTGTCGCTCAACAGTCACACCGGATTCAGGGCAGTGAGCCAGACGCTGCGCATGGTTGGGCGTAACTATGAACTTACCGGACTGCGATACATCGCCAAGATCCTGATTCCCGCGGCTTTCCCTAGCATTCTGACCGGGATGAAGATCGGCTGGGCGTTCGCCTGGCGGACGCTGATCGCCGCGGAGCTGGTCTTTGGCGTGTCGTCGGGCTCAGGTGGCTTGGGCTGGTTTATATATCAGAACAAGAACATGCTCGATATCCCCTCAGTATTCGCGGGGCTATTCATGGTGATCATCATTGGTTTGCTAGTGGAAAATCTGGTCTTCCGCCTTATTGAGAAGAAGACCATTAGCCGTTGGGGAATGCAAGTGTGAAGCGTGGGAAGCGGCGCCCGCTCCTTCCCGCTGCGCATTCAGTTTGCGTCGGACTGACCCTCAATTTCACAGCAGTGCGCAGGCCCGGCTGAACACGGTGAAAGCGAAGGCGACGGTGCAGCGGACCGTCGTGCTCATGCATCGCATGCGATAGCGGTGTCTTCCTCTGTCCGTACCTGGCGAACGGTTCTCCACGGACAAGGCGCCGCTATCCTTTATTCGACATATCCCCTGTTCTGCCCGAATGCGCGCTTATCCGGCGTTGCTCGTTGTTCATCGGGAATCGCCCAACTTCTCTCCCCGCGCCCTGGCTGGCCGCATTTTGGATGTCACGCAGCCCCGTCGGTGATTGTTTGCAACGCCCCGGTCTCCGAGGCATTTACATTCCCTTGAGATCCATGGCCTGACAGCGATTGAGGCGCCACCCTCTGGTGTTTCATAGCCCGGTTTTCTGGATTAGCAAATTAGATCATACGGTTGCAAATTCCGGGCAGCGGTGAAACGGCGATTGGCCGTTATTCGCTATTGTATTTCCGTTTGTCGTGAGAATTCACTCCCCGACTTGACGTAAGGTACTTCCATATCGAACTGGGCAATACATCATGCGACGGCATTATGTTGGTGGTTGTTGATCGCCGGGGTCTCCGGGAGATCTTTTTAATCCGGGTACGATGACGCATATTTATTCGCCTCTGTTTGCGTGATTAAAAAGATGCCTCGCCATTGGATCGAGGTGAAAAACTGGCCGAAAGTACACTCGGGATTGCAGAGGAGAAAAGCAGGCGCTCCCATCAGATATTACTGATATGTGGTCATGCAGTCCCGGTGTTTTTGAAGTGAATGATTGCTGGGATTCTGGCGCCATCACCTTAAACGTTAATGGAGTAGAGAGAGGATTACATCATGGCCTTCAATGGTTACAAGGTTTTCGACTGTGACTATCATATCGTGGAACCCGTGGATTTATGGCAACGTTATATTGCTGATACGTTCAAACCAATAGCACCGGTCGGATTGAATGAGTACACTGTAGATGTGCGTATCCGTGTCGGCGAAAAAATTCGTCCGAAGAACGCGTTAATCCGTCCGCCTCAGGACAAGCAGGATCCCTTCTATACCAAGCGCCACCGTACCTATGGCGAGGCCGCGGCACGCGGATGGGACACTGATGTGGTGCTGGATGCCATGGACGTCGAAGGCGTCGACTGCGGCGTTATCTTCCCGTCGCGCGGGCTTTGGGTGATTGCCGATGACGAGATGGACCAGAACTTCGCGCGGGCGATCGCGGCGGCCTACAACGACTGGCTCTACGATTTCACGCGGAAGGACCCCAGGCGTCTGATGTGCTGCGCGATGCTGTCGCCACATGACGTACGGGACGCCATCGACGAAGCAAGACGGTCTGCGGAGCGCGGATTCAAGGCAGTCTTCCTCAGGCCCAACCCGGTGCGCGGCCGTAACTGGCATGACCCTTACTATGATCCGCTCTGGGATGCGCTTGAGGATCTGAATCTCAGCCTGGTGTTTCACGAAGCATACGGCCCCCATTTGCCGCAAGTAGGCGATCGCTTCGGTGCCGACAGTCAGCTGGTTCACTCGGTCTGCCACCCAATGGAACAGATGCTGTGCATGGCCTCGATCATCGGGGGCGGTGTCCTTGAGCGCCATCCCAGGCTCAGGGTGGGCTTCCTGGAAGGCAACTGCAGTTGGGTGCCAGCGTTACTGTTCCGTCTTGAAGAGCACTATGAAAAAGATGCGGGTTTTTCCAGAGGCCTCGACAGTCTCTCGAAGGAACCCGAGGATTACTTCCGGGATCATTGCTTCGTCTCCGTGGAGTGCGACGAGAGGTTCGTTGGGCAAGTTGTGGATTTTCTGGGTGCCGACAACATTCTCTTCTCCAATGATTGGCCGCATCTGGATTCCAAGTATCCGAATGCGTCGGCAGCGTTCATGGAATTGCCGCTTGACGATACCGCCCGGCGCAAGATCCTTTGGGAAAACACGTGCAGATTGTACGACCTGCCCCTGGATTACGCGGACTCGTTCTCGAAAAACGTGACCAAGGTAAGTACGAAAAAATAAATGTGTTACCGCCGGCAGACAGGAGCGGAGATACCGTTTCTGCTGTCGGCGGCAGGTATGACTGAATTCAAAGTGGTGTAGCGCTAGAGTTTATCGGGCGTACCTAACAATGACAAAGATATCTGGTGAGGAGAGCACAATGCAAGCATTCTACGGAAGGCTGCTGGCCGCGTTAGCTGCAGCGCTGGTGTTGGTGTCCGTGGCGATTCTGCCTGCGGAGGTACGGGCGGCCGATGACGATACGATTATGTTGGGAGCGGTTGTATCGCTAACCGGCAAGTATTCGACCAGCGGTGAGTTTACTCGTGATGGCTATGATCTGGCCGTTGACAGAATCAACTCCACTGGCGGGATCAAGGTCGGAGACAAGACATACAGGCTGGCGATCAAATACTATGACGACGAATCTACATCGGCCCGCGCCGCGCAACTTGCGGAACGCATGATCGAGCGGGACGGCATCAAGTTTTTTCTGGGCCCATTCGGCTCCGCACTGACCAAGGCAATTGCCCCGGTGACGGAAAAGCACAAGGTTCCGATGGTCGAGGGCAACGGGGCCGCTCGTGAACTGTTCCAGCAGGGCTACAAGTATCTGTTCGCAGTGCTCAATACCTCGGATTTCTATTTGCGTCCGGCCATTACGCTGGCGGCGGAGCAGGCCAGCGCCGCGGGCAAGGATCCGAGCTCGCTCAAGGTGGCGATCGTCACGGAGAATGACAACTTTTCCCAGGATGTGCGCGACGGCGCGGTCGAGCGGGCCAAGCACTATGGCATGAAGGTCGTCATAGACGACAAACTGCCGCCCGGGCTCAACGACATGACTGCGACCCTGACCAAGGTCAAGGCCATCAAGCCGGATATCCTGCTGGTGTCCGCACATTCGCACGGCGCGCCACTGGCAGTCAGGCAGATGGACGAGCAGCGAGTGTACGTACCGATGTTGGCTATGACGCAGTGCGATGCCGGGCGCGTCATCGAGAAATTCGGCGCGAAGGCGAACTTTGCGCTTTGTGCGTCTCAGTGGGACAGCGGCCTGAGCTACACGGGGCGCTGGTTCGAGACGGCGAAGGAGTTCGATCAGGCGGCGCAGAAGAGATACAACTATGTCACGCCTTATGAGGTGGCAGAGTCGGCAGCAGCGGTCGTGGTGTTTGCGGACGCTTTCGAACGCGCCGGGTCGCTGGATCAGGAAAAAGTGCGCGATGCGATTGCGGCAACCGACCTGATGACGTTCTATGGCCCGGTGAAGTTCGACGAGACTGGCAAGAACATCGCCAAATCCATGGTGATGTACCAGATTCAGGACCAACAATACAAGCTGGTCGCGCCCACGAAATGGGCCAATACCAAGCTTGTTTACCCGATGCCGAAGTGGGGCGAGCGATAGGGTACAGGGACAGGGGATAGCTGGACTTCGCCGGCGGTCGTTTTACAGCTATCCCCGTCAGCGGAACCCGTTGACGCATTTTTCGCCTGGCAGCCCGACCGTTGTCTGGCACCGAGCTGCTCCTCCCATGTCTTTAGAGTCGCTAGAGCCGATGACCAACCTGAATCTATTGCTGCAACTCCCGATACTCAATATGCAGTTGATCGTCAACGGCCTGCTTGTGGGCGGGATATTCGCGCTGGCTGCATACGGAATGGCGCTGGTCTGGGGCGTGATGGACGTCATCAACGTGGCTCAGGGCGAGCTGGTGATGGTCGGTGGTTACCTGGTCTGGTATCTGTTCCAGCTCGGCGTCAGCCCCCTGTTCGGCATTCCCATCGCCGTGATCGTGATGTACTTTGTCGGCGTGGCGATGTACCGGCTGGTCATTTTCAGGATTGTCGATCAGGATTTCTTCATATCGATTCTGGCCACGTTCGGTCTGAGCATCCTGATCCAGCAACTGCTCAACCAGGTGTTCGGCGCCGACGTACAAACGCTGTCGTACGATCTGGGCAGCTGGTTTCTGTTCAACGGCATGGTGTCGATATCCAAAATCAAGCTGGTGGCATTCGTCTCGGCGCTGGTACTGGGTGCCGCGCTGATTCTGTTCATGCGCTACTCGCGGCTGGGGCAGGCGATTCGCGCGACCGCGCAAAATGCCCGCGCCGCGCGAATTCTCGGCATCGACACCGACCGCGTTTACGCGGCCACCTTCGGCATCAATGCCGCCATCTGTGCAGCAGCGGGCGGTCTGGTCGCGATGACCTGGATCATCCAGCCCTACATCGGGCTGAGCTACACGATTCGCTCGTTCATGATCGTCATTGTTGCCGGGCTCGGTAATCTGTTGGGCGTGGTGATCGCGGCGCTGGGGCTGGGTGCTGCGGAGAATTACGCCGGCTTTATCTTCGGCGCGGAATACCAGGCCGCATTCGTATACGTGTTGCTGGTGCTGATTCTGGTGTGGCGCAATCTCTGGCTGCGCCGGCAGCGGCGGTACCTGGCATGACCCCGCACACGCGGGAATGGCTGTTGATAGTGGCCGTCGCGGTGCTGGGCGTTGCCGCGCCGTGGCTGCTGCCCTCGTACCGGGCGGACATGGCGCTGCTGTGGCTGATGGTGCTGTTTGCCCTCACCTGGGACATCAACGGCGGCCAGATGGGGTACAACTCCTTCGGCAACGTGTTTTTCTTCGGGATAGGCGTCTACGGCTGCGTGGTGTTGCAGCGGGACGCGGGCCTGTCCTATTTCCCCGGGCTGTTCGCGGGCATGGGGCTGGGCGGACTGCTTGCGCTTGCCAGTGCCGCCATTCTGGGGCCGGTGGTGCTGGGTCTGCGCGGTCATTACTTCGCGATTGCGACGCTCGGTATCGCGGTGGCGGCCGGCGATATCTTCGCCGGTTGGGAGTACGTCGGAGCAGCGTCCGGCATCGCGCCGCCGCTTTATCCAAGTTCGACCGGTAACCGCAACGTCTTCTTTTATTACGTGCTGTTTGCGCTCGCCGCGCTTACCTTCATCACCGTGCGCTGGCTGTACTCGCGCCGTTTCGGTCTTGCCATCAACGCCATTCGCGACGACGAGGACAAGGCCGAGGCGATGGGTCTGCATACGACCCGCTACAAGACCCTGGCCTGGTGCGTGGCCGCGCTGTTTCTCGGCCTCTCTGGCGGGCCCGTCGGGAACCTGATCGGTTTCGTCAATCCGATCGATCTCGCCTTTGCCGGCGCAACTTTTGGCGTGTGGATGATCCTGATGCCGATTCTGGGTGGCCGCGGTACCCTATGGGGACCGGTCGTCGGTGCGGTCGTTTTCCACGTGACCCAGCAACTGTTCTGGACTTATCTGCTCGGCTGGCAGCGCGTGGCAATGGGGTTGCTGATCGTGCTCATCGTCATATTTTTCCCGCAGGGCATCCTCGGCTGGTGGCGCGAATGGATGCAAGCCCGCAGCCTTCGCGCTACTTCCGGCGCCTCGGTTCCGGCATCCAAGCCTGTGGAGAAAATCTCGTGAGCGGGCATCTGGTGGTACGCAACGTTACCAAAACTTTCGGCGGCGTAGTCGCGAACGAGGATGTCTCGCTGACAGTGCCCGAGGGCGCCATCGTCGGCCTGATCGGGCCCAACGGCTCGGGCAAGACAACGCTGTTCAATTGCATCGTCGGCTATCATCCGATCGATCGCGGGTCGATCACCTTCGAGGGGCGTGAGATCTCATGTTTGCGCGTGGCGAAGATCGCGCGTCTGGGGCTGCTGCGCACGTTTCAGCAGACCCGCATCTATCAGAAGATGACTTGCGTCGAGAACATGGAGATCAGCGTGCCGTGCCGCGATGAGGGCGTGTTCGGTCTGCTCGGACCCCCGTCGGCCGAGGCACGCGAACAGGCGCATGAACTGCTGCAATTCGTGGGTCTGTACAGCAAACGGGAGCTGGCGGCGGGCGAGTTGTCGTTCGGTCAGCAGAAGCTGCTGGAATTTGCCATGGCACTGATGAACGAGCCACGGATGCTGCTGCTGGACGAACCCACCGCCGGGATCAATCCGACCCTGATCAACGGCCTCATCGACCGTCTGCGCCGGGCCAACGCGCAACTCGGTATTACCCTGCTGGTGATCGAGCACAACATGCGTGTAATCATGAACCTGGCTCAGCACATGTATTGCCTGGCGCACGGCCAGTTGCTCGCGGAAGGGCCGCCCGACCGGATTCGCAGCGATCAGCGGGTGATCGATGCGTACCTGGGGGCCAACTGATGGCACCGTCTCCGGAAGCCAACGGCCGGCACCGCCTGAGCGGTTATGGTCTCGGCGATGTCGACACCATTCTTTCCGTCGACGAGGTCGCGCGCGCCGCCGATGAGCTGGGCCGGGCGGCGCCCACCCTGGAAGCACTCGATGCGCTGGTGGCGGGCGAATCGCTGGTGCGTGTCGATGACCTGACGGCCGGCTACGGGCGCATGGAGATCCTGCACCGGGTCAATCTGCGGGTGGGCGGTGGCCAGTCGCTGTGCCTGATCGGCCCCAACGGCGCCGGCAAATCCACGGTGCTGCATTCCATCTACGGGTTCACCCGCATCAGCGGCGGCTCGATTCGCGTCAACGGGGCGGAAGTCACGCGAATGAGTCCGGATCGCAAGCTGAAGAAGGCCGGCGTTGCCTATATTCTGCAGGACAACTCGGTGTTTCCGGACATGACGGTGGAGGAGAATCTGCTGATGGGCGGCTTTCTTCTCGACCATCCGCGCCAGGCCCGGGAGGCGGCGACGCGCGTGTTTGACAAATACGATCGTCTCGCGCGCCGTCGCAAGCAGCGCGCCGGTGTACTCTCCGGTGGCGAGCGGCGGCTTCTGGAGATCTCCCGCGCGCTGATCATGAATCCCGACGTGCTGCTGGTGGACGAACCTTCCATTGGGCTGGAGCCGCGATTCATCGACATGGTGTTCGATATTCTCGGTGACCTGCAGCACAGCGAGGGCAAAACCATCATCATGGTCGAGCAAAACGCCAAGAAGGGACTCGAATTCGCTGATATCGGCTATGTCCTGGTCTCGGGGCAGGTCGCGATGGCCGACAGCGGACAAAAGCTCTTGGACGATCCGAAGATCGGGCAGCTGTTTCTGGGCGGATGATTTTGACTCCGCTGCGCGGGATGAGTGATGTTTTGACCTGACAGCGTGTTTGGAACGCCTCTGCCGTGTTGCTATGCTTGCGGCGCGTTCTGTTGTTGCACAAGGGATGCGGGTTGTGACCAGGGTCGACCAGCGCGTGTTCGCTGTTGAGACCGGTCCGGCTCCCCTTGCTGCGCCCTATCCGGCGTTTTCGCACACCGCATGCCGGCAGCGTTATCGAATGAATTCGCGATGCTGCTGTCTGGCTGTTTGTCGATGGCTTGAGTACCCGCAATAATGCGGCATGTGCTCAG
>CAZYIP010000014.1:25599-32400 GCA_964646895.1 uncultured Salinisphaerales bacterium | reverse complement strand
GGCAAAACGACGCTGGCGCGGCTGCTGGCGGCGCGGGTCAACATGCGCTTCGTCGGGCTCTCGGCGGTGATGGCCGGCGTCAAGGATCTGCGCACGGCCATCGCCGATGCGCGGGTGACGCGCGAACGTGAGGGACGCGGCACCGTGCTGTTCATCGACGAGGTGCACCGCTTCAACAAGAGTCAGCAGGACGGCCTGCTGCCGTCGGTCGAGGACGGCACGCTGCATTTCATCGGCGCCACTACTGAAAACCCTTCGTTCGAAATCAACAACGCGCTGCTGTCGCGTACCCGCACCTATGTGCTCAAGGCGCTTGAAGCGATCGATGTGCGCCGCCTGGTGGATCGGGCGCTCGCGGATCGGGAGTGCGGGCTCGCCGCGCGCGGCGTGCAAATGGCTGAGGACCTGCGCGATCAGCTGGCGCAGGCGGCCGATGGCGATGCACGCCGGGCGCTGAATCTGCTGGATCTGGCGGCGCAGATGGCCGCGGCGCATTCGAGCGCGGAAATCACTGCGGCGGATCTGGAAGAGATACTGAGCGGGGGCGTGCGCCGTTTCGACAAGGGCGGAGATTATTTCTACGACCAGATTTCGGCGCTGCACAAATCGGTGCGCGGCTCCGATCCGGATGCGGCGCTGTACTGGTACGCGCGCATGCTGGATGGGGGATGCGATCCGCTGTATATCGCCCGCCGCGCGGTGCGAATAGCGAGCGAGGATATCGGCAACGCCGATCCACGGGCTTTGCGCCTGGCACTGGATGCCTGGGAGACGTACCAGCGCCTGGGCAGCCCGGAAGGGGAACTGGCGATCGCGCAGGCGCTGGTCTATATGGCCGTGGCGGCCAAGAGCAACGCCGTTTATCGTGGCTTCAACGCGGCGATGGAAGATGTGCGGGCCCACGGTTCGCTGGAGGTGCCGGCTCACTTGCGCAATGCTCCCACGCGCCTGATGAAGCAGCTCGGTCACGGCGCCGGGTATCGCTACGCGCACGATGAACCCGAAGGTTACGCCGCTGGCGCCCGCTATCTGCCCGATGCTCTTGGCGACATCGAGTATTACACACCGGTGGATCGCGGCCTGGAAGTGAAGATCGGCGAACGGCTGGCCCATTTGCGGCGGCTCAATCGGGAGCAGAGCCACCAGGCCTGAAAACCGCTCCCGCAAGTCCGATTCCCCTATAATCCTCCTTCTCGGAAAACGACAAAAGCGGAATGGAACATGCTTGACCCGAAACGTCTGCGTACCGATCTCGACCAGGTGGCCGCCGACCTCGCCCGCCGGGGGTTCACGCTCGACAAGGAGCGGTTTTCGGCCCTGGAGCAGCAGCGCAAGACACTCCAGGTACGCGCCCAGGAATTGCAGCAGGCGCGTAACGCGCGCTCGAAGGAAATCGGCCAGGTCAAGGCCGCGGGCGGCGATATCGAAGCGTTGCGCGAGGAGATGGGCAGCCTGTCGGATACGCTGAAGGCCGTGGAGGGGGAACTGGATACGGTGCAGGTGGAACTGCAGGCGTTTCTGCTCGGCATTCCGAACGTGCCGCATGCATCGGTTCCGGAGGGCGCCGACGAGTCCGACAACCAGGAACTGCGGCGTTGGGGCACGCCGCGCACGTATGCATTTGCGCCGCGTGATCACGTGGATGTGGGCGAGAGCCTGGGCATGATGGATTTTGCCGCCGCCGCGAAGCTGACCGGCTCGCGTTTCGTCGTCCTGACGGACGACCTCGCGCGCCTGCAGCGGGCGCTGGTGCAGTTCATGCTCGACCTGCACACCCGTGAGCACGGGTACCGCGAGGCCTACGTACCGTACATCGTCAACGCCGACAGCCTGGAGGGCACCGGCCAGCTGCCGAAGTTCGGAGAGGATCTGTTCGGCCTGCGCGGCGGGTCGGATTATTATCTGATTCCTACCGCCGAGGTGCCCCTGACCAATCTCGCGCGCGACGAGATCATCGGCCCCGGATCGCTACCCATGCGACTGGTCGCGCACACCCCCTGCTTTCGTGCCGAGGCCGGCGCCTACGGGAAGGACGTGCGCGGCATGATTCGCCAGCACCAGTTCGAGAAGGTGGAACTGGTGCACATCGTACGCCCGGAGCAGTCCTACGAGGCGCTGGAAGCGCTGGTGTCGCACGCGGAGTCGGTGCTCGAGCACCTGGAGCTACCGTACCGCGTGGTGGCTCTGTGCGGCGGTGATCTCGGCTTCGCCTCTGCCAAGACCTACGATCTGGAGGTGTGGATTCCGACCCAGAACCGTTATCGGGAAATTTCCTCGTGCAGCAATATGGAGGCTTTCCAGGCACGGCGCATGCGGGCGCGCTGGCGCAATCCCGAGACCGGCAAGCCGGAACTGCTGCACACTCTGAACGGCTCCGGCCTGGCTGTGGGCCGCGCTCTGGTCGCGCTGATGGAAAATTTTCAGGAAGAAGACGGGCGCATCTGGATTCCGCCTGCGTTACGCAGCTTCATGGGCGGTCGCACGCACGTGGAGAAAAAATCCTGAGCCTTGCAGGCGCTTTATTTACGCCATTTGCTTCGCGTCAATAACAGGTAGGCAGGTCTTTCATCAATCGCTCCGCGAGCTGTCTGCGCTCCTCGCGCAGTGCCAGCGCGGCCGCCTGGTCGACAACGGCGGGGGTCAGGTGCGGTGCGAAAAGATGGATGAATTCGTACATGAAACCGCGCAGCAGTACACCCTGGCGAAAGCCGATGTGGGTAGAACTGCTCTCGAACAGGTGATTCGCGTTCAGAGCGACCAGGTCACTGTCTTCCCGGGGGGTGACCGCCATGTTGGCGACGATGCCCACCCCCATGCCCAGGCGCACGTAAGTCTTGATGACGTCCGCGTCGACCGCCGTCAGCACCACGTTGACGTCCAGCCCGCGGGAGGCGAAGGCGCGGTCGAGCTGGGACCGCCCGGTAAAACCGAACGTATAGGTAACGATGGGATAGCGGGCGATGGCTTCGAGCGTCAGCGGCTGGCACTGCACCAGCGGGTGGTCCGGCAACACCAGAATGCAGCGGTTCCAGTGATAGCACGGCAGCATGACCAATTCCTCGAAGTGCTCCAGGGCCTCCGTGGCGATCGCGAAATCCGCTTGTCCCTGGGCTGCCCATTCCGCGATCTGCGGCGGCGAGCCCTGGTGGATGTGCAGGCTCACGTGGGGGTAGCGGCGGCGAAACGCCTGTATGGTCCTGGGTAGTGCGTAGCGGGCCTGGGTGTGGGTGGTGGCCAGGCTGAGCGAGCCGCGGTCCTCCTGGGTGAATTCGGCAGCGACGCTCTTGATGTTGGACTCGGCCTGGAGCATGTGCTCGGCGATTTCCAGTATGCGCCGACCGGCGGGCGTGACTTCGGTCAGGTGCTTGCCATTGCGCCGAAAAATCTGCGTGCCCAGTTCCTCTTCGAGCAGGCGGATCTGCTTGCTGATCCCGGGCTGGGAGGTAAACAGTTTTTCGGCCGCCGCCGTTATGTTCAGATTCTGCCGGGCGACTTCGTGGATGTACTGCAGTTGCCTCAATTTCACCGAGCCGGCCCTTCTTTATTCCATTGCGTTCTTAGATTGTATATATAAATTCCTTTTTTAACAATAGAAAGGCGAGGTTGTCTTGAAAGGAAGATGCAGGAGATGCGCAAGCCGCAATCGCTGGCTGCCCCGCTCCCCTGGCCGGATTCGTTGATCCTCCATCGAATCCGGCCAGGGGACGCCCGCTTCAGTCGCGTCCGCCGACGAAGCCGAGAATCGACAGCAGGCTCAGGAAGATATTGAACAGGCTGACGAACAGAATCACGGTGGCGCGGATGTAGTTGGTCTCGCCGCCGTGCACGATCTCCGCGGTCTGATACAGGATCAGGCCCGAGCACAGGATCATGAACAGGGCCGAGACCGCCAGGCTCAGGGCCGGCATCTGGAAGAAGATGTTCGCGATGCCCAGCACGAAGGCCACCAGCAGGCCGATGAACAGGCTCGTTCCCCAGGTCTGAAAGCGGCGGCCGCTCACCAGGGTGTAGGCGGACAGGCCGAAGAAGATGACTCCGGTGCCTCCCAGCGCGGTCATGATGAGCTGACCGCCATGGTTGAACGAGTGCAGGTACATGTTGAGGATCGGCCCCAGCGTGTACCCCATGAAGCCGGTAAGCGCGAAGACCAGTACCAGGCCGAGCGGCCGGTCTGCGCATCGTTCGGTTGCGAACAGCAGGCCGAAGTAGCCGACCAGGGTGATGATCAGACCCGGGTAGGGCAGATTCAGCGCCATGCTCGTACCGGCCACGGCCGCGCTGAACAGCAGCGTCGACGACAGCAGCAGATACGTGTTGCGCAGCACCTTGTTGGCTTGCAGCGCGCCAACCTGGCTGCGCCCGCGAACCGAGAACTGACGAACGGGATCCATCTTGTTTCGACCTCTCATGCTTGTGAACAGACCCTGGAGCGTGTTATGCACTTATACGCACGCATGAATAAGTGCATAACACGCTCCAGTGTACGGGAGCATACCATCGGCTGGAGGCGTCGGCTAATATCCCCGCCTGATGATGTAGTTGGCGACCCAGCGCAGCCCTTCGGCCCGATCGCCGAACGCAGTCAGGCTCTCCAGCGCGTCCGCCACCAGAGAGTGCGCACGCGCCTTGGATTCGCTCAGGCCGAGCAGCGCGGGATACGTCGCCTTGTCGTGGGCTGCGTCGGCGCCCGAGGTCTTGCCCAGCGTGGCGGTATCCCCCTCTACATCGAGAACGTCGTCCTGTATCTGAAAAGCGAGCCCGATGCATTTGGCGAAGTGGTCCAGGCATTCGCGCAGTTCGCGGTCGAGTGACGGCCGGCTCTCGCAG
The DNA here is from genome assembly GCA_964646895.1 of uncultured Salinisphaerales bacterium. Taxonomy (GTDB): domain Bacteria; phylum Pseudomonadota; class Gammaproteobacteria; order Nevskiales; family CAZYIP01; genus CAZYIP01. Next base: position 27,573 of record CAZYIP010000014.1, on the reverse strand, counting down.
GCGAGCAGGACACTGGCGCGGATGAGTGCGCCGGTCTTGTGGATATGAAGGTCTTCCAGTTCGGCGAGATCGAGGGTATGTCCGGTCGCGGCCAGATCCATGGCCTGGCCGCCGGCCATGCCGCGGGAGCCGCTGGCGATGCTGAGTTGCGCGACCATGTGCAGCCGCTGCTCCGGGTCCTGGATCAGCGCGGGATCCCGCGCGAGGACGTCGAAAGCGAGCGTTTGCAGGGCGTCGCCGACGAGGATGGCGGTCGCTTCGTCGAAGGCCTTGTGGCAGGTGGCGCGACCGCGACGCAGATCGTCGTCGTCCATGGCCGGCAGATCGTCGTGGACCAGCGAATAAGCGTGGATGAACTCGACGCTTGCCGCCAGCCCGTCGAGTTGTGTCGGTGCTATGCCCAGCGCCTCCCCGGTTGCGTAGACCAGGGTCGGGCGCAGGCGCTTGCCGCCACCCAGAACCGCATAGCGCATGGCCGCATGCAGGCGGGCCGGGGGCACGGATTCCGGCGGCAGCCATTGCGCCAGAGTTCGCTCGAGACGCGCTAGATAATCCGGCAACCGCCTGGTAAATGGCTCGGTCAATGCCATATTGCCTTCGCCTGCAGTAATGGGTTTTTCAGCATGTCCTTCGCGCTCGCCGTCGGACCGCAGGGCTCCAGGTTCCGTTGCGGTGCTTCAACGGCCTTCCGCTCAATCGGGTGCCGGTGTTTCTTCGAAATCCTGGACCTGTCCGTTATCGTCCTTGCCGAGCAGGGTCTCGACTTTCAGTTCGGCTTCGCGCAGCGCCTTCTGGCATTCCCGCGACAGCCGGATGCCGCGTTCGAACTGGGCCAGCGACTCTTCCAGCGTGAGTTCGCCGCCCTCCATTCGCTCCACCAGGGCTTCGAGTTCCGTCAGGGATTTTTCAAACTCCCGAATGGGATTGTCCGGTTCGGCCATGTGCGATCCACTTGCTGTTTCCGTTGATATAAGTCTACCCTTAAATCGGGCAGCGGGTGCGGGTAAAATTCGTGCGCCACATGCTCCACATCGCTTTTCTGTGAACGTCAAGGAGTCATTATGGCCGGTGCGAGCGAGAGCTACCATGAGCCATTCGAGCTCATCAGTGACGAAGCCAAGGAATTGCATCGTGCGATCGTGTCCGCGCAGGAAGAGCTGGAGGCGATAGACTGGTACCGCCAGCGTGCGGACGTATGCGGCGACAAGGCGTTGCGTGCCATCCTGATACACAACATGGAAGAGGAAATGGAGCATTTCGCCATGGTGCTCGAATGGCTGCGCCGCCAAAGCCCGTATCTCGACGAGCAGCTGCGGACGTACCTCTTCAGCAAGGGCGACATCGTTGGCGCCGAAGAGGAGGCCATGGGGAGGAACGGGAACGACAGTGACGGAAACGGCGCCTCCGATGGCCGCGCCGGCCTGACCATTGGCAAAATGAAAGGATGATGGCGATGGATTATCTCAACCGATCCCAGGCACCCTTCGATTCCGGTTTGTGGTCCCGGCTGGACGAGGCGGCCGTGGACGCGGCCCGCGAGCTACTGACCGGCCGTCGCTTTCTGGAAGTGGAGGGCCCGTATGGCGTGGGATTCACATCTCTCGAACTGGGCACGGACGACTACTGCCGCCAGCCCGGGGCGGAAGAGGCCGGAGCGATCCTGAGTCGCGCCATCTCGGTGCCCATGCTGCGCAAGCGCTGCAATCTGAGTATCCGCCGGGTGGAAGCGGCCGCTCTGGGGCAGCCGCTGGTGCTGAAATCCGTCGAGGATGCGGCGGAGGCGGTCGCGCGGCGGGAAGAGGAATTCATTTATTACGGGCAGCCGGATTTCGGTATCGAAGGGCTGCTGACCGCCAAGGGGCGCCACGAGTTGCAGCTGAGCGATTGGCAGCAGGTCGATTCGCCGCTGGCCGACGTGGTCAAGGCCGTGACCAAACTGGATGCCTCCGGTTTCAATGGCCCGTACGCGCTGGC
>CAZYIP010000014.1:1467-25499 GCA_964646895.1 uncultured Salinisphaerales bacterium | reverse complement strand
TCAAGGCCGTGACCAAACTGGATGCCTCCGGTTTCAATGGCCCGTACGCGCTGGCACTGGCGCCGCCTCTGTATAATCATCTGTTTCATCGCTACGAGAACACGGAACTGTTGCAGATTTCTCATCTGCAGCGCCTGTGCGAACTGGGAGTGTACAAGGCGGCGATCGAGGGCGGTGTGCTGGTGGATGCGCGCGTCGGGCCCATCATGATCGGTCAGGACCTGCGTGTCGGCTATGCCGCGCAGGATGGTATTCACTACGAATTGTTCGTGAGTGAAAGCCTGGTCCTCCGCATCGACGACGCACCGGCAATCTGCGCGCTGACGCCGTCTCCCGCGACCAAAAAGTGATTGCGCCTGCCCCGGGAGCCCGTTGTTGGTCCGGAACCGGTTTCGCGGGGGCAGCCCGTCGTCGTCGCGGCGGTTTCAGCCTGTCCGGCGGCGTGCTGTCATTGGCCATGCGATAGCCGGCGTCCCGGCCCTCCGAAACTCGCGCAAATGAAATAAACCCGCCGCGCGGCGACGCCACCATTCGCAGGCGAGTATCATTGGTATCTCGAACCAGGCCGGGTTGCGCCCGGCCATCTTCTGTTTGACAGCCAAAGGAAGGAAAAACGCATTCGATGGCGGATTCCTATGATGCCTCGTCCATCGAGGTACTGAGCGGACTTGACCCGGTGCGCAAGCGTCCGGGGATGTTTACCGATACCAGCCGGCCCAATCACCTGGTCCAGGAAGTCGTCGACAACAGCGTCGACGAGGCGCTGGCGGGCTTTGCCGGACGCATCGACGTCGTGTTGCACGAGGATGGTTCCGTGGAGGTCGCCGACGACGGTCGCGGCATGCCCGTGGACGTGCATCCCGAGCACGGAGTGCCGGGGGTCGAACTGATCCTGACCCGGTTGCACGCCGGCGGCAAGTTCTCCCACAAGAATTACCGTTTTTCGGGCGGCTTGCACGGGGTCGGCGTTTCCGTGGTCAACGGGTTGTCGTTGCGGCTCGACGTGACCGTGTTTCGCAATGGTCAAGAGTACGCCATGCGTTTTGCCCACGGCGATACCGAGCAGGCGTTGCATGTGGTTGGTCCCGCGGCGAAAAGCCGGAGTGGCACCGTATTGCGCTTCTGGCCCGACCCGCAGTACTTCGAAACGGCACGCATTGCACGCGCGCAACTCGATCATGTGCTGCGGGCGAAGGCGGTGCTGTGCCCCGGCCTGTGCGTGACCCTGGAGGATCGGCTGAGCGGTGAGAGCCTCACCTGGCGTTACGAGGACGGGCTGCGCGATTACCTGACGCAGGCCGTGGCCGGGGAGACGATGCTGCCGGAGCACCCGTTCACCGGCGGCATGCAAGGGCGGCGTGAGGCAGTCGACTGGGGTCTGCTGTGGCTGACCGACGGCGGCGAGGGCATTGCCGAGAGCTATGTCAACCTGATCCCGACCGTCCAGGGCGGCACGCACGTCAACGGTCTGCGCAGCGGATTGACGGACGCCATGCGCGAGTACTGCGAATTTCGCAATCTGCTGCCGCGCGGAGTCAAGCTTTCGCCCGACGACGTGTGGCACGGATGCAGCTACGTCATCTCGGTCAAGATGGAGGACCCCCAGTTTTCCGGGCAGACAAAGGAACGGCTGTCATCACGCGAGTGTGCGCCGTTCGTGTCCGGCGTCGTCAAGGATGCGTTCAGCCTGTGGCTCAACCAGCATTCGGAAACCGGCGACCAGCTCGCCGCGTGGGCCATCGGCAACGCCCAGAACCGCATGCGCGCGAGCAAGCGCGTGGCGCGCAAGCGGGTGGTCACCGGCCCGGCGCTGCCGGGCAAGCTGGCGGATTGCGTCTCCGACGACCCTGCCCTCACCGAGCTGTTCCTGGTCGAGGGGGACTCGGCCGGCGGTTCCGCGAAGCAGGCACGCAACCGCGAGACGCAGGCCGTCATGCCGCTGCGCGGCAAGATTCTCAACACCTGGGAGGTGGACTCCGGCCAGGTGCTGGGTTCGCAGGAAATTCACGACATCAGCGTGGCACTGGGAGTGGATCCCGGCCACTCCGACCTCTCACGGCTGCGCTACGGCAAGCTGTGCATCCTGGCCGACGCCGATTCCGACGGGCTGCACATTGCGACTCTTCTGTGTGCGCTCTTCCTGCGCCACTTCCGGCCGCTGGTGACGGCGGGACATGTCCATGTGGCGATGCCGCCGCTGTATCGCGTGGACGTGGGCAAGCAGGTGTTCTACGCCCTCGACGAAAGCGAGCGTGACGGCATCCTCGACCGGATCGAGACGGAGAAACTGCGCGGTACCGTTGCGGTGACCCGGTTCAAGGGTCTGGGCGAGATGAACCCGATGCAGCTGCGCGAGACCACCATGGCGCCGGAAACCCGGCGGCTGGTGCAACTGACTCTGGACACCAACGATGACGTCGACGAGCTGATGGACATGCTGCTGTCCAGGCGCCGCGCTGCCGATCGCCGCTCCTGGCTGGAAACCAAGGGCGATCTGGCCGAGGTGGACGCATTGTCCTGATGCGCCGCTCCCACAGGTTTTACCGTTACATGATCGCGAGCCCATGACCCAACAAACCCTCAACTACGAAGGCGTCGAGCGCCTGCCGCTACTGAGTTTTGCCGAAAAGGCCTATCTCGACTACTCCATGTACGTGGTACTGGACCGCGCGTTGCCGCACATCGGCGACGGCCTCAAGCCGGTGCAGCGACGCATCGTCTACGCCATGGGCGAGCTGGGCCTGGCGGCGGGCTCCAAGCCGAAGAAATCGGCGCGTACCATCGGCGACGTGCTGGGCAAGTTTCACCCTCACGGGGACACCGCGTGCTACGAAGCCATGGTGCTGATGGCGCAGCCGTTCAGCTATCGCTATCCGCTGGTCGACGGACACGGCAACTGGGGCTCGCCGGACGATCCCAAGTCGTTCGCCGCCATGCGCTACACGGAGGCGCGACTGACGCCGTATGCCGATGTGCTCCTGAACGAGCTGGGGCAGGGCACCGTGGACATGGCCGCCAATTTCGACGGCACGATGGAAGAGCCCACCGTACTGCCGGCGCGCCTGCCCAACGTGCTGCTGAATGGCGCGACCGGCATTGCGGTCGGCATGGCGACCGACATTCCGCCTCACAACGCGCGCGAGGTGGCAACGGCCGCGATCCGGCTGCTGGATGACCCGGACGCCACCGTCGAGGACTTGTGCGAGCACGTGCCCGGGCCTGATTTTCCCACCGAGGCGGAGATCATTACCGAGCCCGAAGAACTGCTGCGTATTTACACGAGCGGCACCGGGATGCTGCGCGCACGCGCGCGCTGGCAGCGCGAAAAAGGTGGCGGCATCGTGGTGACGGCACTGCCGTTTCAGGTTTCCGGCGCGCGGGTGCTGGAGCAGATCGCGACACAGATGCGGGCGAAGAAGCTGCCCATGGTGGAGGATCTGCGCGACGAATCCGACCACGAGAATCCGACTCGCCTGGTGATCGTTCCGCGCTCGAACCGTGTCGATACGGATGCCTTGATGGCGCATCTGTTCGCCACCACCGATCTGGAAAAGGGCTACCGCGTCAATCTCAACATGATCGGCCTGGACGGGCGCCCACGGGTCAAGGATCTGAAGTCGCTGCTGGCCGAGTGGCTGGACTTTCGCATCGGCACCGTGCGCCGGCGCCTGAGCCACCGATTGTCCAAGGTGCGCGCGCGGCTGCATATTCTTGACGGGCTGCTCACCGCCTATCTCAATATCGACGAGGTGATCGCCATCATCCGCCGTGAGGATTCCCCGCGACCGGTGCTGATGGCGCGCTTCGGCCTGGACGAGATTCAGGCAGACGCGATACTCAACCTGCGCCTGCGTCACCTCATGCGCCTGGAGGAGATGAAGATCCGCGGCGAACAGACGGACCTGAACGCGGAACGCGAACACCTGGATGCAATCCTGCGATCGGAGCGCAAGCTCAAGGCGCTGATCGCGGAGGAGCTCCGTCAGGATGCGGAAAAATACGGCGACGAGCGGCGCTCGCCGCTGGTGTCGCGGGCGCCCGCCCACGCTTTCGACGAAACAGCCCTCGTGCCGGCCGAGCCGGTGACGGTGATCCTGTCGGCACACGGCTGGGTGCGTGCCGCCAAGGGCCACGACGTGGATGCAGCGGGCCTGAGCTACAAGTCCGGCGACACTTTCCTCGCCGCCGCCGCCGGGCGCAGCAACCAGTTGCTGGTATTTCTCGACTCCCGCGGACGGACCTATACCGTGCCGGCGCACGATCTGGCGTCGGCGCGTGGCCAGGGCGAGCCGCTCAGCGGGCGGGTCAAACCGGCCGATGGCGCTCATTTCATCGCGCCGATCCTGGGCGACGCGGATGACCGCTACGTGCTGGCGAGCGACCGCGGTTACGGTTTCGTGACCCGGCTCGGCGAGCTGCAGTCCCGCAATCGTGCGGGCAAGGCGGTGGTGACCGTAGCGGCCGGGGCCAATGTACTGATGCCGTCGCGGGTTGGTGGCGGCGACGATGCACTGCTTGCCGTGGTCACGCGGGAAGGCCGCTTGCTGATCTTCCCGGTCGCCGAGCTTCCCGAAATGGCGCGCGGCAAGGGCAACAAGCTGGTTCAGATCACGCGTGACGATGCCGTGGTCGGTGTTTGCGCATTGCCTCCGAAAGCCGATCTGGTGCTTGAAAGCGGCAAGCGCACGCTCACGCTCAAGCGGACGGACATCGAGGTGTACCTGGGCGCCCGTGCGCAGCGCGGACGCAAGTTGCCGCGTGGATTTCAGCGTGTGCAGACCCTGCGTGCCGATGCCTGACGAGCGCTTGCAAAAGGACGCGACAATCCCAATAATCGCGCTGGCACTTCCGCCTATCCTCCGGGTAGACGCATGAAACGAATCCTGCTGTTTCTTGGCACCAACCTCGCCGTCATCGTCATTCTGAGCATCGTTCTGCGGCTGATCGGTATCGACAGCATCTTTCAGCAGAATGGCATCCAGCTCAATTACCAGGCATTGCTGGTCTTTGCAGCCGTGTTTGGCATGGGCGGCTCGTTCATCTCGCTGGCGATTTCCAAGTGGATGGCGAAAATGAGCACCGGCGCGCGCGTGATCGAGCGCCCGTCGGATGCGCGCGAGCTGTGGTTGCTCAACACGGTCAAGCGCCTGGCACGGCAGGCGGGAATCGGCATGCCGGAAGTGGCGATCTACGAGTCGCCCACCGCGAACGCGTTCGCCACCGGCATGCGCCGCAATCACGCCCTGGTCGCAGTCAGTTCCGGGCTGCTGGACAGCATGTCGCAGGACCAGATCGAAGCGGTCCTGGGGCATGAAGTCACGCACGTCGCCAACGGCGACATGGTGACCCTGGCGCTGATTCAGGGCGTGGTCAATACGTTCGTGATTTTTCTGGCGCGGGTGGTCGGCTATTTCGTCGACCGGATGGTGCTGCGCACGGAGCGCGGGTTCGGCCTGGGTTACTTCGCGACCGTGATCGTCGCGCAGATCGTCTTTGGCATTCTGGCCAGCATCGTGGTGATGTGGTTCTCACGCCAGCGCGAGTTTCGCGCTGACCGCGGCGGTGCGAAACTCGCCGGGCGCGACAAGATGATCTCGGCGCTGGAGGCGCTGGGGCGGACTTACGGCCAGTCCGAATTGCCGTCCCAGATGGAGGCGTTCGGGATTTCCGGTCGTGTGCGCCGCGGTGCCATGCGCCTGTTCATGAGTCATCCGCCACTGGCGGAGCGCATCGCGGCACTGAAAAAAGCCGGTTAACGTGATCTGGAGCTTTCCACTCAAGGACGCCGAACGCTGTCGAGCCGCCTTTTATCGCCCTCTCCCGCTGGCGGGAGAGGGCCGGGGAGAGGGTGTGGAGTTTTACGCCCCCCTCTCCCTAACCCTCTCCCCCAGAGGGGGCGAGGGGACACAATTACGCGGGAATGACGTCAGGGATGAAGTTGATGCGGGCCGCGTCAGCCGGCTTCCACCTCCCCGTAGGGTTTGACCACCTCGGGCGGCTGCACGTAATTGCCCTGTATGAAGTTGATGCCGAGCTGCCATAGCTGCGCCATGGCATTGGCGTTCTGCACGTACTCGGCGATCGTCTTGATCTTGAGTTCCTGCGACCGTTCCATGATCTGGCGCAACTTGACGTGGATCTGCGGCGTTTCGCCCACCGCCTGCGTCAGGTGAGGTGCGAGCTTGATGAAGTCCACCGGCAGGTGATCGAGCGCCGGAAGCGCCTGGCCGGAGTCGCCGAAGTGGTCGATCGCGAAGCGGCAACCGGTCTTGTGCAGCCCTTGTGCCAGTGCCTTGACTTCGTTCATGTGGCCGTGAACGAGCCGCTCGCGCACCTGGAATACCAGTTGCTGGGGGTCGATCTTCAGTTTTCGGACCTGAGTGTCGATCCATTTCAGCAGCACGCTGTCCGCCACCGATCCGGGCGACAGTTTGATGAAGAGCCCCGACTGGGCCGCGCTGGCATGGCGCTGGGCCAGCAGTTCGAACACCTGGTCGATCACCCAGCGATCGATGGCGGCCCCCAGTCCGAGCCGTTCCGCTCCGGGCATGAATTCGCCTGCCTTGATCTCCTCGCCGTCGGCGCCGCGCATGCGCAGGAACACGTCGAAATGGCGTTGGGAATCATCCTCCAGGCTGATGATGGACTGAAAGGCGAGGCAGAACCCGTTCTCCGCCAGGGCGTGCTCGATGCGCTCCTTCCAGGCGCTGTCGTTGACCACGGGTTCAACGGTGTCGACATGTTCCACGGCCAGTCGCTCGATGGTGTCGCCGCCGGCGCCGGAGAGCTTGTGCGCGAGCGAGCGGGCGTCGCGCAGCAGGATGTCCGGATCGAATCCATGGGTCGGTAGTGCGCATACGGCCTGGCTCAGTGTCAGTGCCTGGGAGTGTTCTCTCGCAGTGAAGATGGTGCTTGCCACCGTTTCGCGCAAGGCGCCAGCGCGGGCCTCGCCCGTGTTTTCGGTGGCCGGTACGGTCAGTACGTACTCGCCGGTGGCGAAGCGGAACAGGTGTTCGCTCTCGCCGAGGGTGGCGGTGAGGGCTTCGTACAGGCCGTGCAGAAGCCGGTCGCTGTCCCGAAACCCGAGCCGTTCCTGCAGGAGTTCCACGCCGTCCGCGCGGATGAAGATCAGCTCTTCGGCGGGATGGGCACTCTCCAGATCGGCCAGTTGCGCCAGGTGCTCGTACAGGGCGTCGCGCCCGGTGCGTGGCGGCGCCGGGACAGTTGCCGTCTCGGCGGCCTGAACCAGCAGCGCGATCTGAAGTTCGCCGCCGATCTCCACCGGCTGAATGCCGACGGTGACCGCGAGTTCGCTCCCGTCCGCCCGCTTCAGCCTGATCTGGACCTGATCCTCCCGGGCGTTGTGGGAGTGCAGGCGGCGCTTGATCTGTTGGTGGTCCGAGGGCGCCACGAGGTCCATGACCGGTGCCCCGTCGAGCCGCGCACCGGGGGCATAGCCGAGCAGTGCGCGGAATGCCGGATTGACGCTGGTGAGAATGCCCTCCTGCACGTAGGCAAGCGCCTGGTCCGTATCCTGAAAGAGCTTCTGGTGACGCGTCTCCAGGTCCTGCAGGCGATGGCGGGCATCAGCCAGGTCCTGAGCCTGGCGATAGGCCTGGAGCTCCCGCAGGATGGCCAGTTCCAGATGCTCCAGGTTGCGCCGCGAGACGACATCGCGCGCGCCGCCGCGCATCATGCTGACCAGGCGTTCCATGTTGCGCACGTTGCTGACGACCACGACCGGGACACGGGGCGCCCGTTTGCGGCACACCTCGAGCACCGGCAGCGCGCCCGTGGACGTAACGTCATCGGCGCACAGCACCAGGTCGGCCGGCAGCTGGCCGAGAGTTTCGTATGCCTTGTCGGGTGTCGCCACCCAGTGCGTTCGCACCGCATGCCCGGCGTTGCGCAAGTGGCTTTCCACCAGTTCCGCATCATCCTGGGTCGATGCCGCTACCAGCAGATGGTACGACACGCGCGTATTCGAGTCGTTTTCCCGCGCCATGGATCAAGCCCCCCGGTTTTATCGACAGACGCCAATCCTACGCTGCCGTCTTTTGCTGTCATGTGTCAACGCTTCAGGGTATCATGGCGCATCCGTGTGCGGTTATGGCAGCGGTCGCGGAGCGCAGAAACTCCGGCATGGCACACAGCGGTTCTGGAAAGATTCCTGCATGGCAAGCGTAAGCACCAATCAGTTCAAGGGCGGCCTCAAGATCATCCTCGATGGCGACCCGTATTCCATTGTTGAAAACGAATTCGTCAAGCCGGGCAAGGGCCAGGCGTTCAACCGCGTCAAGGTGCGCAACCTCGTCAACGGACGGGTGACCGAGCGGACGTTCAAGTCCGGCGACAGCGTAGAGCTGGCGGATGTACTCGAAGTGGAGATGCAATATCTCTACAGCGACGGCGAATTCTGGCATTTCATGGATCCGCAGTCTTTCGAGCAGGTTCAGGCCGACGAGGCGGCGGTGGGTGAATCCGGCAAGTGGCTGAAGGAAGAGGACCTCTGCCAGCTCACGTTGTGGAACGGCAAGCCCATCGACGTACAGGCGCCGAATTTCGTTCTGCTCAAGGTCGAGGATACCGACCCCGGCCTGCGCGGAGACACTTCGGGTGGTGGCGGCAAGCCGGCGCGCCTTGAAACCGGCGCGGTGGTACAAGTGCCGCTGTTCATCGAAATCGGCGAAATTCTCAAGATCGACACTCGCAGCGGCACCTACGTCTCCCGCGCCAAGGGCTAGGAGCCCCCGTGTCGTGGCGGCCGACCGCGACGCTGGACGCCATGCGTGCGCGGGCTGCACTGCTGCGCCGGATACGCGCCTTCTTTGATCACCGCGGCCTTCTGGAAGTCAGCACGCCGTTGCTGTCCGTGGCCGGGACGGTGGATCCCAACGTCCACAGCTTCGAAGTACGCGACGTCGATGGCGGCGCGCGCTGGCTGCATACCTCCCCTGAATTTGCAATGAAACGCCTGCTGGCCGCGGGCAGTGGTGCGATCTATCAGATCTGCCCGGTGTTCCGGCGCGAGGAGCAGGGACGGCTGCATAATCCGGAATTCCAGATGCTGGAGTGGTATCGCCCCGGCTTTGATCATCATGCGCTGATGGACGAGGTGGCGGCGCTGCTCGGCGCCGTCTGCACTCGCGGCATTCTGACAGCGCCGGCGCAGCGCATGGCGTATCGCGAAGCGTTCCTGGCGCACGCCGGAGTCGATCCGCTTCGCGCTGGCATCCCGGAGCTGGCCAGCTCTCTCTCACGCTGCGCAGTGGCCCATCAACTCGGTGGGGAAAGCGACCGCGACGTGTGGCTGGACCTGATCATGGCGACCGTCGTGGGCCCGAATCTCGGCCGCGACGGGCCCATGCTGATCTATGATTATCCGGCTTCGCAGGCGGCCCTGGCACGCGTGCGCCCGGAGAATCCGCCGGTCGCGGAGCGCTTCGAGCTGTATGTTTCAGGTATCGAGATCGCCAACGGCTTCCACGAGCTTGCCGATGCCGATGAACAGTTGCGGCGCTTCGAGCGGGACCGTGCCCGCGGCTCGGGGGAACGGCCACCGGTCGACCACGCCCTGATCGAAGCCCTGCGCGCGGGTTTGCCGCCCTGTGCCGGCGTAGCCCTGGGGATCGACCGATTGCTGATGCTGGAGCTGGGGGTGAACTCCGTTGCCGAGGTGATGGCGTTTCCGGCCGATCGGGCGTGAGCAGGGACTGACAGGTTGCGCTGACGGCATTGGCTATGGCCACATCGGCTGATCGCGGCTGAAGCCGCTCTATTTCCTCCTCTCCCGCTGGCGGGAGAGGGCCGGGGAGAGGGAATGAAGTTGTGGGAGCGGCTTCAGCCGCGATGAAAGCAATAAGAATCCCCCAGCGCCTGTCCCATGCGCACGACCTGTCCGGGCGCCAGCGACGGGCACCAGCGGGCGCTGCCCGCGGGGAACAGCAGCACCACCGAAGAACCCATGTTGAAGCGGCCCATTTCCGCGCCGCGCGGCAGGTGAATGATGCGTTCGCCGTCGGCCGCGAATTCGTGCGCCGCGATTTGCCGTGCGCGGGGCGGTGTCATCCGCCCGCCCCAGACGGTCTCGATCGAACCCACCAGCATCGCGCCGATCATCACCAGCACGAACGGGCCATTGTCTCCCTCGAACAGGCAGACCAGCCTTTCGTTGCGCGTGAAGAGTCGGGGCACGGTACGCGTCGTGGCCGGATTTACGCTGAACAGCCGGCCGGGAATCAGCACCGTGCGCGATACCCGGCCGGCACATGGCATGTGTACGCGGTGATAATCACTCGGCGCCAGGTATAACGTGCAAAAGACGCCACCCTCGAAACCGGCGGCCAGCGACCGGTCTGCCAGCAGCTCCGCCACGCTGTAGTCGTGACCCTTGGCCTGCACGATACGTCCGCCAGCTACCTTGCCGAGCTGACCGATGCGCCCGTCGACCGGGCAGGCGAGTGCGGCTTCGGCTTGTGGCAGCGGTCGGGCGCCGTCGCGCAACTCGCGGGTAAAGAACTCGTTGAAGCACGCGAACGCGCTGACGTCCGGCAGTTTCGCGTCGGCCAGAGAAACGCCGAAAGCGCGCATGAACAGGCGAATCGAGGCGCCGGCAAGCCAGCGTGTACGTAACCGCGTCAGGTGCCAGACCAGGTTCGACAACCAGTGGGTCGGCAGCGGGTATTGCAGCAGTGCGAAGGCCCGGTCGCTGATCGAGGCGTTACCCGTTCCGGCGGTGTCCCGGGTTCGGTTCATGTCGTGTGCCGCAGTAAATAGAAAGCGCAATTTTCGCATACGACACGCCGCGGGCAAGCTCCATACGATGGTCTATACTTTATTCATCACCGACCTTGGGTGCGGTGAGCATCGGGCGTCAACACTTGCAGAGGTATCAGGAACTGTCGCGGGTAACTCGGCGTTCATACCGTTGAGTACCAGCTTCGGGTTGATGCTCCCGTGGATTGGCATCGAGAACTTTCCCCTGTCACCCGTGTCGGAGAGAATCATGCCTGCGACTGCCGCACTGCGACCACTTGATACCGATAAACAAGGGACGGATGGCCTGTCCATTCCCCTGGAGCGGGATCTTTTCGTGCGCCGCCTGCTGGGTGAACTCTCGGGCATGCTCGAAGACGTGGTCGGGCTCGAGGAAGCGGAGGGATTCATCTCGGTGGTGGGCCAGCGCATAGGCGAGTGGCTCGACCCGGCATACCGCGAAGCATACGGGGTCGACGAACTCGACGTATGGCAGTTGGCGGAAGTGCTGGTCGATCTGAAGCGGCGCATCAACGGCGGATTTTCAATTGAAGAGTGCACCCCCGAGCGGATCGTGCTCGTCAATCATACCTGTCCGTTCGGCGAGATCGTCGTTGGCCGGCCTTCATTTTGCCAGATGACCTCGTCGATGTTCGGGACGATCGCCGCGGAGAACCGTGGCTACGCCCGCGTACGGCTCGACGAGGCGATCGCGCGCGGCGATCCCGGCTGCCGTGTCGTGATTCACCTGACCCCGGAAGGCGCTTCCGTCGACACCAACGGTACCGAGTATTTCCGGAGCCTCCGTTAGGGCCTGTTCCTGCCGCGTTGATCGACTTCGCGGCAACGCTCGTCGAGCCCACCCTTTTTGTCAATGGCGCGGGTGTCGTGTGCTGGGCCAATAATCCCGCGCAGCGTCAGTTCGAGATGTCGGGCGCGGCCATGATCGGTACCCGGCTGCACCGGCTGACGGAGGAATCCGAAGCGTACGTAGCCGATTTCCTGCGTCTGTGTTCGCGCCGGCGCCGACCGGCACCGGGGCGTTTTCGTTGGCGTGTCGGCGGTCAGATCGGCTGCGTGGACAGCCTGTCGAAACGCTGCAGCGGTGCCCTGATACGCCCCGGTAATGGTGCGAGCGCGCTGCTGTGCATCCGCATTCTGGCGGACAATCAGCGCTCCATCATCGCCTTCGACGCATTGAACCGGAAGATTCACGAACAGAAACAGGCATTGCGGGCGTTGGCGTCGAGCCAGGCGCAGTTCCAGGCCGAGCGCGACAAGGCGATGGTGACGCTCTACAGCATTGGTGATGCGGTGATCACGACGGGTGCCGGCGGTCGCATCGAGCGCATCAATTATGTCGCTTCCCGGCTGACCGGCTGGAGCGAAGCCGAAGCCATCGGCAGGCCACTGAGCGAAGTGTTTCACGTCATCGACGAGGAAAGCCGTGAGCCGATCGTCGACCTGACGGCCCGGCGTCTGCGCCGGGAGCCGGACCCGTGCCTGCCAGGATACGCGCTCCTGGTCTCGCGGGACGGCACCGAATATGTGATCGAGGACTCGGCGGCGCCGATTCATCGGGAGGATGGCGTCTTGCTGGGCGCGGTGATCGTGTTTCGCGATGTCACGAAGGAACGTCTGGCCCGACAGCAGCTTGAGTTTCTGGCCCGGCATGATTCCCTGACCAAGCTGCATAATCGCGCTTTTTTCGAAGAGCGTCTGGAGGACGCTTTTCAGGATGCTGCGCGCGCAGGGGCGCGGCATGCGATGATCTACATCGACCTGGACCGATTCAAACAGGTCAACGACAATGTCGGACATCATGCCGGCGATCAGTTGCTGATATCGGTGGCGAGCTATCTGGAGAGCCACGTGCGCGCCGGCGACACGCTCGCTCGCCTGGGCGGCGATGAATTCGGCCTGCTGGCACTGGATGTCGATGCGGCGTCGGCGCTGGCGCTGGCGGAGGACATCACCGGCGGCCTGCAACAGTATCTGCTTGTCCGGATGGAGCAGAGGTACGGAGTGAGCGCGAGCGCGGGGGTGGCGATGATCGGTGACTGCAGCCGTTCCGCCGCGGAGGCGATGCGCAAGGCCGATATCGCCTGTTATATTTCGAAGCACGCGGGCCGGGGGACCGCCCGCCTCTATAATGAACATGACCAGAGCGCGATATCCGCCCTGGTCGGCATGACTCTGACGGACGATCGCCGCCGTGAGCAATCCGGTACGGCGAGGGATAATACGTGCGCCCGGTAAGAAATCAGCGCCGGAACGAGCCGAGTGATCTGCCTGGAAACCATTGTCGAACATCTGCTTACGCCACGAGATCTGATCCGCTGGGGTGCCAGCCGCTTTCGTGAAGCCGGCCTGTGCTTCGGTCATGGCACCGACAACGCGCTGGACGAGGCGGCGCAGCTCGTGCTGCATGCCCTGCATCTGCCGCCGGATGTGCCGGATATCTATCTTGGCGCACGCCTGCTGCCGCACGAGCGTCGCACCGTGCTGGAGCTGCTGCAACGGCGGATGGACGAGCGCGTGCCCGCACCGTACCTTACCGGAGAGGCGTGGTTTGCCGGCCTGCCGTTCTTCGTGGACGCGCGGGTGCTCATCCCGCGCTCGCCTGTTGCCGAACTGATCGAGAACCGCTTCCAGCCGTGGCTCGGCGAGCGGGAGCCGCGTCGCATCCTCGACCTGTGTACCGGCAGCGGCTGTATCGCCATCGCCTGCGCGGTAGCGTTTCAGAACGCCGCGGTCGACGCTACGGACATTTCCGCGGCCGCGCTCGAAGTCGCCCGTGCCAATGTAGCGCGGCACGAGCTGGAAGACCGCGTCGGGCTGGTTCGCTCCGATCTGTTCGCCGAGCTTCGCGGGCGGCGCTACGACCTGATCGTCAGCAATCCGCCCTACGTGGATGCAGCGGAGATGGCGGCGCTGCCGGGCGAGTACACTCACGAGCCGACTTTGGCACTGGCAGGAGGCGAAGACGGCCTGGATCTGGTCATGCGCTTGTTGCGAGAGGCGCCGGACCATCTGACCGAGGACGGGCTGCTGGTGGTGGAGGTCGGCAACAGCGCTGCGCATCTGGTTGAACGCGTGCCGCAGCTCCCGTTCAACTGGCTGGAATTCGAGCGCGGCGGCGGTGGCGTGTTCGCCATCTATGCGGATGAGTTGGCGGTCTGGCGGGAGTCGGGAGCCGGGGATCAAGAGTTGTGGGAGCGGCTTTAGCCGCGATCTCGATCGCTTCCTGCAAATCCGCCACAATCCAGGGTCGGAATCCGCCGCGCATACACGCGTATAATACACCGCCATGTCTGGAAGCAGCCTTGGAAAACTGTTTGTCGTCACCAGCTTTGGCGAGAGCCACGGGCCGGCCATTGGTTGCGTTGTCGATGGCTGCCCGCCCGGTCTGGCGCTGAGCGAGGCGGATATCCAGCACGATCTGGACCGGCGCCGGCCGGGCACGTCGCGGTTTGTCACCCAGCGCCGCGAACCCGATCAGGTGGAGATTCTGTCCGGCGTGTTCGAGGGCGAAACCACCGGCACGCCAATTGCGCTGCTGATACGCAATCAGGACCAGCGCTCGCGCGATTACGGCAGGATCAAGGACCTCTTTCGGCCCAATCACGCCGACTATGCCTACATTCAGAAATACGGCCGCCGCGACTACCGTGGCGGTGGTCGTGCCTCCGCCCGTGAGACTGCGGTGCGGGTCGCTGCGGGCGCCATCGCGCGCAAATACCTGCATGAGCACTACGGGGTTGTGATCCGCGGCTACCTGGCCCAGCTCGGACCGATCGAACTCGCACTCGAAGACTGGGATGCGGTCGGCCGGAATCCCTTCTTCTGCGCCGAACCGGCGCGCGTGCCGGAGCTGGAAACGTTCATGATCGAACTGCGTCGCGCCGGCGATTCGGTTGGTGCGCGCATCAACGTCGAAGCCAGCGACGTACCACCCGGCCTGGGCGAACCGGTCTACGATCGCCTGGACGCCGGTCTGGCAGCGGCATTGATGAGTATCAACGCGGTCAAGGGCGTCGAGATCGGCGACGGCTTCGCCGCTGTCGCCCAGCGCGGCAGCGAGCATCGGGACGAACTCAGCTCGCGCGGATTCCTGAGCAACCATTCCGGCGGCGTCGCCGGGGGTGTCAGCACCGGCCAGAACATACGCGCCAGCATCGCGCTCAAGCCTACCTCCAGCATCACCATTCCCGGGCGCACCGTTGACGTGAGCGGCCACGACACCGAGATTCGCACCACGGGTCGTCACGATCCCTGCGTTGGCATTCGCGCGACACCGATTGCCGAAGCCATGCTGGCCCTGGTGCTGATGGATCACGTGCTGCGCCAGCGGGCCCAGAACGGGGATGTTCAGCCCGCCACACCTCGCATACCGCCCGTAGCGGACTGACAAAGTTTTATTTGGTCGAGACGATTCCGGGGCACACATCGCAATCGCGGCCGAAGCCGCTCCCACAGTCCAAGTAGCCGTTGTGCTTGTGGGAGATCCTTATGCTCTCGGTCAAGTATCCCGAGCGCCGTTGGCCAGCTGATATTTCTAATCCTGACCCGGCAAGCGAAGGAAACCGAGTTGTGGGAGCGACTTTAGTCGCGATAACCCGCGGTTACCGCAGGATCTTCAAGTAATTCCAGAAGAGCACGCGCCGCGCCCGACAGGCGGCGCTGACGGTGCCATACCACACCGAGCCGGCGCATGAACTGCAACTGCTCGTCGAACAGGGTCACCAGCCCGCCTTCCAGCATGGTCAGGGGCAGTACGCTCCAGCCGAGTCCCACGCTGACCAGCATGCGTATCGTTTCCAGGTAGTTCGTTTCCAGACGCGCCCGCGGCTCCACTCCTGCCGCTGCCAGTTGCGCCCGGATCAGACTCCGCGTAAACGTCTCCGCCCCGGGCAGTATTGCCCGATGGTCGTGAAGATCCCGGACATCCTGCTTGCGATGCTCGGCCAGCGGGTGGTCGCTTGCGACAACCACTCGCATCGGGTCCTCCCACAGCACCTGGCAGCGCAGGCGCGACAACTCCTCCAGTGGCAGCGTGATAACCGCCATCTCGATGCGTCCCTGTGCCACCTCCCGGCAGGCCTCCTCCGATTCGAGAAAGTGCAGGTCCAGTTCCACGTCCGGATAACGGGCCGTGAAGCCGCGCAGCACTCCCGGCAGCCGGTGCAGGCCCACGTGGTGACTCGTCGCGATCGACAACGGTCCCGCGACACGGCCGGAAAGGCTGCTGATCGCGCGCCGACCGTCATCCAGCTCGCGCAAAATGTGCTCGGCGAACGGCAGCAGCGTGCGCCCCGCTTCGGTCAGCGCGACGTCGCGGCCGATGCGATCGAACAGCGGCGCGCCCATCTGGGACTCCAGCGCCGCAATTCGCTTGCTCATCGCGGGCTGAGTCAGGTGCAGCGTTTCCGCCGCACGCGAGAACGAGCGGCTGCGGGCAATTTCGACGAAGGCGGCGAAGAGGCGCGTGTCCATGCAAGTACTTTCAAACTGACGCTATATGATGAGTAGGGTTGAGGGGCTGGCTTTTCTGGACCGTTGGCCGCAGGGATGCGGCCCTCGAGCCTACAGGGATGTATTTACGGCGTGTCCTGAAAAGACCTTCCTCCAGCCCTCGGCACGTCAAAAGAAATCGATACCAACAGATTCCCGCTTTTGTTTGATTCCAGTCGTTCATAGCATACATAAAAAACATGCATTTGAGTAATAGAACAGAGGTCTTATAATCGCTCTACACAGAACGAACTCCCGGAGCGGGCGATGACTCCCAAAACCCTGTACGACAAGCTGTGGGATGCGCACCAGGTGCGCGACAACGGCAATGGCACCGCGCTGATCTACATTGATCGCCATCTGGTGCACGAAGTGACCTCGCCGCAGGCATTTGCCGGGCTGCGGCTCGCCGGCCGCAAACCGTGGCGTATCGACGCCAACCTGGCCACGCCGGACCACAACGTCCCCACCACCGACCGCAGCCGCGGTATCCAGGACCCCATTTCCCGCGCCCAGGTCGACGCGCTCGACAGCAACACGCGCGAATACGGCATCCTGCAGTTCGGCATGAACGACCCCCGCCAGGGCATCGTGCACGTGATCGGTCCCGAGCAGGGCGCCACCCTGCCAGGCATGACCGTCGTATGCGGCGACTCGCATACCTCCACCCACGGCGCCTTTGGTGCACTCGCCTTCGGCATCGGCACCTCGGAGGTCGAGCATGTGCTGGCCACCCAGTGCATCGTCATGAGCAAGGCGAAAAACATGCGCGTCATCGTCGATGGTCGCCTTGCGCCCGGTATCACCTCCAAGGACATCGCGCTGGCGATGATCGGGCAGATCGGTACCGCGGGCGGCACGGGTCACGTGATCGAATACGCGGGCGAGGCCATCGAGCGGCTGAGCATGGAAGCGCGCATGAGTCTGTGCAACATGTCCATCGAGGGCGGCGCGCGCGCCGGCATGATTGCGGTGGACGACACCACCATCGATTATCTGCGCGGGCGTGCGTTCGCACCCACCGGTGAGCTGTGGGACCAGGCAGTGGCCGCCTGGCGGGATCTGAAATCGGACGAGGGCGCCGTCTTCGACCGCGAAGTGCGGATCGACGCGGCGCAGATCAAGCCTCAGGTCACCTGGGGTACCTCACCCGAGATGGTGGTGCCGATCGACGGCGTCGTGCCGGATCCGGACGCGCTTGCGGCCGACAGCGTATCCAGGGCCGAACAGGTGCGCCGGGCACTGGCCTACATGGACCTCACGCCCGGAACGCCGGTGCGCGACATTGCCATCGACAAGGTGTTCATCGGCTCCTGCACCAACGCGCGCATCGAGGATCTGAGGGCGGCGGCCGGGTATGTGAAGGGCCGTCGGGTAGCCGATTCGGTGAAGCTGGCCATGGTCGTGCCGGGCTCCACGATGGTCAAGCGGCAGGCGGAGTCGGAAGGACTGGACCGCATCTTCAGGGAGGCCGGCTTCGAGTGGCGCGAGTCGGGCTGCTCCATGTGCCTGGGCATGAATCCCGATCAACTGGAGCCGGGCGAACGCTGCGCCTCGACTTCCAACCGCAACTTCGAGGGCCGCCAGGGGCGCGGCGGGCGTACGCATCTGGTGAGCCCCGCCATGGCAGCAGCAGCGGCGATCGCCGGGCATTTCGTCGACATTCGCGACGCGGCCGAAAACCGCCCGGCGTGATCGCGCCGGGTGCTGCGTGTTTCCACAGAAGGCCGAGGGAATCATGCCGAACAGCGGAGCAGTTTATACCCATGGCCACCACAGCTCCGTGTTGCGATCGCACAGCAATCGCACGGTCGAGAACTCCGCCGCTTATTTTTCGGCCGAACTCAAGCCCGGGTGCGACCTGCTCGACATAGGTTCAGGCCCGGGAACGATCACGGCGGATTTTGCTTCGCGGGTGGCGCCGGGCCGGGTGACCGCGGTGGAAGCGACCACGTCCGCACTTGACCTGACACGATCCGAAATAATCCGCCGGGGTTTGACCAATGTCGACTTTGCGGTCGGCGACATACACGCACTGGACTTCCCGGACGACCGTTTCGATATTGTGCATGCCCATCAGGTCTTGCAACACGTTGGTGATCCGGTGCAGGCACTTCGGGAAATGCGCAGGGTGTGCAGGCCGGGCGGCATCGTCGCTGCGCGCGACGCCGACTATGCCGGGTTTGTCTGGTATCCCGCATTACCGGCCCTCGACGAATGGATGCAGTGGTATCAACAGGCGGCGAGGGCCAACGGTGGCGAGCCTGATGCGGGCCGGCGCTTGTTGTGCTGGGCACGCCGGGCAGGTTTTGCCGATATTGCAGCGACATCCAGCACCTGGTGTTTCGCGACGCCGGAGAGCCGCGCCTGGTGGGGTGGCATGTGGGCCGACCGGATCCTGAAATCCAGAATCGCCGATCAACTGCGCGCTGCGTGTATTGCGACGCAGGCCGATCTCGAGCGCGTGTCGCAAGCCTGGCGTGACTGGGCGGCGGCGGATGATGGCTGGATGTCGATACCACATGGTGAAATAGTGTGTCGCGTTTGAATCCAGCAAGCGCGATCAATACCTTGCGGCGGCCGCTGGCTGCTGAGCTCAATCATTGAGGAGGCAAGACAGCCATGCAAGCATTCGACCGGGTGTCCGGGATCGCGGCGCCGCTGCGGCGCACCAATGTCGATACCGATGCCGTGATCCCCAAGCAGTATCTCAAATCCATCGAGCGCACCGGCTTTGGTGGCTACCTGTTCGACGACTGGCGTTATCTGGATCCGGGCGATCTGAGCGTGGATGTGGCCAGCCGCCGCGAAAACCCCGAGTTCGTGCTCAATCAGGACCGGTACCGCAAAGCCGCGGTGCTGCTGGCGTATGAAAATTTCGGCTGCGGCTCGTCGCGCGAACATGCGGTGTGGGCCATGCTGGATTACGGCATCCGGGTAGTGATCGCACCGAGTTTCGCCGATATTTTCTACAACAACTGCTTCAAGAATGGACTGCTACCCATTGTCCTAGATAAGGAAACAGTGATTTCTCTGTGCGATCAGGCGGAGACGGCCGCAACGCCCGCGATGCAGGTTGACCTGTCCGCACAGACGATCGTCTCCCCGGCCGGGGAAACCCTGTCTTTCGACATCGATGCGTTCCGCAAGGAAACCCTGCTCAAGGGGCTGGATGATATCGGCCTGACTCTCCAGCACGCCGACGCCATCCGTGCATACGAAGCGCGCCGCCGCCAGGAAGCGCCATGGCTGTTTGGTGGCCGTACGGGGACCAGCGCATGAGCCGGCGCATCCTGTTGTTGCCGGGCGATGGCATCGGGCCGGAGATCGTCGAGCAGGCTGCCGCGGTGCTTGAGGCACTGCGCCAGCGGCATGGACTGGACGTCGAACTCGAGTGGGGGCTGGTAGGCGGCGCCGCCATCGATCGCCATGGCGATCCGCTGCCGGATGAAACGCTGGCGCCGGCGCGCGCCGCCGATGCCGTGCTTCTGGGCGCGGTCGGCGGGCCGAAGTGGGAGCAAATCGAACGCAGCAAACGGCCGGAAAAGGGCCTGCTGCGTCTGCGCTCGGAGCTGGGTCTGTTCGCCAACCTGCGCCCCGCGCTGCTGTACTCCGAGCTGAGCGGCGCCTCGACCCTGCGCGCCGATGTGGTCGACGGGCTGGACATGATGATCGTGCGCGAACTGACCGGCGGCATTTATTTCGGTCAGCCACGGGAGCTGGTTGTACGCGAGGACGGTCAGCGCGAAGCGTTCAACACCATGCGCTACGATGCGCGCGAGATCGAGCGTATCGCACGCGTCGCTTTCGACGTGGCGAGGCAGCGCCAGCGCCGTGTGTGCTCGGTGGACAAGGCCAACGTGCTGGAGGTGTCCGAGTTGTGGCGCGAGGTGGTGAGCCACGTCGCACGCGACTATCCGGACGTCGATCTGACGCACATGTATGTCGACAACGCCGCGATGCAGCTGGTGCGCGCACCGCGCCAGTTCGACGTGATCGTTACCGGCAACCTGTTCGGCGACATCCTCTCCGATACCGCAGCCATGCTCACCGGTTCGATCGGGATGCTGCCCTCGGCATCCCTCGACGCCAACGGCAAGGGCATGTACGAGCCGGTGCATGGCTCCGCACCGGACATCGCCGGGCAGGGCCTCGCCAATCCGCTCGCCACCATCCTCTCGGTGTCGATGATGCTGCGTTACAGTCTCGGCCATGCGGATCTGGCGCAAAAAGTCGACGACGCGGTCGGGCGGGTGCTGCGGCAGGGTCTGCGCACCCGCGACCTTGCGGGCGAGGGCGAGCGTGCGGCGAGCACCGCGGAAATCGGCGGCGCGGTGGTCGATGCGTTACAATAGGTCGCTCTGACTCCCTCTCTCCACCATGGAGAGTGGGTTCCATTTTCTCCATCAAAACGTACAAATCTCATGAGCAAGCAGTTCGACGTGGCGGTACTGGGTGCAACCGGGGCTGTCGGCGAGGCCATGCTGGACATTCTCGCGCAGCGCAATTTTCCCGTGGGGACGCTGTATCCGCTCGCGAGCAGCCGCTCGGCCGGCACCCGTGTGCGCTTCAAAGACCGTGAGCTGAAAGTGCTCGATGCCGAGGAGTTCGATTTCTCCAGGGTGCAGATCGGGCTGTTTTCGGCCGGGGCCTCGATTTCCGAAGTTTTTGCGCCGAAAGCCGCGGCAGCCGGCTGCGTGGTCATCGACAACACGTCGCAGTACCGCTACGACGCCGATATCCCGCTGGTCGTGCCGGAGGTCAATCCGCGCGCGATCGCCGACTATACCAATCGCGGCATTATCGCCAACCCCAACTGCTCCACCATCCAGATGGTGGTGGCGATGAAGCCGCTTCACGATGCCGTGGGCATCGAGCGTGTCAACGTTGCCACCTACCAGGCCGTCTCCGGCTCCGGCAAGCCGGCCATGGAAGAGCTGGCGGGCCAGACGGCGCGCCTGCTGAACGGCCAGGATATCGAACCGCCGAGCGCGTACGCCAAGCAGATCGCGTTCAACGTACTGCCGCACATCGATGTGTTCCTCGACAATGGCTACACCAAGGAAGAAATGAAAATGGTGTGGGAGACTCACAAGATTCTCGAGGACGAAAGCATCCAGGTGAATCCCACGGCCGTGCGCGTACCCGTCTTCTACGGCCATTCCGAGGCCCTGCATATGGAGATGCGGGACCGGGTTTCGGTGGAGCAGGCACGCGAGCTGCTGGCACGTGCGCCCGGCGTCGTCGTGCTCGACGAGCGGCAGGATGGTGGCTATCCCACTGCCGTCACGGAAGCCGCTCATCGCGACGCTGTGTTCGTTGGTCGTATTCGTGAAGACATCTCCCACCCCCGCGGCCTTAATCTATGGGTCGTGTCGGATAACGTCCGTAAGGGTGCGGCACTGAATAGTATTCAGATCGCCGAGTCGCTGATCCGCGACTATCTCTGACGGCGGATCGAGCTCCGGCGGTCGGGGCGCCGGGGCTCGTTGAACGTGCCGGGTCAGGAACAGGTACCCGGCCGTTCGGGCGGCAAATGGACTCGCTACAGCAGTGCCGCGCGAGGGGAAAGGACTGGGAGACTTCATGCTCAAAAAGATAGCCTTGGCGGCGGCGGTCGTATTGGGTCTTGCGGCGCCCGCCGCGTATCCCCTCGGGTTCGGTCAGCTCCAGGTTCATTCGGCGCTTGGCCAGCCGCTGGATGCCGACGTCGCGCTCACTGACGTCGCCGGGCAGGATATCGACAGCCTGACGGTTTCCATCCCTTCGGCGGAGGAGTTCGAGAAGGCCGGTTTGCGCCGTTCCCCGGTACTGGATCGCGTCCATCTGAAGCTGGTACAAAAAAACGGCAAGGCGTACGTTCATCTGTCCACACAAGGGAGCGTCAATCAGCCATATCTGGATCTGCTCCTGAGAGTGGCTTCGCCGACGGACGTCGCCGTGGACGAACTCAGCGCATTCCTCAGCCCCGAGGGTTTCGTGACTGCATCGCCTGCCATGCCGGAGACGACCGCGCCACCTGTTGTCCCGGAGACGACCGCGCCAGTCGTTGCCACGCCGCCCGCGGCCCCGCCAGCCCCGGTTACCGTCAAGCCGCCGGCCGCGGCCGTTCATGACGGCAACGGACTGCCCGCGACCTACGGCCCGGTCCGGCGCAGCCAGACGCTTTGGAGTATTGCCCAGTCCTTCGAGCCCGAGCAGCGCGGCGTCACCATGGAACAGATGGTGATGGGAATCTACTCCCATAATCCCGATTCATTCGACGGTGGCATCAACGATTTGCGTGCGGGGACCATGCTGAACGTTCCCGGCGTGCCGGTGCTCACGTCCATCGATCAGGCCCGGGCGCGGGCCGAGGTCAGGCGCCAGATCCGGGCGTTTCGGGAGCGACGCGGATCATCGCAAACACCGGCGCCCAAGGGCGGGCGCCTTGTACTGACCGCGCCCGAGCAGGCGCCGGTGACGGGCGGCGGCGGGCGCGTGACCATTCCCGAGGCAGCACTGAAGGCCTTGCTGCAGCGTGCGCACTTGAGCCCTGGCAACCCGTTCCGCAGGATGGCGCCTCCGTTACTGGAGCCCGCTCCCTCCCTTGCCGAGGGCGGCAGCCTCGTGAATGCCTCGCCAATGGAGGCGCAACAGTTCGCGTATGTTGACGAATCGGCGGAATCCGGCATTGAAAGTGCGACGGAGGCGGAGCCGTCCGTGGCGCAGGCGGCAGTGGCCGACACGGAGACCGCGGCCGACGCCCATGCTTCGGCGGCGAGCGTAGCAGCGGAAGAAGCCCCGGCCTCTACAGGCGGCGCCGGTGGCATCGAAGGCTCGGCGGCGGCCACCGTGCAACCCCAGGCCAGTTCGCTGAGCGCGTCGGATCTGCGCCTGGCTCTCATGGTGCTCGCCATTGTTGCGTTGGTTGCCGTGGTGCTGGTGTGGTTGTGGACCCGCTGGTATAACCGGGTCGCTCCGGCGCCCGCGGTCGAAAGGGAGCCTGCCCCGGTAGCCGCCCATGCCTCGCCGGATCTTTCGGGGCGGCCCGAGACGGTCGAATCGACTGCTGGCGCAGACGAGCCCGACGCGGCGCTTGCGGAGGCCGATTTCAACATTGCCTACCATCTGTACGACAAGGCTCTGGCCGGCCTGGCTCCTGTGATCATGGCGCACCCGCGGCGCGCTGATCTGCGCATGAAGGAGCTGGAGGCACTGCGCGGAACCAACGACGTCGAGCGCTTTGCCGAGCGCGCGCGCGAGTTGCGCGATCTGCCTGATGTTTCGGACGCCGACTGGGCCGCGGTCGCTGCCATGGGCGCCGAACTGGCTCCGGCAGACGAACTGTTTGAAGGAGGCCGCGCGACTGAGGCGGTCGAAGAAGCGACACCACCAACCGCGGATGCCGAACCGGCTGGCAGCATGGAAACGGTGGTCAGGGAATTTGCCGACACGGAGGACATTGCCGGCCAGAGCGCGAGCAGCGCAGACGAGGCGCCGACAGAGCTTGCCGAGGAGATGGCCATCGAGGATGCAGGTATCGGAATGGATGCGGCATCCATTGAATCCGATGACGAGTTGCCGGCGTTTGATGTAGCGGACATCGAAGACGATCGCTTCCCTCAGGAGGTCGCGATGGACACGGCGAACACTGTACCCGAAGTCACGGCTCTGGAATTCGATCTTCCCGATGTTTCACTGGATCCCGAATCGGAAGATGCGGATACCATGGCCGACGGCGACGTGAGTTACGACGACCCGGTCGATGCCCTGGATTTCTC